>NZ_VWXJ01000014.1:0-186094 GCF_011752535.1 Pantoea sp. Tr-811
TGAGATCGAGCGCCGCCCGCGCGGCGCATCGCAGGCAAGCCTGCTCCTACATCTGTTTCGGGCCAGTGTTCATGTGGCCACCGCGCGCGGCCCTTTGTAGGAGCAGGCTTGCCTGCGATGCGCCGCGCGGGCGGCGCTCGATCTCGAATCCACTATAAATCTCCCGGCATGCACTTGGCGCCCCCTACCCCGCCCCTTATCATGCCCCCATGATCAAAGACCCTTTCGAACGACTCGGCCTGGACCGCGAGGTCCTCACCGTCAGCCAGCTCAACGGCCGCGCCCGGGTGTTGCTGGAAGATGTGTTCCGCAGCGTCTGGGTGGAAGGCGAGATATCCAACCTCGCCCGCCCGGCCTCCGGCCACATGTACTTCACCCTCAAGGACAGCGGTGCCCAGGTGCGCTGCGCCTTGTTCCGCCAGAACGCCACGCGCGTGCGCCAGGCCCTGCGCGATGGCCTGGCCGTGCGGGTGCGCGGCAAGGTGTCGCTGTTCGAGGGGCGTGGCGACTACCAGCTGATCCTCGATACCGTGGAGCCTGCCGGCGATGGCGCGCTGCGCCTGGCCTTCGAGGCGTTGAAGGAAAAGCTCGGCAGCGAAGGCCTGTTCAGCGCCGAACGCAAGAAGCCACTGCCGGCTCACCCCCGGCGCATCGGCATCATCACCTCGCCCACCGGCGCCGTGATTCGCGACATCATCAGCGTGTTCGGCCGCCGCGCACCGCAGGTCGAGCTGAACCTGATCCCCACCGCCGTGCAGGGCCGCGAGGCTATCGGCCAGATCGTGCGGGCGCTGCAGCAGGCCGACCGGCTCGGCTTCGATGCGCTGATCCTGGCCCGTGGTGGCGGCTCGCTGGAAGATCTCTGGTGCTTCAACGAAGAAGCCGTGGCGCGCGCCGTGGCCGCCTGCGTCACGCCGATCGTCAGCGCCGTGGGCCACGAAACCGACGTGTCGATCAGCGATTTCGTCGCCGACGTGCGCGCCCCCACGCCCTCGGCTGCCGCCGAACTGCTCGCCCCCGACAACAGCGGCCTGCAGCAACGGCTGGACGGCCTGCACCGGCGCCTGCTGCTGCGCATGCAAAACCGCCTGAGCCACGACCGCCTGCGCCTGGACTCGCTGACCCGGCGCCTGCGCCACCCCGGTGAGCGCCTGCGCCAGCAGGCCCAGCGCCTGGACGACCTGGACATGCGCCTGCGCCGTGCATTCATGCTCAACCTCAACCAGCGCCGCGAGCGCCTGGCACGCCTGGACACCCGGCTGGCCGCCCAGCACCCGGGGCGCACCCTGAAGCTGCTCGGCCAGCGCCTGGACAGCCTGGCCGAACGCCTGCCGCGGGCCATGCGCGAAGTGCTCAAGGACCGCCGCCAGCGCTTCCAGGCCCAGTTGCAAACGCTGCAGGTGGTGAGCCCGCTGGCAACCCTGGCGCGCGGCTACAGCATCCTGCTCGACGAACAGGGCCAGGCCATCCGCAGCGCCGGGCAAACCCGCAACGGCCAGCGCCTGACCGCCCGCCTGAACGAGGGCGAGCTGCAGGTGCGCGTGGAAGACAATCACCTGACTCCGGTCACCCTCTCGCTACTGGACTGACACATGCCCCGCCTCCTTGCGCCCCTGCTTGCCCTTTCCCTCCTGCTGCTGGCCGCAGGCGCCCAGGCCAGCTACATCACCCGCACCCTGAACAAGCCGGTGCCCGGTGGCGTGGCCGTTGTCGACCTGGGCCCGGCGGCCACGGCGCCGAGTGCGCGCTTCGAGGGCAAGCCGGTGCTGGTGGTGCGCGAGCAGGACAACTGGCTGGCCATCGTCGGCATCCCGCTGACCCAGAAGCCCGGCGCGGCAGTACTGACCCAGGGCGAGCGGAGCCTGGCTTTTACCGTGGGCAGCAAGAAATACCCCGAGCAGCACATCACCCTGAAGAACACCCGCCAGGTCAACCCGAACCCGGCCGACCTCAAGCGCATCGACCGTGAACTGGCCGAGCAGATCAAGGCCTACCGCAGCTTCAGCCCCGGCCTGCCCAGCAACCTGGTGCTGGACAAACCGGTCAACGGGCCGCTGTCGAGCAAGTTCGGCGTGCGCCGCTTCTTCAACGGCGAGGAGCGCAACCCCCATGCCGGCCTGGATTTCGCAGTGCCGGCAGGCACTCCGATCAAAACCCCGGCCAACGGCCAGGTGATTCTGGTGGGCGACTACTTCTTCAATGGCCGCACGGTGTTCGTCGACCATGGGCAGGGCTTCATCAGCATGTTCTGCCACATGTCCAAGATCGACGTGCAGGTGGGCCAGCAGCTGCGCCGCGGCGATGTGGTGGGGCGCGTGGGCTCCACCGGCCGCGCCACCGGGCCGCACATGCACTGGAACGTCAGCCTGAACGATGCACGGGTGGACCCGGCGATCTTCATTGGCGCGTTTCAGCCCTGAGATCGGCGGCGCCTGCTTCGCGGCTGTAGGAGCGGGCTTGCCCCGCGAAGAGGCCGGCGCCGTCGACATCACTTCCCCTGTGTTGCGCCATCGAAAATTACCGCGCAACATTCAAGAACCCTTAAACAGATATCAGCGATAAAATCTCGCCATTTCGCTTTTTTTAAGCATTCCTCTCAATTTTTTCCAAGCGCTTGCCATCCCCCACCCCACTGGTTAGGGTTGAAGGCATGAAAACCTTCAGCACCCTCATCCTGCTCCGACAACATCGCAGCCTCTGCCTGGTCAGCGCCCGACTACCAGGCTGATTCGCGTCGCCTCGCCTCTTCATCTCGTTATCGCTCGGCAGGCCCGATCTCGGCCGCACACAAAAGGATTGCTTTCATGTCCATGCTCAAAGACCCTTCGAAGAAGTACCGCGCCTTCCCGACCATCGACCTGCCTCACCGTACCTGGCCGTCGAAGACCATCACCCAAGCGCCGATCTGGTGCAGCTCCGACCTGCGTGATGGCAACCAGTCGCTGATCGAGCCGATGGACTCGGAGAAGAAGCTGCGCTTCTGGAAGACCCTGGTGCAGGTTGGCGTGAAAGAAATCGAAGCCTCGTTCCCATCGGCCTCGCAGACCGATTTCGACTTCGTGCGCACGCTGATCGAAGACGGCCACATCCCGGACGACACCACCATCCAGGTGCTCACCCAGGCCCGTGAAGACCTGATCGCCCGCACCTTCGAATCCCTGCGTGGCGCCAAGAAGGCCATCGTCCACCTGTACAACGCCACCAGCCCGTCGTTCCGCCGCATCGTCTTCAACCAGGACAAGCAAGGCGTGAAGGACATCGCGGTGAACGCGGCCAAGCTGTTCGTCAAGTACGCCGCCCAGCAGCCGGAAACCCAGTGGACCTTCCAGTACTCGCCGGAAACCTTCAGCGCCACCGAGCTTGAGTTCGCCAAGGAAGTCTGCGATGCGGTGATCGAGGTGTGGAACCCGACGCCTGAGCACAAGGTCATCCTCAACCTGCCGGCCACCGTGGAAGTGTCCACGCCGAACATCTACGCCGACCAGATCGAGTGGTTCTGCCGTAACGTCAGCCGCCGCGACAGCGTGATCATCAGCCTGCACTGCCACAACGACCGTGGCACCGGCATCGCCGCCACCGAGCTGGGCCTGATGGCCGGCGCCGACCGCGCCGAAGGCTGCCTGTTCGGCAACGGCGAGCGCACCGGCAACGTCGACCTGGTGACCCTGGCACTGAACCTCTACACCCAGGGCATCGACCCGCTGCTGGACTTCTCCGACATCGATGGCGTGCGCAAGGTAGTCGAGGAGTGCAACCAGCTGCCGGTGCACCCGCGTCACCCCTACGTCGGCGACCTGGTTCACACCGCGTTCTCCGGCTCGCACCAGGACGCCATCCGCAAGGGCTTTGCCAAGCAGCAGGAAGGCGAGCTGTGGGAAGTGCCGTACCTGCCGATCGACCCGGCCGACATCGGCCGCAGCTACGAGGCGGTGATCCGCGTCAACAGCCAGTCGGGCAAAGGTGGCATCACCTACCTGCTCGAACAGGAATACGGCATCAGCCTGCCACGCCGCATGCAGATCGAGTTCAGCCAGGTGGTGCAGGGTGAAACCGACCGCCTGGGCCTGGAAATGACTGCCCAGCAGATCTACACCCTGCTGCACAAGGAATACCTCCAGGCCAATGCCCCGTACGCGTTGGTCAGCCACCGCCTGCAGGAAGAAAACGGCCACAGCGCCGTGGAAGTGGAAGTGGCCGGCGAAGGCGAAACCACCCTGCACTGGCGCGGCAAGGGCAACGGCGCCCTGGAAGCCCTGGTCGCCGGCCTGCCGGTTGCCGTGGAGATCATGGACTACAACGAGCACGCCATCGGCGCTGGCACCAATGCCAAGGCAGCGGCCTACATCGAACTGCGCGTGGCCGGCGGCCGCCCGGTGCACGGTGTGGGTATCGATGAAAACATCACCACTGCCAGCTTCAAGGCACTGTTCAGCGCGCTGAACCGCTCGCTGAGCCAGGAACAGGCCAAAGCAGCCTGATGCGATGGGCGCCGCTGGCGCGGCGCATCGCGAGCTTCGCTCGCTCCTACCAGGCCAATGCAAATCTGAACTGCGCCCCAGGTGATGGACGGGTGTCCAACATCTGGGGCGCAGTTCAATCTCCGGTAGGAGCGAGCAAAGCTCGCGATGCGCCGCGCCAGCGGCGCCTTTTCATACCCCAAAAAAAGGGGCGCCGACCAAGCGCCCCATAAGCCGTAAAGCACACAACAAATGTCAGTTGGCGTCGAGCAATGCCATGGCCTCGACGCTGCACGCCTCGATCCGCGCCCAGTCACCGTTCTTGATCCAGCTGCTGTCGAGCATCCAGGTGCCACCCACGCACATCACGTTAGGCAGCGCCATGTAGTTGCGCACGTTGGCTGGGTTCACGCCACCGGTCGGGCAGAAACGGATATCCCCGAACGGGCCGGCGAACGCCTTGATCGCCGCCACGCCCCCGCTGATTTCCGCGGGGAACAGCTTGAAGCGGCGGTAACCCAGGGCATAACCCATCATGATTTCCGACGGCGTGCTGATCCCAGGCAGCAGCGGGATTTCGCTGTCCACGCCGGCTTCGAGAATGGCCTGGGTGATGCCCGGCGTCACCACGAACTGCGCGCCAGCGGCCTCGACCGCCGCGAACATGCTGCGGTCGAGCACGGTGCCGGCACCCACGCACAATTCCGGGCGCTGCTCGCGCAGCACCTGAATGGCCTTCAGCCCATGTTGCGAGCGCAGGGTCACTTCCAGCGTGCGAATGCCGCCGGCCGCCAGGGCATCAGCCAAGGGCAGGATGTCTTGCTCACGGGCGATGGTGATTACCGGCAGAATGCGCGCCTTGTCGCAGATGGCATCGATCCGGGCGGCTTTCTCGGCCATCGAGAGCTTTGGCTGTGGGCGTTCAAGGGTGGTCATGACAGTGGATCCTTGGCTCATGGGCACCAGTAGATGTCCAGGGGGTCGTGAAGAAAGGCGCGAATCGGCATTTCCGAAAGGTCGTTGCCCGCCAGCGCGGCGCGCAGGGTAGCGAGTTTGCCCGGGCCTTGCACGGCCAAGGCGATAGAAGCGGCACTGGCCAGCAGCGCACGGGTCAGCGACAGGCGCTGGTGCGGCACCGTCGGGGCCAGCATCGCCAGGCAGCGGCGTGGGTTGCCCAGGGCCAGCCCTTCGTTCAGGTTCGGGCTGTTGGGGAACAGCGAGGCGATATGGCCATCGTCACCCATGCCCAGCACCAGCACATCGATCGGCGGCAGGTCGGCCAGCACTTGGTCGGCCTGGGCAGCGGCGGCCTCCAGGTTTTCCGCCTGCTGGTACAGGCCGATGAAGCGGGCCTTGGCCGCCGGCCCCTTGAACAGGTGGCGGGCCAGCAAGCCGGCGTTGCTGTCGGCATGCTCCACCGGCACCCAGCGCTCATCGGCCAGGCTGACGGTGACCTTTGGCCAGTCCAGCGCCTCGCCTGCCAGCTTCTCCAGAAACGGCACCGGGCTGCGCCCGCCGGACAACACCACGCAGGCCTGGCCCTTGGCGGCGATGGCCGCACGCAGGCGCTCGGCCACATCCGCGGCCAGGGTCGCAGCCAGTGCCTTGCCGTCAGCCAGCGAATGCGCCTTCACGGCGGCTGGCAGTTGCAGTTCAGATATCGCCATACCAGGCCCTCCCATCACGTGTGATCAATGCTATCGAGCTCATCGGCCCCCAGGAACCGGCGGCATAAGGCTTGGGCGCATCGCCCGCATTACGCCAGCCGGCGATCAGTTGGTCGCACCACTTCCAGGCGTACTCGATTTCGTCCTTGCGCACGAACAGGTTCTGGTTGCCCCGCATCACTTCGAGCAACAGCCGCTCGTAGGCATCCGGAATCCTTGCGCTGCGCCAGGTGTCGGAAAAATTCAGCTGCAGCGGGCCGCTGCGCAGTTGCATGCCCTTGTCCAGGCCCTGCTCCTTGGTCATCACCCGCAACGAGATGCCTTCATCCGGCTGCAGGCGAATGATCAGCTTGTTGCCGATCTGCAAGCGCTGTTCCGGAGCGAAGATGTAGTGCGGTGTTTCCTTGAAGTGGATGACGATCTGCGACAGCTTCTGCGGCATGCGCTTGCCAGTGCGCAGGTAGAACGGCACGCCCGACCAGCGCCAGTTGCGAATGTCGGCGCGCAGGGCAACGAAGGTTTCAGTGTCGCTCTGGGCGTTGGCGTTGTCTTCTTCCAGGTAGCCCGGCACCGGCTTGCCGTCGCTGTAGCCGGCAATGTACTGGCCACGCACCACATGGGTGCTCAGGCCCTCGCCGGTGATCGGTGCCAGGGCCTTGAGCACCTTCACCTTCTCGTCGCGGATGCTGTCGGCGGAGAGCTCGCTGGGCGGGTCCATGGCGATCAGGCACAGCAGCTGCAGCAGGTGGTTCTGGATCATGTCACGCAGCTGCCCGGCCTTGTCGAAGTAGCCCCAGCGGCCTTCGATACCGACCTTCTCGGCCACGGTGATTTCCACGTGGGAGATGGAGTTCTGGTTCCACTGGGTTTCGAACAGGCTGTTGGCAAAGCGCAGGGCAATCAGGTTCTGTACCGTTTCCTTGCCCAGGTAGTGGTCGATGCGGTACACCCGGTTTTCCGGGAAGAACCGCGCCACGGCATCGTTGACCCGGCGTGACGACTCCAGGTCGTGGCCGATGGGCTTTTCCAGCACCACCCGGGTGCGTGGGGCCAGGCCGGCCTTGTCGAGGTTTTCGCAGATCGCGCCGTACACCGCTGCGGCGGTGGCGAAATAGGCGATCAACGGCTCCTCGCCCGGCAGTTGCTCGGCCAGCGCCAGGTAACCGTCGGGCTGCAGGAAATCCAGGTGCTGATAGCCCAGCCGGGCCAGGAACCGGCCCAGTGCCGCCGGCTCGATATCGGCGTCCGGCACGTGCCGGCGCAGGTGGGCCTCAATGGTGTTCAGGTGATCCTGGGCGCTGCCGGGCTCGCGGGCCAGCGCCAGCAGGCGCGTGTCCGGGTGCAGGAGGTTGGCACGGTCGAGCTGGTAGAGCGCAGGGAACAGCTTGCGCAAGGCCAGGTCGCCAAGGGCGCCAAACAGGGCAAAGGTGCAAGGTTCGACACTGATTGCAGCCATGATGTTGGTTCTTTCCTAAAGTTGGCCTAGGAATACCGCTTTCACACACGGTTTTCAAGGGATAATGTAGTAAAAACCACAACATTACAGATAAGCGTTACAGACAAGTGGTGCGTCAACCGCACCGACAGTACGATAGACCACCGTGCAAAAAGCCTGCTGCTCCCACAGCCGGCTGTCTTCCCGACCCAAGGACACACCCATGGACCGCGTGCGAAACCTCCTGGAACAGATCCAGGGACGCCTCGACGAGCTGAACAAGGCCGAACGCAAAGTCGCCGAAGTCATCCTGCTCAACCCGCAACAAGCCACCCGTTTCAGCATCGCTGCACTGGCCCAGGCGGCCAAGGTCAGCGAACCCACCGTCAACCGCTTCTGCCGCTCGTTCGGTGTCAGCGGCTACCCCGAGCTCAAGCTGCAGCTGGCGCAGAGCCTGGCCAGCGGCGCGGCCTACGTGAGCCGTGCGGTGGAAGCCGACGACGACCCCGCCGCCTACACCCAGAAGATCTTCGGCAGCGCCATCGCATCGCTCGACAGCGCCTGCCAGCAGCTGGACCCACAGCAGGTCAGCCGCGCCGTGGACATGATGATCCAGGCCCGGCAAATCCACTTTTTCGGCCTGGGCGCCTCGGCCCCGGTGGCCCTCGACGCCCAGCATAAGTTCTTCCGCTTCAACCTGGCGGTGTCGGCCCATGCCGACGTGCTGATGCAACGCATGCTGGCCTCGGTGGCCCACACCGGCGACCTGTTCGTGATCATTTCCTACACCGGGCGAACCCGCGAACTGGTCGAAGTGGCGCGCCTGGCCCGGGAAAACGGGGCTTCGGTGCTCGGCCTGACCGCCGCCGGCTCGCCCTTGGCCCAGGCCTGCAGCCTGAGCCTGCACATTCCGCTGCCAGAGGATACCGACATCTACATGCCGATGACCTCGCGCATCATCCAGCTCACCGTGCTCGATGTGCTGGCCACCGGCATGACCCTGCGCCGCGGCGTCGACTTCCAGCCGCACCTGCGCAAGATCAAGGAAAGCCTCAACGCCAGCCGCTACCCGATCGAGGACGACGAACTCAACTGAGCCGGTGTGCCTGCAGGCGCAGGTGGGCACGCTGGCCCGGCGCCAGGCTCAGGCCTTCGCCACTGCCACTGGCCGCCTCGACGCAGACGAAACCCTGGCATTCGCGCCCGCTCACGCCCATCAATGGCCGGTTACCGGGGTGCCAGACCACGGTGTCGTCGCTGTCGCCGGTATCGATGCACAGCTCGCGTTGCCAGGCCGGGTCCTGCAGTTGCACCCGGGGCGTACCCGGGTAGACCTTCTGGCAGCCGCCCTTGAGCTTCAGCGCGCCCTCTTCGCGGCAGGCCTGGCGGTTGAGGCGGTCGTAGCCTTCGATATCTTCAAGCCCAGACAGCGCTATCTCGGACACGTCACTGATACGCCAGTAGGCCAGCAGCGCATGGCTCAGTTGGCAGGGTTCGCTGTCCTGGTGCTCGGTGCTCAGGCTCAATTCCATGCGGTTGCCCAGGCGGGCGTGCAGGTCGACCTGCCAGTCGCACAGGTCCAGGCGCCACTTCAGGGCCACGCCCTGCTCGTCCTCGCGGCTGTCCACCAGTTTCCAGTCCAGCAACCGCGCCCAGCCATGGGCGGGCCACAGGTCCTCGCTGGGGTGGCGGCCATACCAGGGCCAGCACACCGGCACACCACCGCGGATCGCCCCCACCTGTGGCCATTGCTCGGCGCACCACAGCCACGGCCGCTCGCCGGCCGGTTGAAAGTGCAGCAACTGGGCGCCCTGGCGGCTGAACACTGCCTGGCAACGGGGATGATCGATAATCAGCACATCGCGCTGCTGGTAACGCTCCCACTCGAATGTCGGCCGGGGCCGCTGCGAGGAAAAGAAGCGATGTAGCGGATGTTCGGGCATGGTTCCAAGCTCTTGTTGTTTGAGGTAGCGCTGTCTCGGCCTGTTCCCGACAACCACTGCAAGCCAGTGGGTGCCGGGAGCCGATTTGGATTGGCGTAAATTTACAACAATTGTGCTTAGAAAGACGACTGAATCTTGATACCCGCGACCAGCGCATTGTCCACTTCGTCGACCGCGCCAGGGCTCTTGATGTACTGAAGGTTGGGCCGCACGGTCAGCCAGTTGGTGACGTGGAAGCCGTAGTAGAGCTCGGCGTTGTACTCGGTGCGCTGCAGCGGCACGAAGCCTGGGTTGTCGTAATCGTCGATGCCGCTCTGGGCATTGAGCAGTTCGGCGCGTTTCTTCACGTCGTCATTCACATGAATGCGTGCCACGCCAAAGCCGATGTCGTCCTTGGGCCGCGAATCGAAGGCGCCCTTGTAGACCAGGCCCACCTGCTGGTAGTTGTCGACCACGTTGGTGGCCTTGTCGTGCACCGTGAAGTTGGCGAACAGGCTCAGGCCACGGTTGACGTCCCCGGCATGGGCCGTCACCTGCTGCTGCGCCACCACCCACCAGCCATGCTTGCTGGAATGGGACTTGAAGTCGGCACCGGTGATCGCCTGCGGGTTGCCGTTGACGTCGTCGAACACGTCGTCGGCCTTGGCGGTGCTGTAGTAGTAACCCAGGCGGTACTCGCCCGGCAGGCCATTGACCTTGGGCGACCAGACCATTTCCACCGGCAGGATCGCGCCCTTGGTGCCGCTGCCGCTGAGCTTGAAGCCGTTGCCGGTTTCCAGGTTCGACGGGTTCTGCTCGTAGGCACCCACCTGCACGAAGAACTCGGGGGTGATGTTGTACTTGACCCGCAATGCCCACTGGCTCACCGGCCAGTTGTACCAGATGCCCCCCACCCAGTTGCCCACCTGGGAGCCACAGAACGCCAGGTTCTGGAAGTCGCAGGGGAAGCTGTTGAAGTCTTCGCCTTCGCCGAAGCGGCCAACCTTGATGTCCAGGGCGCCGTCGAAATACTTCTGCTTGACCCACATCTGCGTCAGCCGCCAGGTCTGGCCACGGCCCCACACTTCCTGCACCGAGCTGAACTGCCCGGCGCGTGGGTCGCTGATGCGGTCGTTGGACAGGTTGCGGCCGCTGCGCTCGGTGATCGCCAACTTGAACTCGGCATCGTGCCAGCCCAGGATCTTCTGCAGGTCCAGGTGCGCGCCGAGGGCGAACTGGTCGCTGTAGCGTGCGGTCTTGTCGTCGTTGTAGCCGCCGTGCAGGTTGCCGGCCACCTCGCCGACGTAGTCGAGGGTGAAGTCGTAGCCTTTTTCCAGCAGCTCGGTGCGGGTGCCTCCCCAGTCACCGGTCATCCATTTCGACTCACTGGAAAAGGCCTCGGCAGCTTGCGCGCCACTGCTGCCAACGGCGGCAAGCAGGGCCAATGAGCCCAACGTTTTGATGCGATTGCGCTGTTCCATCCCTTTGCGTCCTCTTTTTTCTTATTGGGGTTGTAGACGAATCAGCGGCCCTTGAAGTGAGCCACGTTGTCCTTTACGGCATTACCATTGTTCAGGTGCAGGCGTTCGCCGCTGTGCGCGTCGAACAGCAGGGCCCGCGCCGGGTCCAGTTGCAGGTTCAGGCTGTCGCCGACCCGGCAGGCCACATCCGGGGCCAGGCGGCAGCAGACCTTGGTCTGGTTGAGGGTGACGAACACCAGCAGGTCTGGCCCGGTGGGTTCGGTCACCTGCACCTCGGCACGAATGCCCGGCAGGCCGTTGCCCTCCGCCGTGGCCAGGGCGATCTGCTCGGGGCGGATGCCAAGGATGATCTCGCGCCCCTCCAGGCCCTCGCTGGCCGGGCCTAGCGGCAGCTCGCAACGGGCCTGCCCGCTGTCGAGCACAGCCAGCAGCTGGCCGTCCTGCCGGGCCAGGCGCACCGGCACGAAATTCATCGGTGGCGAGCCGATGAAGCTGGCGACGAACTGGTTGGCCGGGTCGTTGTAGATCTGCTGCGGGGTGCCGAACTGCTGGATGATGCCGTCCTTCATCACCGCCACCTTGTCACCCAGGGTCATGGCCTCGATCTGGTCGTGGGTGACGTACACCGTGGTGGTTTTCAGGCGCTGGTGCATCAGCTTCATTTCGGTGCGCATCTCCACCCGCAACTTGGCGTCGAGGTTGGACAGCGGCTCGTCGAACAGGTAGATCTTCGGCCGCCGCGCCAGCGCCCGGCCCATGGCCACGCGCTGCTGCTGGCCACCGGAAAGCTGCGCCGGCTTGCGTGCCAGCAAGTGCTCGATCTGCAGCAGCTTGGCCACCCGCGCCACCTCTTCGTCGATGGCGGCCTGGGGCATCTTGCGGATCTTCAGGCCGAACTCGATGTTCTGCCGCACGCTCATGGTCGGGTACAGCGCGTAGGACTGGAACACCATGGCGATGTCACGGTCCTTGGGGCTCATGCCGCTGACGTCCTGCTCGTCGATGAGAATCGCGCCGCCGGTGATGCTTTCAAGCCCGGCGATGCAGTTCATCAAGGTCGACTTGCCACACCCCGAGGGCCCGACCAGGATCAGGAACTCGCCGTCGCGAATCGACAGCTGGATGTCCTTGAGGGTGTCCGGCAGGCCGCTGCCGTAGGTCTTGTTCACATTGCGAAGTTCAAGCGTTGCCATGACTTACCCCTTAACCGCGCCGGCCGTCAGCCCGCGGACGAAATACTTGCCTGCCACCACATAGACCAGCAGGGTTGGCAGCCCGGCAATCATCGCCGCCGCCATGTCGACGTTGTATTCCTTGGCCCCGGTGCTGGTGTTGACCAGGTTGTTCAGGGCCACGGTGATCGGTTGCGAATCGCCACTGGAAAACACCACGCCGAACAGAAAATCGTTCCAGATCTGGGTGAACTGCCAAATCAGGCAAACCATGATGATCGGCGTCGACATCGGCAGGATGATGCGGCGGAAAATGGTGAAGAACCCGGCACCGTCCAGGCGCGCGGCCTTGACCAGGGCATCGGGGATGCTCACGTAGAAGTTGCGAAAGAACAGCGTGGTGAAGGCCAGGCCATACACCACGTGCACCAGCACCAGGCCCGTGGTGGTGCTGGCCAGCCCGAGCTTGCCGAGGGTGAACGAGGCCGGCAGCAGCACGGTCTGGAACGGCAGGAAGCACCCGAACAGCAACAGGCCGAAGAACAGCTGCGAACCCCGAAAGCGCCACATCGACAGCACGTAGCCGTTCAGCGCACCGATGGCGGTAGAGATCAACACCGCCGGCACGGTGATCAGGATCGAGTTCCAGAAGTAGCCACTGACCGTCGCCCAGGCCTTGGCCCAGCCAATCCCGGTGACCACCGCCGGCCAGCTGAGCAGGTTGCCGGTGCTGATGTCTTCGGGGCTTTTGAAACTGGTCAGCAGCATCACCACCAGCGGCACCAGGTACAGCAGTACCGCCGCCAGCAGCACGGCGTGTATGGCGATGCGGCTCAGGCTCAGCGCCGGCTTGCCAGTAGGGCTATGCATGGCGTTTGCTCCGCAGTTCCGAGTACAGGTAAGGCACCAGAATCGCCAGGATCGCCCCCAGCATCAGAATGGCGCTGGCCGAGCCCATGCCCATCTGGCCGCGGCTGAAGGTGAACGAGTACATGAACATCGCCGGCAAGTCGGAGGAATAGCCAGGGCCGCCAGCGGTCATCGCCGCCACCAGGTCGAAGCTCTTGATGGCGATGTGCGAAAGAATCATCAGTGCGCTGAAGAACACCGGGCGCAGGCTGGGCAGCACCACGGTCCAGTAGATGCGCGGCAGGCTGGCGCCGTCGATCTGAGCCGCGCGGATGATCGACTGGTCAACCCCGCGCAAGCCGGCGAGGAACATCGCCATGATGAAGCCCGAGGCCTGCCACACGGCGGCGATCACCAGGCAGTAGACCACGCGGTCGGGGTCGATCAGCCAGTCGAGGCGAAAGCCTTCCCAACCCCAGTCGCGCAGCAGTTTGTCCAGGCCCATGCCGGGGTTGAGCAGCCACTTCCAGGCGGTGCCGGTGACGATCATCGACAGCGCCATGGGGTAGAGGTAGATGGTGCGGATGAAGCCTTCGCGGCGGATGCGCTGGTCCAGCAGCACCGCCAGCAGCACGCCGATGGCCAGGCTGATGGCGATGAACAGGCCGCCGAACACCAGTAGGTTCTTGCTCGCCACCCACCAGCGGTCGTTGTCGAACAACCGCGCGTATTGGGCAAGCCCTGCCCACTTGTAGGTCGGCAGGAAGGTCGAGGTGGTGAACGAGAGGACGAAGGTCCACAGGATGTAGCCGTAGAAGCCCACCAGAACGATGAACATGCTCGGCGCCAGCACCAGTTTCGGCAGCCAGCGCTGAAGCGCGTCCAGGGGTGAGGCCCGCAGTTGGGCGGTTGTGGTTGTCATGTTATGGATCTCAAGGTACGGGCGGTGCTGCGCACCGCTTCGCGGGCAAGCCCGCTCCCACAAAAGCCCTGCTCACCACAGATCGCGGGCATCACACCGAACCTGTGGGAGCGGGCTTGCCCGCGAAGGGGGTTACTTGGCGGCCTTGATCGCCGCCGCCAGCTTCTTCGCCGCATCGGCAGGGTCTGCCTTGGGGTCGTTGATGTAGTTGGTCACCACATCGAAGAACGCGCCCTGCACGGCCAGCGTGGTGGCCATGTTGTGCGCCATGCTCGGCTGCAGGCCGCCGGTCTTGGCGTCGGCCAGGAAGTCCTTGGCCGAGGTTTGCGCGCAGGCATCGAAACCGAACTTGCCCATGTCGGCGAGCATGTCGTTACGCACCGGGATCGACCCTTTGTTGATGCTGAAGACCTTCTGGAAGTCCTCACCCAGCACCTTCCGGGCGATATCCTGCTGGCCGGCAGCGGTGCCCTTGTCCTTCTGCTTGAACACCACCAGCGAGTCGATGTTGTACAGGAAGGCTTTTTCGGTGCCCGGGAACGGCACGCACTGGTAGTCCTTGCCGGCGGTTTTCTTGGCCAGGGTCCACTCGCTCTTGGCCCAGTCGCCCATGATCTGCATGCCGGCCTTGCCGTTGATGACCTTGGCCGCTTCCAGGTTCCAGTCCTGGCCCTTGCCGTCAGGGTCCATGTAGGTGGCGACCTTCTTCAGCTCGGTGAGCGCCTTGACCATCTCGGGGCCGGTCAGTGCCGACTCGTCCAGCTCCACCATGGCCTTCTTGTAGCCTTCAGGCCCCATTACCGCCATCACCACGCTTTCGAACACGGTGCTGTCCTGCCACGGCTGGCCGCCATGGGCGAGCGGGATGAAGCCGGCTGCCTTGAGCTTGTCGGCGGCGGCGTAGAATTCGTCGAGGGTGGTCGGCGCCTTGTCGATGCCGGCTTTCTTGAACACCTCCGGGTTGATCCACAGCCAGTTGATGCGGTGGATGTTCACCGGCACGGCCACGTAGTCACCCTCGTACTTCACGGTGTCGGCGACCTTCTTGTCGAGCAGGCTGTCCCACTTTTCTTCCTTGGCGACGTCTTTGAGCACCTCGGTGTCGAGCAGGCCGGTCGCGGCCCAGTCCTGGATGTCCGGGCCCTTGATCTGGGCGACGCCCGGTGGGTTGCCAGCCACGGCGCGGCTTTTGAGCACGGTCATGGCAGTGGCACCGCCACCCCCGGCAACCGCACCGTCCTTCCAGGTAAAACCGTCTTTCTCGACCTGGGCCTTGAGCACGTCGACTGCGGCTTTTTCACCGCCAGAGGTCCACCAGTGCACCACCTCGACGCTGCCTTTGGAGTCGGCGGCAGAGGCACTGAGCGGCAGGAACGAAGCGAGGGAGATCGCGGCAGCGAGACGGAGCGTGGAGTTCATGGGTATACCCTTTTCGGTTCTTGTTTTTATGCCGGGCAAAACGGGCCGGGCGCGCCGACCGTTTGCATGACATGGAGTCTAAACAGGCCGCCCGCCGCGTCAGGTAACGAAGCGATGCGCGAATGTCAGCGTTTGGTTACATTCGCCGCCCAACGCTGTCGCCAGGCTCGGCGCCAGCGGCGCCTTGGGCAGCAGCACGGCCTGGTAGGCGTGGTAGAGGTCCGGCTTGCCGGGCCAGAGGCTGGCCGCAGGCCGGTTGTCAGGGCCGAGTTCGTGGTGCCAACTGCCCGCCTGCAGGTCGATGAAGTGGCCGTCGATGAAGTCCCAGAAGCAGCGGTACCAACGCTCGTACTGGGCCTCGCCGGTGCGCCGCAACAGCGCTGCGGCAGCTGCGCAGGCTTCGGCATGCACCCAGTGCAGGCGTTGGCGCACCACCGGCTGGTTGTCCCAGTCCAAGGTGTAGACCAAGCCCCGGTTGCCATCGGCCTGCCAGGCGTCGCGGCAGGCACTGTCGAACAGGCCACGGGCACAGCCCAGCAGCCACCCCGGGGCCTCCAGCCCGGCCAGCTTGCGCGCGGCTTCTAGGTGCAGCAGCAGCCGTGCCCACTCGAAGGCGTGGCCGGGCGTGGTGCCGTAGGGCCGGAACTGGTCGGCCGGTTTGTCGTGGTTGTACTGGGGTTGCGCTTGCCAGTGCACGTCGAAATGCTCGACCACGCGGTAGTCGTTGGCCGCCGCGTGGGTGTGGATGATGCGCTGGGCGATGCGCAGGGCACGCTCCAGCCACACCGTGTCGCCGGTGACATCGGCCAGGGCCAGGAAGGCCTCGGTGGCGTGCATGTTGCTGTTGGCACCGCGATAGGCTTCGCTCTGCTGCCAGTCGCGGGAAAACGACTCACGCAGGGCGCCCTGTTCTTCGCTCCAGAAACGCGCTTCGAGGAGGCGGATGGCGTCCACCAGCAAGCCTTGCGCGCCCACGGCACCGGCCACCAGGGCAGAGCTTGCGGCCAGGGCGACGAACGCATGCAGATAGGCGGCCTTGCTGTTGTCACCCAAGCCGCGGGGCTGGGCGAACCAGCCGCCGTCACGGGCGTCTTGCAGCGGCCCGCGCAAGGCATTGACGCCGTGCTCGACCAGCGGCAGGCAACCGGGCACACCTTGCAGGTGGGCCAGGGCGAAGCTGTGGGTCATGCGGGTGGTGTGCAGGGTTTGGGCAACGGCCCCAGGGGGCAGTTGGCCCTGGGCATCCAGGGCGGCGAAGCCGTCTGGCAGCAGCGAGGCCTTGGCGAAGGCCAGCAGGCGCAGCCCCTCGGCCTGGAGCCAGGCGGCATGTACCGGGGCGTTCAGCCAGCTGCCGGGGAGGAGTTCTAGGTTATCCATGGGCCAGCTCGTTCCTTGCCAGTCGTATGCGAATAGTAGCCAGCCGTCCAGGCTGGGGTGTCACGAACGCTTGCTGTTGTGTCACTGGTTTGTGACATTTCGGTGGCCAATAGAGGCCTCATCTGAGCCTGTAGGAGCGGGCTTGCCCCGCGAACACCGGCGCAGCCGGTGCCATACACAGCGGTGTTTGCTTCGCGGGACAAGCCCGCTCCTACAGGATTTCCTGTTAAATCAGCTATTTGCGATTTGTTTCATGAGGGCGGGCTTGCCCCGCGAAGAGGCCAGCCCTGGCACCCATGAACTCAATCCAAGCCCCGTGGCAGGCACAACGTCACCCGCAACCCTCCTTCGCGCAAATTGAGCAAACTCACCTCGCCCCCATGGCTATGGGCAATATTGCGCGCAATCCCCAGCCCCAGCCCATACCCCTGCTGTTTGCCAGCCAGGCGAAAATGCGGCTCGAACACCTGCTCCAATTGCTGCTGCGGCACGCCCGGCCCTTGGTCATCCACCTGCAGCACGAACGCCTCGGCGTTGTCGATGATGCGCAGGCGCGCCCGCTCGCCATACTTGATGGCGTTGTCGATCAGGTTGCCAATGCAGCGGCGCAACGCCAACGGCTTGCCAGGGTATGGCGCCATGGCCTGCCCCTGGAGGGTGATGCGGCCATCGCCCAGGTACGGCTCGGCCAGGATCTCCAGCACCTGGTTGAGGTCGACCGGCTCGATGTTCTCGTGAATGTCGGTGTCCTTCACGCACTGCAGCGCGCCCTTGACCAGCAATTCCAGCTCGTCCAGGTCCTGGCTGAACTTGGCCTGCAGGCGCTCGTCCTCCAACAGCTCCACCCGCAGGCGCAAACGGGTGATCGGCGTGCGCAGGTCATGGGAAATGGCGCTGAACAGCTGCGAGCGCTCGGTCAGGTAACGGCTGATGCGCTCACGCATGCTGTTGAACGCCCGCCCAACCTCAACCACTTCACTGCCGCCGCCCTCGGCCACCGGCGCCACGTCGGCGCCCAGCGACAGCTCCCGCGCAGCGCGGGCCAGGCGCTTGAGCGGCCAGCTCTGCCAATGCACCAGCAAGCCGATGAACAACAACAGCAAGGCGGTGGTCAGCACGATGAAACCGATCTGCTGGCGGGGCAGGCGCTCGGCTTCAAGGCTGGTGTAGGGCTCGGGTAGCAGCGAGGCGATGTACAGCCATTCGCCCTCGCCCAGGCGGATCTGCGTGACCAGCACCGGCGGATTGAGGGGTTCCAGGGTCAGCGAGTAATGCGCCCACGAGCGCGGCAGTTCGTCGAGTTTCAGGCCGCTGTTGAAGATGCGCAGGTCATCGGGGCTGACGAACTCGACAGAAATTTCCATCTGCTCGCCCAGGCGCTCGTGCAGCACCTGCTGGAACACATCGATCACCGCCTGCTTGCGCGGGGTGACCGGCAACACCGGCATGTCCAGCGGCTTGACGTTGAGCGACACGAAAAAGCGCGTGCCGCCCATGCTGCGCAACTGGTCGAGCACCATCGGCCGGTAGGCCACCGGCAGCGAGCGGAAGTAGCTGACGCTGGCGCTCATCGAGTGGGCCAGGCTGCTGGCACTGGCGCGCAGGCCCTGCAGCTGGCTGGCGCGCAGTTGCGCCACCCAGATGACGCTCGACAGGCCCTGGGCCAACAGCACCACCAGCAAGGTCAGCAGCAGCATGCGCCCCAGCAGCGAGCGCGGCAGCAGGCGCCAACGCCGCTGGTCAAGCGCAGCTGACATGGGCCGCCAGCAGGTAACCACTGCCACGCACGGTGCGGATCAGCCGCGGCGGCTTGCCAGTGTCGCGCAGGCGCTGGCGCAGGCGGCTGACGGCCATGTCAACGATGCGGTCCAGGGGCATCGGTTCTCGGCCACGGGTGGCATTGCCGATGGTGTCGCGGTCAAGAATCTGCTGCGGGTGGTCGAGAAACAGCTTGAGCAGGGCGAAGTCGGCGCCGGAAAGCATCACTTCCTCGCCATCGCGGTGGAACAGGCGGTGGCTGACGGTGTCCAGGCGCCAGTCGTCGAAGGCCAGCACGGCGCTGGCCGGCGCGGCCTGGCCGAACTCGGCGCGGCGCAGCAGCGCCTTGATGCGCGCCTGCAGCTCGCGGGGGCTGAACGGCTTGCCCAGGTAGTCGTCGGCGCCCAGTTCCAGGCCGATGACCCGGTCGGCCTCGTCGGAGCTGGCAGTCAACATGATGATCGGCACCCGCGACTGGCGCGGGTGCTGGCGTACCCAACGGCACAGGCTGAAGCCGTCTTCGTCAGGCAGCATGACGTCGAGGATCACCAGGTCGCAGGGGGTGGTTTCCAGCGCCTGGCGGAAGCCTTGGCCGTCGGCTTCGGCATGCACCTGCAGGCCGCAGCGGCTGAGGTAGGTTTGCAGCAGTTCACGGATTTCCTGGTCGTCGTCGACCATCAGGATCGTTTTGCCGGCAGTGCTCAAGGTGTCCCGCCCTCTTGTGTGTCACAGGTCTTTTCTGCCTGTTTTTCCATGGGGGCCGCGCAGCAACCCCATCAGTGATCCAGCGTTTGCTGTAATGCCACCCCTGCGCCCAACAGTCCAGAGAATTCCGCGGTCACCAGCCACACCGGCACACCGGCGAAGTAGCCGCTCATGCAGCCCTTGTCGGCAAAGCTGTGGGCAAAGCCGCTGCGCAGGAACAGTTCGGCAAAGCGCGGGATCACGCCGCCGACAATATAAACCCCACCCCGTGCACCCAGGGTCAGGACATTGTTACCGGCCACCCGGCCGAGGAACCGGCAGAACTGCTCGACCACCGCCAGCGCCCGCGGCTCGCCGCCCAGCGCCGCATCGGTGATCTGTGCCGGGGACGTGTGTCGCGGCGTGTCGCCATCGAGCGCGCAAATAGCCTGGTACAACCGCACCAGGCCACCGCCACTGAGCACAGTTTCGGCGCTAACGTGGCCGATCTGTGCATGGATCTGCTGTTGAATCGCCGCCTCGCGGGCATTACCCACCGGCAGATCGACATGCCCGCCCTCACCCGGCAGCGCCTGCCAGTGCTGCTCGCCCAGGCGCAGCAGGCTGCCGACGCCAAGGCCGGTGCCCGGGCCAATCACCAGCGCCGGCCGCGACGGGTCGGCCTGGCCGGGGCACACCTCGCGGTACTCACCCGGTTGCAGGCGGGTCATGCCCAGGGCCTGGGCGGAAAAGTCGTTGATCAGCAGCAGCCGCTCGACCTGCAAGGTCTGGCAGAAGGCCTTGTGGCTGAGCCGCCAATGGTTGTTGGTGAAGCGAAACTCATCGCCATCGACCGGCCCGGCCACGGCCAGGCACACGGCCGCCAGGCCGCCACGGGCAATGCCGTGGCCATGCAGGTAGGCCTCGATGGCCTGCTCCGGGCTGGTGTAGTCCGCCGTGGCGAAAACCTTCACCTGGTACAGCTGGTTGTCACGCCACAACGCAAAACGGGCATTGGTGCCACCGATGTCGCCAACCAGCAGGTCCTTCATTTGATGTTCTCCAGGGCCGAAGTGAAGGCGCTCGCGCCCTGTTCGGCGGGGCTGAACGCCATGCGCATGAAGCCGAACAGCTCGCGCCCGCAACCCAGGTCGTTGCCCAGGGGCGCAGCAGGCAGTGGGCGGCTGGCCAGTTCTTCGGCCGACACCATCACCCGCAGCGTGCCTTCGACACCATCGACCCGCACCATATCACCATCGCGCACCCTTGCCAGCGGGCCACCGTCATAAGCCTCGGGGCACACATGGATCGCTGCCGGGATCTTGCCTGATGCACCCGACATGCGCCCGTCGGTCACCAGCGCCACCTTGAAGCCGCGGTCCTGCAGCACGCCGAGGAACGGCGTCAGCTTGTGCAGCTCGGGCATGCCGTTGCAGCGCGGGCCCTGGAAGCGCACCACGGCAACGAAATCGCGCTCCAGCTCACCGGCCTTGAAGGCATCGGCCAACGACTGCTGGTCGTGGAACACCCGCGCCGGGGCCTCCACCACCTGGTGCTCGGCAGCCACCGCAGAGACTTTCATCACGCCACGGCCGAGGTTGCCTTCCATCACCCGCAGGCCACCTTCGGCGGAGAACGGCCGCGCCACCGGGCGCAGGATGCTTTCGTCCAGGCTCTGCAGCGGGCCGTCGCGCCACACCAGCTTGCCGTCATCGAGGAACGGCTCCTGGGTGTAGCGGCGCAGGCCGTGGCCGGCCACGGTGTTGACGTCCTCGTGCAGGAGCCCGGCGTCGAGCAGTTCGCGAATCAGGAAGGCCATGCCGCCAGCGGCCTGGAAGTGGTTGATGTCGGCCTTGCCGTTGGGGTAGACGTGGGACAGGGTCGGCACCACCTCGGAGAGGTCGGCCATGTCCTGCCAGGTGAGCTGGATGCCGGCAGCCTGGGCGATCGCCGGGATGTGCAGGGTGTGGTTGGTCGAGCCGCCGGTGGCGTGCAAGGCCACGATCGAGTTGACCAGCGCCTTTTCGTCGACGATTTCACCCAGCGGCATGAAGTTTCCGCTGGCCTTGGTCATGCGCGTCACCTGCTGCGCAGCTTCGGCCGTCAGCGCCTCGCGCAGCGGGGTGTAGGGGTTGACGAACGAGGCCCCCGGCAGGTGCAGGCCCATCACTTCCATCACCAGCTGGTTGGTGTTGGCGGTGCCGTAGAAGGTGCAGGTGCCGGGGCTGTGGTAGGACTTCATCTCCGACTCCAGCAGTTCCTCGCGGCTGGCCTTGCCTTCGGCATAGCGCTGGCGCACGTCGGCCTTCTGCTTGTTGGAAATACCCGAAACCATTGGCCCGCCGGGGACGAACACGGTGGGCAGGTGGCCGAACCGCAGCGCACCCATCATCAAGCCGGGGACGATCTTGTCGCAGATGCCCAACATCAGCGCGGCATCGAACATGTTGTGCGACAGCGCCACCGCCGTGGACATGGCGATCACCTCGCGGCTGGCGATGGCCAGCTCCATGCCTGGCTCGCCCTGGGTAACGCCATCGCACATGGCCGGCACGCCGCCGGCGAACTGGCCGACCGAGCCGACCTCGCGCAGGGCCTGTTTGATCTGCTCGGGGAAGTGCAGGTACGGCTGGTGCGCCGAGAGCATGTCGTTGTAGGCCGAGACGATGGCAACGTTGGCCGCGTTCATCAGGCGCAGGGTCTGCTTGTCTTCGCTGGCGCAACCGGCCACGCCGTGGGCGAAGTTGGCGCACTGCAGGCTGGCGCGCATGGGCCCTTCACTGGCCGCGCCGCGAATCAACTGCAAGTAGCGTTCGCGGGTGGCACGGCTGCGTTCGACCAGCCGTTGGGTGACCTCAAGGATGCGCGGGTGCATGAACTGGACTCCAGGCTAATTGTAAGGGCGGTTTGCCGGGCATTTCCCCTCCAAACGATTGCGGCCTAGGCTCAAGGAAAGGGAGCCGGCGGCAACCGGGAGGCACTGCGCCCAACCACTCGTTGTATGTTTAAACAAAATTCTGCCACTAAAAAGGCTTGTTTTCTATCAGCCAGTGAATAATCTTGTAATTCCAACAACAAAACCGTTTCAGTGAAGCTTCTTTGTGCCACAGCTTTCACTCGGACTGCCAGAGGTACTGCCATGACCCTTCGCATCGCCATCAACGGATTCGGCCGCATCGGGCGCAACGTCCTGCGCGCACTGTATACCCAAGGCTACCGCCAGGACCTGCAGGTCGTCGCCATCAACGACCTGGGCGACAGCGCGATGAACGCCCACCTGCTCAAGTACGACAGCGTGCACGGCACCTTCGATGCCGTGGTGGAGGCCGACCATGAAAGCCTCACGGTCAACGGTGACCGCATCGCGGTAAGCGCCATTCGCAACCCGGCCGAGCTGCCCTGGAAGGCCGAGGCGATCGACGTGGTGTTCGAATGCACCGGGCTGTTCACCGACCGCGCCAAGGCCGCCGCGCACCTGGCTGCCGGGGCCGGCAAGGTGATTGTCTCGGCGCCGGGCAAGGGGGTTGATGCCACGGTGGTGTACGGGGTCAACCACGACAGCCTGCGGGCCTCGCACCAGGTTATTTCCAATGCCTCGTGCACCACCAACTGCCTGGCCCCGGTGGCCCAGGTGCTGCACCGCGAGTTCGGCATCGAGCAGGGGCTGATGACCACCATCCATGCCTACACCAACGACCAGGTGCTGACCGACGTCTACCACAGCGACCCCTACCGGGCCCGCTCGGCCACCCAGTCGATGATCCCGAGCAAAACCGGCGCCGCCGAGGCCGTGGGCCTGGTGCTGCCGGAGCTGGCCGGCAAGCTGACGGGCATGGCGGTGCGGGTGCCGGTGATCAACGTGTCGCTGGTCGACCTTACCGTCAACCTGCGCCGCGAGGCCACGGCGGAGCAGGTCAACCAGTTGTTCCTCGAAGCCAGCCGGCACTCCAGGGTGTTGGGTTACAACGCGTTGCCGCTGGTGTCGTGCGATTTCAACCACAACCCGCTGTCGTCGATCTTCGACGCCAACCACACCCGCGCCAATGGGCGCATGCTCAAGGTGATGGCGTGGTATGACAACGAATGGGGGTTCTCCAACCGGATGTTGGACAATTGCCTGGCGTTGGCCAATGCGCGTTGAGGGTTGTTGGTGTTTGACGGGGGATTTTTAGCGCCTGTGAGATCGAGCGCCGCCCGCGCGGCGCATCGCAGGCAAGCCTGCTCCTACATCTGTTTCGGACCAGTGTTCATGTGGCCACCGCGCGCGGCCCTTTGTAGGAGCAGGCTTGCCTGCGATGCGCCGCACGGGCGGCGCGCGATCTCATTGGCGCCGCAAATGCCAAGACATACACACCGCATCCCCCAAACTTTACCTTTTCTTAACAAATCCAAGCTTGACCTGGCAAACAGATGATAAGCATTATCATTCACCCTTCATCGGCCAGGTTTCCCCGTGAGTCAGTCCCGGTTCAACTCCGTCTTCCTCGTTCAGCGCCTTTCCCTGCTGCGTACCCTGCAGCGCATGGTGGGCAACCCCAGCACGGCCGAAGACCTGTTGCAGGAAACCTACCTGCGGGTGTCCCGTGCGCTGGGCGAGCGGCCCATCGAGCACCTTGAGCCGTTCGTCTTCCAAACCGCACGCAACCTCGCCCTGGACCACCTGCGCACGCGCCGGGTACAGGCGCGCATGCTGGTCGACGATGTGCCCGACGAAGTGCTGCACAACATCGCCGCGCCCGCCGGCAGCAGCGAAGACGCCGCCCATGCCGAACAACTGCTCAAGCACCTGAGCGTCAGCCTCAACCAGCTCACCGAGCGCCAGCAGCGCATCTTCATCCTCAGCCGCCTGCACGGCGCCAGCTACCTGGAAATCGCCGAGCAGCTGAACGTCTCGGCCAGCACGGTTCAGAAGGAACTGAAACTGATCATGGCAATCTGCATGGGCGTGGCCGATCGCCTCAAGTGAGCCGACCGTTGGCGGCCTGATTGCGGCCTGGGCCTTGCCAGGCGGCGCCTTAGCCATGATCATTCGGAAAAACCATTTCAAGGACCCACCGTGACCGACCGCCCTGCCCACCGCCCGTCCGCTGCCGGGGCCGACGCCCGCGCCCGCGCGCTGGACGAGGCGCTGGACTGGCTGGTGCGCCTGCAATGCGCCAGCGACGCGGACACCCAGGCCTTCGAGCAGTGGCTCAGCGCCGCGCCGGAAAACGCCGAGGCCTATGTCGAGGCCGAAGCCCTGTGGAACGGCACGCCGCTGCGCCAGGCCGCCACGCACATGCACCAGGGCCGTCGGCGTTCACTGCGCGGGCGCCTGCGCAGCCATTGGAAACCCCTGGCCACCGCCGCCATGCTGCTGGTCGGCCTGGTGACCTTCGGCAACCTGCCGGTGCGCCTGCAGGCCGATCACCTGACCGTGGTCGGCGAGCGCCAGCGCCTGCAACTGGACGACGGCGCCAAGGTACTGCTCAACACCAACTCGGCCTTTGCCAGCGACCTGCAGGGCGGCCGTCAGGTGGCGCGCCTGCTGCAGGGCGAGGCGTACTTCCAGGTGCCCGGCGGCGCTCAACCACCGCTTGAAGTGCAGGCTGGGCCCTTGCGTGCCCAGGTGCGCGACACCGACTTCGCCGTGCGCTACCTCGATGGCCAGGCCCAAGTGCGCGTGCAACGCGGCGACGTCGACCTGCAGGCCGCCAGTGACCAGCGCATCCGCCTCAGCGCCGGTGACAGCATCAGCGTCGGCCCCCAGGGTTTCGGCCAGCGCCAGCGCGCCGACCTGCGCAAGGACCTGGCCTGGGTCGATGGCCGCCTGGTGTTCGAAAACTGCCCGCTGAGCCAGGTGCTGGCCGAAGTGCGGCGCTATTACCCAGGCTGGATCATCAACCGCAACAGCGCGCTTGGCGACATGGCCGTCACCGGCAACTACCGCCTCGACCAACCATTGGAAACCTTGCGCGCCCTGGCCCACATCACCTCGGCGCAGCTGCATGAGTTCCCGGCGGTGGTGATCCTCAACTGACCTGAAACTATTTTTACGCGATCACGCTACCCCGCCCGTCTCGTTATAGCCAATGCAACTGATTCTTGTTTGAAAACAAGAACGGTCATCACCTATAACAGTTCGCGCGTCAGGGAGCGCTATCGATGTCAACTGGTCCATCTCGCCCGTCCACCCTTCCCCGCCGTACAGGGCAACTGTCCCTGTTGACCTTGGCCCTGCTCGCCAGCGGCGCCTGCAGCCTTCCGGCACTGGCCGCAGAGCCTGCCCAGGCGAGCAGCCCGCGCATGGGCGACTACCGCTTCAGCATCGCCCAGCAGCCACTGGTGGAGGCGATCAATGCCTTCAGCAAGGTCACCGGCTGGCAGGTCGGCTTCAGCGCCGAGCTGGCCAATGGCATAGCCTCGCCGGGCGTGCAGGGCTCGCTGCCACCGGAAGCCGCGCTGCAGCGCCTGCTGCAAGGCACTGGCCTGGGTTACCGCAAGATCGGTAACGGCAACGTGGTGCTCGAACGCCAGTCGTCGAGCAACGTCATCGCCCTGCAACAGATGACCGTCAGTGCCACCCGCAGCGCCCAGGACGTCAGCCAGGTGCCAAGCACCGTGACGGTACAGACCCGCGAGCAACTGGACCGGCAGAACGTCAACAACATCCAGGAACTGGTACGCTACGAACCCGGCGTGTCGGTAGCCGGCACTGGCCAGCGCAGCGGCCTGAACGGCTACAACATCCGCGGCATCGACGGCGAGCGTATTCTTACCCAGATCGATGGCGTGTCGATTCCCGACAGCTTCTTCTACGGCCCCTACGCCCAAACCCAGCGCAACTACGTCGACCCCGAGATCGTCAAGCGCGTGGAAATCCTCCGTGGCCCGGCCTCGGTGCTGTACGGCAGCAACGCCATCGGCGGCGCGGTGAGCTACTTCACCCTCGACCCGGAAGACATCATCAAGCCAGGCAAGGACGTGGGTGCGCGCCTGAAGACCGGCTACAGCTCGGCTGACGACAGCTGGCTGACCTCCGCCACCGTGGCCGGCCGCCAAGGTGATTTCGACGGCCTGCTGCACCTGAGCCAGCGCAATGGCCACGAAACCGAGTCCTACGGCGGCCACGGCGGCACCGGCCTTGCCCGTACCGCAGCCAACCCCGAGGACGTGCGCACCACCAACGTGCTGGCCAAGCTCGGCTGGAACTACGCCGACGACGCACGCCTGGGTTTCACCTACGAGCGCTACAAGGATGACCGCGACCAGAACATCAAGAGCGCCGTCGGCGGCCCGTTCATTCCGGCATTTGGCGGCATGGGGTACTACAAGGCACGCAGTGGCAACGATACCGTCACGCGCGAGCGCTTCGGCATCAACCATGAATTCGGCCTGGATTCGCTGGTTGCCGACCACGTGAAGTGGAGCCTGAACTACCAGATCGCCAAGACCGACCAGCACACCGATGAAATCTACGCGCCTCCGGGCCGCCAGGTGCTGCGGACCCGAGACACCACCTACAAAGACCGCCAGTGGGTATTCGATGCCCAGCTGGACAAAGCCTTCAGCCTCGGTGCTACCGACCACCTGCTGACCTATGGCACCACCCTCAAGCATGAGAAGGTCAGCGGCTCGCGCAGCGGCACCGGCACTTGCCTGGCAGTGGGTTCGGGTTGCACGGCCGTAGGTGCCGACCGCCCGGCAGACGGCCAGACCCTGGTCAGCGACTTCCCGGACCCAACCGTCAACACCTACAGCCTGTTTGCCCAGGATGAAATTCGCTGGAACAACTGGACCTTCCTGCCCGGTGCCCGCTACGACTACACGCGCATGGAGCCGAAGTTCACCGACGCCTTCCTGCGCGGCATCCAGGGCACGGGTACCGCGCCTTCCAGCCTCGACGACTCGGACAAGAAGTGGCACCGGGTGTCGCCGAAGTTCGGCGTAACCTACGCCTTCAACGACAACTACACCTGGTACGGCCAGTACGCCGAGGGCTTCCGCACGCCGACCGCCAAGTCGATGTACGGGCGCTTCGAAAACCAGACCCTGGGCTACGTCGTGCAGGGCAACCCCGGGCTTGAGCCGGAAAAGAGCAAGAGCTACGAAACCGGCCTGCGCGGCAACTTCGAGGCGGGCAACTTCAGCACCGCGGTGTTCTACAACAAGTACCGCGACTTCATCGACGAAGACGCCGTGCAGTCGGCCAACCTGGAAACCACCTTCCAGGCCAACAACATCAAGCACGCCACCATCAAGGGTGCCGAGATCAAGGGCCGCCTGAACCTCGACCACTTCGGTGCACCGGCCGGCCTCTACACCCAAGGCTCGATCGCCTACCAGTACGGCCGCAACGATGACAATGGCCAGCCGCTGAACACCGTCAACCCGCTGACCGGTGTGTTCGGCCTGGGCTACGAGCAGCAGAACTACGGCGGCCTGCTGAGCTGGACCCTGGTCAAGCGTAAAACCCGCGTCGACGATTCCACCTTCTTCGCCCCCGACGGCAAGAGCTCGCAGTTCCGCACCCCCGGCTACGGCGTGCTGGACCTGAGCGGCTTCTACAAGGTGACCGACGACGTGACCGTCAATGCCGGGC
This sequence comes from Pantoea sp. Tr-811, assembly GCF_011752535.1. NCBI lineage: Bacteria > Pseudomonadati > Pseudomonadota > Gammaproteobacteria > Enterobacterales > Erwiniaceae > Pantoea > Pantoea sp. Tr-811. The sequence continues at coordinate 27,725 of NZ_VWXJ01000014.1, forward strand.
TGTACAACCTGACCGACAAGAAATACTGGCAGTGGGATTCGGTACGCGGCTACGACGGCCAGGGTGAAGCCGGCGTGACCCAACCGGCCAACCTCGACCGCCTGACCATGCCTGGGCGCAATTTCGCCATCAATGTGGTGTGGGATATCTGACCGCAGGCCTGGCCTCTCAGCAGTGCAAGCCCGCTCCTACATCCCCTGTAGGCGCGGGCTTGCCCCGCGAAGAGGCCAGTAAATCAAACCCAAAACCGCAATTTTTTTACTGTCCCCGCCCTGCTGTTTCGTCTTGTCACTAGACGCCCTCATTTTTCCAAGGACACCCCCATGACCGACCGCCCAGCCCTGCGCTCGCAACGCCTGAACCAGGTCACCCACGCCCCCCACAGCGAGCTCGATGCCCTGGTCAAATCCCACGCGCCGTTCGACAGCCGTGAAAGCTTCGCGCGCTTCGTGGTCGCCCAATACCTGTTCCAGGCAGAACTCAAGGCCCTGTACAACGACCCGCAACTGATCGCCATCGTCCCGGACCTGGCCGAGCGTTGCCGCGCCGAACAGGCGCGCCTGGACCTGGCCGACCTGAACACCGAAGTTCCGGCCGCCGTGCCCGGTGCCGTGCAGAATCCGAGCCTGGCTGAAGCCATGGGCTGGATCTTCGTCTCCGAAGGCTCCAAACTGGGCGCTGCGTTTCTGATCAAGCGTGCCGTGGCCCTGGAACTGTCCGACAGCTTCGGCGCCCGTCACCTCGGCGAGCCGGCCGGTGGCCGTGCCGAAGGCTGGAAGCAGTTCACCCGCATCCTCGACGGCCTTGAGCTGTCGCCTGAGGAAGACGCCGCCGCCGAGCGCGCTGCGGTCGCCGCCTTCGAGCGTTTCACCGAACTGCTCAAGCATGCCTACGCCGCCGACGCCGCACTGGCCTGAGACGCACCAACCGGCCGCCCCTCCGGCGGCCGGACGTTTTTCGCAGTGAGACCATGACCCAACCCGCCCGCTCCAAACTGTCCCGCCTGCTGTACGGCATCCTGGCTTACGTCAGCTTGGGTATCGGCCTGGTCGCCATCGTCATTCCCGGCCTGCCGACCACCGAGTTCATTCTGCTGGCCGCCTGGGCGGCAACGCGCAGTTCGCCGCGCCTGTCGGCCTGGCTGGAAAATCACCGGTTGTTCGGGCCCATTTTGCACAACTGGCGCAACGGCAAGGTGATCCAACGCCGCGCCAAAGTCAGCGCGACCCTCAGCATGCTGCTGTGCGCAGGCCTGATGCTGACCTTCCTCGACCACCACTGGCCGGTGTTCCTGGCCATCGCCGGCATGACCCTGGGCAACCTGTGGATCTGGTCGCGCCCGGAGCGCCTGTGCCCCGCCGCGTCACAGGCTCAGCAGCCCTGAATACAGCAGGTACGCCGCCAGCGCCGCACCGGCCAGCACCGCCGCGAAAATCAGTTTTTCCCACGTGGTGAACAGCGCCTGCCCCTGCTCGTGCTTGGCGCAGGCGAACAGGATCACGCCCGGGGCATACAGCAACGCCGACAGCAGCAGGTACTTCAGCCCACCGGCGTACAGCAGCCACACCGCATACAGCAGCGCCAGCGCCGCCACCAGCAGGTCCTTGCGGCGCAACCCGGCCTGCCCTTCATAGCGTTCGCCGCGCCACGCCAGCAGCAGCGCATAGGCCGCCGACCACAGGTAGGGCACCAGGATCATCGACGAGGCCAGGTAGATCAGGCTGGTATAGGTACCCGCTGAAACCAGGGTAATCAACAAGAAGCCCTGGATCATGCAGTTGGTCAGCCACAGGGCATTGGCCGGCACCTGGTTGGCATTTTCCTTGGCCAAAAAGCGCGGCATGGTCCGGTCGCGCGCCGTGGCATAGAGGATCTCGGCGCACAACAGCGCCCAGGACAACAACGCCCCCAGCAACGACACCGCCAGGCCGATGCTGATCAACAAGGCGCCCCAGGGCCCGACGATATGCTCCAGCACCGAGGCCAGCGACGGGTTCTGCAACCTGGCCAACTCCGGCTGGGTCATCACCCCCAGCGACAGCACGTTGACCAGCACCAGCAGCGCCAGCACCCCGAGGAAGCCGATCACCGTGGCCTTGCCCACATCGGCGCGGCGCTGGGCGCGCCCGGAATACACGCTGGCACCTTCGATGCCAATGAACACGAACACCGTGACCAGCATCATGTTGCGCACCTGGTCCAGCACGTTGCCGAACTGCGGGTTGCTCAGGCCCCAGATGTCGCGGGTGAAGATATCGGCGCGAAAGGCAAAGGCGGCGATGACGATGAAGATCAGCAGCGGCACCACCTTGGCCACGGTGGTGACCTGGTTGATAAATGCCGCTTCCTTGATGCCGCGCAGCACCAGGAAATGCACCGACCACAGCAACACCGAGGCACAGCCGATGGCCACTGGCGTATTGCCTTCACCGAACACTGGAAAGTAAAAGCCCAGGGTACTGAACAGCAGCACGAAGTAGCCGACGTTGCCCAGCCAGGCGCTGATCCAGTAGCCCCAGGCCGAGGAAAAGCCCATGTAGTCGCCAAAGCCCGCCTTGGCATAGGCGTACACCCCCGAGTCCAGCTCGGGCTTGCGGTTGGCCAGGGTCTGGAACACGAAGGCCAGTGCCAGCATGCCCACCGCGGTGATTGCCCAGCCAATCAGCACGGCGCCGACATCGGCCCGTGCCGCCATGTTCTGCGGCAGGGAAAAGATCCCGCCGCCAATCATCGAACCGACCACCAGTGCGATCAATGCACCAAGGCGCAGCTTCTGTCCTGGCTCGCCCATGGGCCTCCCCACTCACTGTTATCAACCAATTGGCTCTATCAAGCAGCTGCCTACCTGTGCAGTTACTTATACAGTTAAAACCTTAAACTTATAGCAGCCATAACCAGACTGTCTATCGGTGTCAACCTAGTAAAATTGTCAGTTGTCTGCGCAACCAGAAAGATTCTAATAACACATAAAAAGCGTATCGGAAATTTGCGAAAACGAGAAAACGGACTAGGTTCAGTGTTCGCAGGCTAAACAGAGTGTTCGCTCTATCGATCGACATGGAGGTGCCAGCGCACAAGGCCTGCAGCAACGCTGTCGGCACTCTCCAGGAGTCGCATGAAGGATTTTTCCTACTTCATGCCCCATGAACTGATCCATGTCAGCTCATGGTAACGGCGACGGATTTATTCTGTCGTCAACTTTCTCCTGGCAGGAGTTGTTAAATGTCTGATTCATCCGGAAAACTTAAACTAGGCGCACTGGTGGCACTGGTGGTCGGTTCGATGATCGGTGGCGGGATATTTTCGTTGCCGCAGAACATGGCTGCCAGCGCGGGCGTGGGCGCCGTTCTGATCGGCTGGGCGATCACCGCCGTGGGCATGCTCACCCTGGCCTTCGTGTTCCAGACCCTGGCCAACCGCAAGCCTGACCTGGACGGCGGCGTGTACGCCTACGCCAAGGCCGGCTTTGGTGACTACATGGGCTTTTCCTCGGCCTGGGGCTACTGGATCAGTGCCTGGCTGGGCAACGTCGGCTACTTCGTGCTGCTGTTCAGCACCTTGGGCTACTTCTTCCCGATCTTCGGTGAAGGCAACACCCCGGCGGCCATCATCGGCGCGTCGATTCTGCTGTGGGCGGTGCACTTTCTGGTGCTGCGCGGCATCAAGGAAGCAGCGTTCATCAACCTGCTCACCACCGTGGCCAAGGTGGTGCCGCTGGTGCTGTTCGCGCTGATCTGCCTGTTCGCCTTCAGGCTCGATGTGTTCACCGCCGACATCTGGGGCCAGGGCACGCCGGAGCTGGGCAGCGTGATGAACCAGGTGCGCAACATGATGCTGGTCACCGTGTGGGTGTTCATCGGCATCGAGGGCGCGAGCATCTTCTCGTCACGGGCGGAAAAACGCTCCGACGTGGGCAAGGCCACCGTGATCGGCTTCATCACCGTGCTGCTGTTCCTGGTGCTGGTCAACGTGCTGTCGCTGGGGGTGATGACCCAAACGGAGCTGGCCAAGCTGCAGAACCCGTCGATGGCCGCCGTGCTGGAGCACGTGGTCGGCCACTGGGGCGCGGTGCTGATCAGCGTCGGCCTGATCATCTCGCTGCTCGGGGCGCTGCTGTCGTGGGTGCTGCTGTGCGCCGAGATCATGTTCGCCGCGGCCAAGGACCACACCATGCCGGAGTTCCTGCGCCGGGAAAACGCCAACCAGGTGCCGGCCAACGCCCTGTGGCTGACCAACGCCATGGTGCAGATCTTCCTGGTGATCACGTTGTTCTCCAGCAGTACCTACCTGTCGCTGATCTACCTGGCCACCTCGATGATCCTGGTGCCATACCTGTGGTCGGCCGGCTACGGCTTTCTGCTGGCACTGCGCGGGGAAACCTACGAACAGGCCGCAGGCGAACGCAACAAGGACCTGCTCATCGGCGCCATCGCCCTGGTTTATGCCATCTGGCTGCTGTACGCCGGCGGCGTCAAATACCTGCTGCTCTCGGCCCTGCTCTATGCCCCTGGCGTGATCCTGTTCGCCAAGGCCAAGCGCGAGGTGGGCCAACCCATCTTCACCAGCGTGGAAAAACTGATCTTCGCCGCCGTGGTCATTGGCGCCCTGCTGGCGGCCTATGGCCTGTATGACGGCTTCCTGACCCTGTGACCCACGTATTTGCCTTAATGGAGGATTGAACCATGTCCACTGAGAAACAGAAGTACGGCGTGCACTCCGAAGCTGGCAAGCTGCGCAAGGTAATGGTTTGCGCCCCGGGCCTGGCGCACAAGCGCCTGACCCCAAGCAACTGCGACGAGTTGCTGTTCGACGACGTGATCTGGGTCGACCAGGCCAAGCGTGACCACTTCGATTTCGTCACCAAGATGCGCGAGCGCGGCGTGGACGTGCTGGAGATGCACAACCTGCTGACCGACATCGTGCAGAACAAGGAGGCCCTGGCCTGGATCCTTGACCGCAAGATCACCGACGACACCGTGGGCGTGGGCCTGAAGAACGAAGTGCGCAGCTGGCTCGAAGGCCTTGAGCCACGCCACCTGGCCGAGTTCCTGATTGGTGGTGTAGCCGGCCAGGACCTGCCGCAGAGCGAAGGCGCCGATGTGGTCAAGATGTACAACGACTACCTGGGCCATTCCAGTTTCATTCTGCCGCCGCTGCCCAACACCCAGTTCACCCGCGACACCACCTGCTGGATCTACGGCGGCGTGACGCTGAACCCGATGTACTGGCCGGCGCGTCGCCAGGAAACCCTGCTGACCACCGCCATCTACAAGTTCCACAAGGAATTCACCAACGCCGACTTCCAAGTCTGGTACGGCGACCCGGACAAGGAACACGGCCAGTCCACCCTCGAAGGCGGTGACGTGATGCCCATTGGCAACGGCATCGTGTTGATCGGCATGGGCGAGCGCACCTCGCGCCAGGCCATCGGCCAGCTGGCACGCAACCTGTTCGCCAAGGGCGCAGTGAAGGAAGTGATCGTCGCCGGGCTGCCGAAGTCCCGCGCCGCCATGCACCTGGACACCGTGTTCAGCTTCTGCGACCGCGACCTGGTCACGGTCTTCCCGGAAGTGGTGAAAGAGATCGTGCCGTTCATCATCCGCCCCGACGAAAGCAAGCCGTACGGCATGGACGTGCGCCGCATCAACAAATCGTTCATCGAGGTGGTCGGCGAGCAGCTGGGGGTCAAGCTGCGCGTGGTCGAAACCGGCGGCAACAGCTTCGCCGCCGAGCGCGAGCAGTGGGATGACGGCAACAACGTGGTGGCCATCGAGCCCGGCGTGGTCATCGGCTACGACCGCAACACCTACACCAACACCCTGCTGCGCAAGGCCGGCATCGAGGTCATCACCATCAGCGCCGGCGAGCTGGGCCGTGGCCGCGGCGGCGGCCACTGCATGACCTGCCCGATCGTACGCGACCCAATCGACTACTAACGCCCATTGCACACCCGGCCGCACCCACGAAGTGGCGGCCGGGACGTTCACCACACTCAAGGAGACTCTGTCATGGCGTTCAACATCCACAACCGCAACCTGCTCAGCCTCGAACACCACAGCACCCGCGAGCTGAAGTACCTGCTGGACCTGTCCCGCGACCTCAAGCGCGCCAAGTACACCGGCACCGAGCAGCAACACCTGAAGGGCAACAACATCGCCCTGATCTTCGAGAAAACCTCCACCCGCACCCGCTGTGCCTTCGAGGTGGCCGCCTACGACCAGGGCGCCAACGTCACCTACATCGACCCCAATTCCTCGCAGATCGGCCACAAGGAAAGCATGAAGGACACCGCCCGCGTGCTTGGGCGCATGTACGATGCCATCGAGTACCGCGGCTTCAAGCAGGAGATCGTCGAGGAACTGGCCAAGTTCGCCGGCGTGCCGGTGTTCAACGGCCTGACCGATGAATACCACCCCACGCAGATGATCGCCGACGTGCTGACCATGCGCGAGCACAGCGACAAGCCCCTGCACGACATCAGCTATGCCTACCTGGGCGACGCCCGCAACAACATGGGCAACTCGCTGCTGTTGATCGGCGCCAAGCTGGGCATGGACGTGCGCATCGCCGCACCGAAGGACCTGTGGCCCCATGACGACCTGGTAGCGCGCTGCAAGCAGTACGCCGAAGAAAGCGGCGCACGCATCACCCTGACCGAAGACGCCAAGGCGGCGGTCAAGGGCGTGGACTTCATCCACACCGATGTGTGGGTGTCGATGGGCGAGCCGATCGAAGCCTGGGGCGAGCGCATCAAGCTGCTCAAGCCTTACCAGGTGAACAAGGAGCTGATGAAGGCCAGCGGCAACCCACGGACCAAGTTCATGCACTGCCTGCCGGCGTTCCATAACTCCGAAACCAAGGTTGGCAAGCAGATCGCCGAGCAGTACCCGGACCTGGCCAACGGCATCGAAGTGACCGACGACGTGTTCGAGTCGCCGGCCTGCATCGCCTTCGAGCAGGCGGAAAACCGCATGCACACCATCAAGGCGATCCTGGTTTCGACCTTGGCTGACTTGTAATCCGCCACCGCTCGCAAGTGGCTTGCAGGGTAACTGTGGGGGGGGGGCTTGCCCGCCCCCACAGGTAACCCACCGGCCCTTGTGTAGTGACGGTTCATCGTCTATTCGTTCAAAGGACATTCCCCATGCGTATCGTTGTTGCATTGGGCGGCAACGCCCTGCTGCGCCGCGGCGAGCCCATGACCGCTGACAACCAGCGCGCCAATATCCGCACCGCCACCGAACAGATCGCCAAGATTCACCCCGGCAACGAGCTGGTCATCGCCCACGGCAACGGCCCGCAGGTTGGCCTGCTGTCGCTTCAGGGCATGGCCTACAAGCCCGACGAGGCCTACCCGCTGGACGTGCTGGGTGCCGAAACCGAAGGCATGATCGGTTACATGATCGAACAGGAGCTGGGCAACCTGCTCGCCTTCGAAGTGCCCTTCGCCACCCTGCTGACCCAGGTCGAAGTGGACGCCAACGACCCGGCCTTCAAAGACCCGACCAAGTTTATCGGCCCGGTCTATGCCAAGGACGAGGCCGAGCGCCTGGCCAAGGAAAAAGGCTGGGTGGTCAAGCCCGATGGCGACAAGTACCGCCGCGTGGTGGCAAGCCCCAAACCCAAGCGCATCTTCGAGATCCGCCCGATCAAGTGGCTACTGGAAAAGAGCAGCATCGTGATTTGCGCCGGTGGCGGCGGCATCCCAACCATGTACGATGAAAACCGCAAGCTCAAGGGCATCGAGGCGGTGATCGACAAGGACCTGTGCTCGGCATTGCTGGCCGAACAACTGGATGCCGACCTGTTGATCATCGCCACCGACGTGGATGCCGCCTACATCGATTGGGGCAAACCGACGCAGAAAGCCATTGCCCAGGCCCACCCCGACGAGCTCGAACGCCTGGGCTTTGCCGCCGGCTCCATGGGGCCGAAGGTGCAGGCTGCCTGCGATTTCGCCCGCCACACCGGCAAGGTGGCGGTAATCAGCTCGCTGGAAAACATCGAAGATATCGTCAAGGGCACCGCCGGCACCCGCGTCAGTACCGCCAAGCCCGGTATCAGCTACCGTTGAATGCAGTCGGCGGGCCGTGAGGGCCCGCCATGTTCACCTTCTGCAGGAGTCTGCTATGGCCAAGTACGCGCCAGGTCATGTCCATATCGAGCGCACCGCGCTGAACAAGAACGACCACAGTTACGACCTGAACATCGACTACGAAGCGGTCACCGACCCCAAGGAAGGCAGAGGCATCCAGTTTCGCATGCACGGCAGCATCGAGGGCAAGCCCGTCGATGAACCGTTCTTCCTGGCCAAGGACCAGGTGCTGCCGAGCTTTCTGATGGTGCTCAGCCGCAAGGCGCAGCAGCACCTTGCCCCGCCCAAGAAATTCGAAACCCTGGCATCGCCGCACAAACTCTACGACGCCATGTTCGAAGACATCCGCCAGAAACTGGATGTGAAATCCGGCGACCCGATCAAGTCTGAACACCTGGAGTGATCCCTTTCGCGGCACAAGGCCGCTCCTACAGGCAACCGCGCCCCTTGTAGGAGCGGCCTTGTGCCGCGAAAGGGCCGCAAAGCGGCCCCGGCGATGTTGAGGCATACTACTGCCCTCCCCGGCCACGACCCCCGCCTCCCCCATGCGCATCCACGTCAGCTTCATCGACCGCGTCGGCATCACCCAGGAAGTCCTCGCCCTGCTCGGTGCCCGCAACCTCAACCTGGACGCCGTGGAGATGGTCCCGCCCAACGTCTACATCGACGCCCCGACCCTGAGCCCTGCCGTGCTCGAAGAACTGCACGATGCCTTGTTCGAGGTACACGGCGTGCAATCGGTGGACGTGGTCGACATCCTCCCCGGCCAGCGCCGCCACCTGCAGCTCGACGCGCTGCTGGCGGCCATGAGCGACCCGGTGCTGGCGGTGGACAGCGCAGGCAAGGTGCTGCTGGCCAACCCCGCGCTGATTGCCCTGTGCGGCCGGGAGTCGGCCGGGCGTACGGTGGGCGAACTGTTCAACGACCCCGGCCTGCTGCAGGCGCTGCTGGACAACAATTTTCACCTGCCCATGCGCGAGATGCAGCTCAACGGCCAGAGCCTGCTGCTGGACGCATCGCCGATCACCCACGCTGGCGGCCTGCTGACCCTGTACCCGCCCAACCGCATGGGTGAGCGCCTGTCGGCCCTGCACCACGACCACGCCGAAGGCTTCGACGCCCTGCTGGGCGAGTCGCCGGCCATTCGCACCCTCAAGGCCCGCGCCCTGCGTGTCGCGGCCCTGGATGCACCGCTGCTGGTACACGGCGAAACCGGCACCGGCAAGGAGTTGGTGGCCCGCGCCTGCCACGCCATCAGCAGCCGCCAGGCCGCGCCCTTCCTGGCCCTGAACTGCGCCGCACTGCCCGAAAGCCTGGCCGAGAGCGAGCTGTTCGGCTATGCCCCCGGCGCCTTCACCGGTGCCCAACGTGGCGGCAAGCCGGGGCTGATGGAACTGGCCAACCAGGGCACGGTGTTCCTCGATGAAATTGGCGAAATGTCACCCTACCTGCAGGCCAAGCTGTTGCGTTTTCTCAGCGACGGCAGCTTTCGCCGGGTAGGCGGCGACCGCGAGGTCAAGGTGGACGTGCGCATCATCAGCGCCACCCACCGCGACCTTGAGCGCATGGTGGCCGAAGGTACCTTCCGCGAAGACCTGTTCTACCGTTTGAATGTGCTGAACCTGCAAGTACCGCCCTTGCGCGACCGCGGCCAGGACATCCTGATGCTCGCCCATTACTTCATGCAGCAGGCCTGCACGCAGATCCAGCGCCCAGCGTGCCGGCTGACACCCGCCACCCACTCGGCGCTGCTGGCCAACCCCTGGCCAGGCAATGTGCGCCAGTTGCAGAACGTGATATTCCGCGCCGCGGCCATCTGCGAAAGCAACCTGGTGGATATCGGTGACCTGGATATCGCCGGCACCTCGGTGGCCCGAGGCCAGGATGGCGAAGTGGCAAGCCTGGAACAGGCGGTGGGCGACTTCGAGCGCGAACTGCTGCAACGCCTGTACGCCAGTTACCCGTCCACCCGGCAGTTGGCCGGGCGCCTGCAGACCTCGCATACGGCCATTGCGCAACGTTTGCGCAAATACGGTATTCCGGGCAAAGGCTAATCCTTTTCGCGTAAAGCTTTCAGAAAAGCCCTACGGGCCTGGCCAATACTTCATCGAACACTGCTGCGAGAATGGCGTTCATCCCTGTTTGCTGGAAAGAACGCCTCTCATGCTGGAACTCGATTTCTACGGCACGCTGGTAGCCGCTTCTCTCGTCCTGTTGCTTGGGCATGGCCTGGTAAAGCGCGTGGCCATCCTGCGCACCTACAACATTCCCGAGCCGGTGGCTGGCGGCCTGGTGGTCGCCTTGCTGTTGCTGGGTTTACGCAGCTTCGACCTGAAGGTGCAGTTCGACACCTCGCTGCAGGCGCCGTTGATGCTGGCCTTCTTCGCCACCATCGGCCTGAATGCCGACTTCGCCAGCTTGAAGAAGGGTGGCCGGGTGGTGGGCATTTTCCTGCTCGCGGTCACCGGGCTGCTGCTGGTGCAGAATGCCATGGGCATCGGCCTGGCCACGGCGCTGGGCCTGGACCCGCTGATGGGCCTGCTGACCGGCTCGATCACCCTGTCCGGCGGCCACGGCACCGGGGCGGCCTGGAGCACCACCTTCAGCGAGAAATACGGCCTGGCCTCGGCCTCGGAGCTGGCCCTGGCCTCGGCCACCTTCGGCCTGGTGCTGGGTGGCCTGATCGGCGGCCCAGTTGCCCGCCTGCTGATCAAGCGGGTCCAGCTGCCCGGCGGCGAGCAGGCAGCGCCACACATGCCCAAGGGTTTTGAAGAGCCGGGTAAAGAGCGCCTGATCACGCCCTTGTCGTTTATCGAAACCCTGGCGCTGATCGCTGTCAGCCTGCTGGGCGGCACGCTGCTCAATGGCCAGTTGCAGGGCACGGCGTTCGAACTGCCGACCTTCGTTTGCGTGCTGTTCGTCGGCGTGCTGCTGCGCAACGGGCTGTCCGCCCTGGGCCTTTACCAGGTGTTCGAGCGGGAAGTGTCGGTGCTGGGCAATGTGAGCTTGTCGCTGTTCCTGGCCATTGCGCTGATGTCGCTGAAACTGTGGGACCTGGCAGCACTGGCCCTGCCCTTCCTGGTCATCCTGGCGGCACAAACTCTGCTGATGGCGCTGTTCGCGATCTTCGTCACCTTCCGGGTCATGGGCCGCAACTACGATGCCGCGGTATTGGCAGCCGGCCATTGCGGATTCGGCCTGGGCGCTACGCCCACTGCCATCGCCAACATGCAGGCCGTGACCCACCGTTTCGGGCCTTCGCAGCTGGCGTTTCTGGTGGTGCCGATGGTGGGGGCGTTCTTTATCGACATCATCAACGTGATCGTGATCAAGCTGTACCTGGCGCTACCGTTCGTTGCCGCAGGCTGAACATTACCGTCGAATTCGAGCGCCTACCTCAGCCCAACACCGCCCCGGTAGGAGCGAGCGCAGCTCGCGATGGGGCGCGCAGCGGCCCCAGGGTTTCAGCTCCGCGGCCCATCATGCCGGGGCTGCTTTGCAGCCCATCGCGAGCTTTGCTCGCTCCTACCAGCCACCCGCCCCGACCTCGATGGACCGGGGAGTTGCGAAGGGTGGTCAGGACTCCTTGAACCCTGGTAAGCCTTGCTCGGCTCGCCATTTCTTCACTGCCTCTACCACGCTTTGAGGGGAGTCCTTAATTCCTACCTTGCTCGGATAGAAAATCAGGTCAGAACCCAGTGGGTGCTCACATAACCGCTCGAACTTAATAATCCCATCCGTATGCTTCCGATCCGTCGGATAAAGAACTGGATCACCATGATAAATGCCGTGTACAAGCTCAAGAAACTCGTGCTCTGTGTAATCCGAGATTCTATCTTTCATCGCTTTCACATCTCCTTTTGATCCGCCACGTGAAATATTGCAGCGCGCTTGCGGGCAATAGCCCCTGTAGGAGCGGGCTTGCCCCGCGAACACCGGCGCAGCCGGTGCCATTCACCGCAGCACCTGCTTCGCGGGTCAAGCCCGCTCCTACAGAGTTCCCCGCTAAATCAGAAAGTTACGATTTCTTTCATAGAAGCGAGCAAAGTTTGCGATGCTTCCGGGTCATGGAACGCAACTACGATGCCGCAGTATTGGCGGCAGGCCACTGCGGGTTCGGCCTGGGCGCAGCCCCACTGCCATCGCCAACACGCAGGCCGTGACCCACCGTTTCGGGCCCTCGCAGCTGGCGTTTCTGGTGGGGCCGATGGTGGGGGTTCTTTATCGACGAATTCGAGCGCCTACCTCAGCCCGACACCGCCCCGGTAGGAGCGAGCGCAGCTCGCGATGGGGCGCGCAGCGGCCCCAGGGTCTCAGCTTCGCGGCTCATCATGCCGGGGCTGCGTTGCAGCCCATCGCGAGCAGTGAACACAGACTCCCCAGCCTGAAAAGGCCGGGGAGTTTTATAGGAAAGTCAAGAATCCTTGAAACCCGGAAGGCCCTGCTCGGCGCGCCATCTTTTTACTTCATTGAGCATGCCTCGCGGGGTCTCCTCGATCCCCAATTTTTTTGCTCTGTAGATAAGATCAGACCCGGCGGGGTGGCCGGTCAATCGCTCAAACTCCAACACCGCGTTGATATGGGAGCGTTCCGTTGGGTATAAGCGCCCATCTGCACGACATATACCAAGTAAAAACTCATAAAATTCATTTTCGGTGTAATCATTTAGCTGCTTCATCATAAAAACCTCACCTATGCATGTCGATATGGAATCTTGGTGAAATTATTACCAAATTATCACTATCATAAACACCTCCACCATCACGTATTGATTTTATGTGATGAATTTCGTATTTAACCCTACTACCAACCCGTTCATCCCTAGGAGCATACGGAGCTAGCCCTCGCAGCATCAATGCTCGCATCTCAGGGGAGAACTGCCCCTCAAACAACGGACTCTTAGCTACAAGCCGCCAAAGTCTTTGCCGATACAAATTCCAACTGCTATGTGATCTCCCCCGCAGCTTGCTCGCAATTTGGGAGGGAATGGGCGAGCCGTTTCGATTTCCTTCAACAAGCAATTCACCACTAAACTGCTTACCCTTGCCTACTCCAATTCCTGTGATATGCCGCCGGCTTTTGAACATCACATACAGCGGCGCCAACCCCGAGTCGGCAGGGAAGATGATGACGTAGTCATCGAACCCGACATCGGGCAGATCCGGGTAGGTATCGAGCCGCCCTTCAAGCGGTTCGAGTTTTGGCCCAACCAATACTTTCTTCGGGGGGCGCGTTGCAGGTAAGGTTGTTGAGCTGCCCATTGGCTCAACGGCGGGCGTCCACACTAGATTTCTTGGCGGGACATCTTCGGTCGTTACGACGTATTCGCCAGTTGACGCATCGTGGTGAGCTGCAAGAACTGCCACCGTTGAAGGTATGGCAGCCCCATCGGTGCGAATCGCGAACAGTTCGGTCGGGCCGATATCTTCGCGCTTGTCCCCCATACGCACCGGAAGTTCGATCCAGCCGCGCTCAATGGCTTCCGCTTGCGCAGCAGCATCAAGCGCCACCGACAGGTCAGCCAGTGGCGTGCTCAGAAGGTAATTCTCCTGCAGCTCTCCATTGCCCAACTTGGGGGAATAAAGTAGTGCAGCAACCCTTACCAGGAAAGGCAACGCGACCGATGCGAGTGAGGCTGCACCGACTGCTAAAACGGCAGAACGCAACGCGGCACTTAACGTTAAACCACCCTGAAGCGCCGGTGCTGCCCCTGTCGCCATGATGACCGCAGGCGTCCCATCAAGCTTTGCAAGCGGGATTCTGTAGCTGTTGGCTTCACGAATCGCCTTTTCCGCTTGTGCCCGCTCGGCGGCTGCTTTAACCGCAGCCTCGCGGGCTTTGGCCTGGGCGAGCGCTACGGCCTGAGCTCTGACTTGTGCCTCAGCTTGAGCCCGGGCATCAGCTTCAGCCTGTGCCCTTGCTCGCGCATCAGCTTGGGCTTGCGCTTCAGCTTGTAATCTGGCTTGCATCTCTGCAGCCGCGAGTGCATTTTCAAGCGTCGCTATCTGTACTTGAAGTAATTCGATCTCTAACTCTCGCAACTTCGCGGTGTACGCTGCGCGATACGAGGCATTTAACGCTTCTTGAATATTAGAAAGTTTGAGCCGACCAGATGCAATATTATGAAATGTAGCCCCCGCGTAGCTGCTTGGCGTCTGGTCAAAGGGGCTAAGCCCCAAATAGTAACTTCCTGCGACCTCCTGCTGAACAGCTAAATCGACCCGCTTGCGGCCGAGAAGAGCACCATGTGCCACGATACTCATTTTCAAACTATCTATCGCAGTTCCAGTGGAGCCTCCCAACTCTTGCGCCGTAGCTGAAACTTCCTGCGCAAGGGTATCGGCAACTTTTGACTTCTTTATCAGGTATTCCTGTTCTGCTTCCGATTTACCGAGATGCATTGCTCCCGGAGCCAGCGCCTTGAATCCGTCCAACTGAGGCCCAACCATGTTTATCATGGTCCCACCTGGCCGAGATGCAGGCGATCGCCCCGCACCTCCAGAAATCGAGGCAGAAGGAATTTGTGCGGGTGGTGGCTGCGCACCTACATAAGTCGGGGCAAGCGGAACTTGTCTGCGCTTTCTGGACATACACTATCTCCAATTATTTCCTTCATTCGGATAAGTGACTGCAGTCCATAACACTGTGCATTCGATCAAATCAGGATTCGCAGCAGGTAATATTCCCTAGAGAAAGTCGAACTGAACCCTAAAACATCTTCAAATTTATAACCACGACCATTAGGCAAGCAGGCGCTTTCCCACTTAATAAAAAGAATCATCTTTCATGAATCCAGCGGTTACCTGAGGAGCACATGACAGCTTGATTCCCTAGCCGTATCGTAACGATTTAATTACGGCGTATCGAAAACAATACGGTCGCATCTGACCGAGTAGCAGCAAGGATTTGATCCATAAACCTTTTGTCAGTTGCCAGCAGGTGTAATGTTTTCATTCCAAAAACATGGAAGCTGCTTTTCGTAAAACCAATAACTCATTGATTTAGTTGAATTTTTTAAAGATGGCCGCGTTATTGCTTAGCATTCCTCACCCCCAAGAGCGCGGGCCCACCGCGCCCAACGCCCTGCTTCCCGAGGAATCCCCATGAGCGAGTTGCGTTTCACCGAAGATCACGAATGGCTGCGCGTCGAAGCCGACGGCAGCGTCACCGTAGGCATCACCGCCTATGCCCAGAACGCCCTTGGCGATGTGGTCTATGTGCAACTGCCGGAGCTGCAGCATTACGACAAAGGTGCCGAAGCCTCCACCGTCGAATCGGTGAAGGCCGCCAGCGGTGTGTACATGCCCCTGGGCGGTGAAGTGCTTGCCGTCAACGATGCGCTCAACGACAGCCCCGAATTGGTCAACGAAGACCCGCTGGGCGAAGGCTGGTTCTTCCGCTTCAAGCCGGCCGACATGGCCGAAGTCGGTGCCCTGCTCGACCAGGACGCCTACGACCGCCTGATCAAAGCCAACGACGACGCCTGAGGAACCTGACCATGACCATCAACCTCGGCACCGCTAACGAATTCATCGCCCGCCACATCGGCCCACGTGCCGCCGACGAACAGGCCATGCTCGCCAGCCTGGGCTTCGACTCGCTGGACGCCATGTCCGCCGCCGTCATCCCAGACAGCATCAAGGGCACCAGCGTGCTCGGTGACCACGACGGCCAGAGCGAAGCCGATGCACTGGCCGCGCTCAAGGCCATCGTCGGCAAGAACCAGCTGTTCAAGAGCTACATCGGCCAGGGCTACTACAACACCCACACCCCAGCACCGATTCTGCGCAACCTGCTGGAAAACCCGGCCTGGTACACCGCCTACACCCCCTACCAGCCAGAGATTTCACAGGGCCGCCTGGAAGCGCTGCTGAACTTCCAGACCCTGGTCAGCGACCTCACCGGCCTGCCGATCGCCAACGCCTCCCTGCTCGACGAAGCCACCGCCGCCGCCGAGGCCATGACCTTCTGCAAGCGCCTGTCGAAGAACAAGGCCAGCCACGCCTTCTTCGCCTCCGTGCACTGCCACCCGCAAACCCTCGACGTGCTGCGCACCCGTGCCGAACCGCTGGGCATCGAAATCGTCGTGGGTGACGAGCGCGAGCTCGGTGATGTCAGCGCCTTCTTCGGCGCGCTGCTGCAATACCCGGCCAGCAATGGCGAAGTGTTCGACTACCGCGAGGTGGTGCAGCGCTTCCACGCGGCCAACGCCCTGGTGGCCGTTGCCGCCGACCTGCTGGCCCTGACCCTGCTCACCCCGCCGGGCGAATTCGACGCCGACGTGGCCATCGGCAGCGCCCAGCGCTTCGGCGTGCCCCTGGGCTTCGGCGGCCCGCATGCGGCCTACTTCGCCACCCGCGATGGGTTCAAGCGCGACATGCCGGGGCGCCTGGTTGGCGTGTCGATCGACCGCTTCGGCAAGACGGCCCTGCGCCTGGCCATGCAAACCCGCGAGCAGCACATCCGCCGCGAGAAGGCCACCAGCAACATCTGCACCGCCCAGGTGCTGCTGGCCAACATCGCCAGCATGTTCGCCGTGTACCACGGCCCGGCCGGCCTCAAGCGCATTGCCGAGCGCACCCACGCGCTGACCGCGATCCTCGCCGCTGGTCTGCAGCGCCTGGGCCTGGGCGTCGTGGGTGAAAGCGCCTTCGATACCCTGACCCTGGCCACCGGCAGCGCCACCGCCAGCCTGCATGACAAGGCCCGCGCCCAGGGCATCAACCTGCGCCAGATCGACGCAGGCCTGCTGGGCCTGTCGCTCGACGAAACCAGCACCCAGGCCGATGTCGAGGCGCTGTGGCAACTGCTCGGTGGCGACCAGGCCCAGCCTGACTTCGCCGCCCTGGCCGCCAGCACCGGCTCGCGCCTGCCTGCCGCGCTGCTGCGCCAGTCGGCCATCCTCGAACACCCCGTGTTCAACCGCTACCACAGCGAAACCGAGCTGATGCGCTACCTGCGCCGCCTGGCCGACAAGGACCTGGCGCTGGACCGCAGCATGATTCCGCTGGGCTCGTGCACCATGAAGCTCAATGCCGCCAGCGAGATGATCCCGGTCACCTGGGCCGAGTTCGGCAACCTGCACCCGTTCGCACCGGCCGCCCAGAGCCAGGGCTACCTGCAGATGACCAACGAGCTGGAAGCCATGCTGTGCGCCGCCACCGGCTACGACGCCGTGTCGCTGCAGCCCAACGCCGGCTCCCAGGGCGAATACGCAGGCCTGCTGGCGATTCGCGCCTACCACCGCAGCCGCGGCGAAGGCCACCGCGACATCTGCCTGATCCCGTCCTCGGCCCACGGCACCAACCCGGCCACCGCGCACATGGCTGGCATGCGCGTGGTGGTCACCGCCTGCGACGCCCGTGGCAACGTCGATGTCGAGGACTTGCGCGCCAAGGCCATCGAACACCGCGAGCGCCTGGCCGCGATCATGATTACCTACCCGTCCACCCATGGCGTGTTCGAGGAAGCCATCGGCGAAATCTGCGCGATCATCCACGACAACGGCGGCCAGGTGTACATCGATGGCGCCAACATGAACGCCATGGTCGGCCTGTGCGCCCCGGGCAAGTTCGGCGGCGATGTCTCGCACCTGAACCTGCACAAGACCTTCTGCATTCCCCACGGCGGCGGCGGCCCGGGTGTCGGCCCGATTGGCGTGAAGTCGCACCTGGCGCCGTTCCTGCCCGGCCACGCGCAATTGGAGAACACCGAAGGCGCAGTGTGCGCCGCACCGTTCGGCAGCGCCAGCATCCTGCCGATCACCTGGATGTACATTCGCATGATGGGCGGCGCCGGCCTCAAGCGCGCCTCGCAGATGGCGATTCTCAACGCCAACTACATCGCCCGCCGCCTGGAAGAGCACTATCCTGTGCTGTACACCGGTGGCAATGGCCTGGTGGCGCACGAGTGCATCCTCGACCTGCGCCCGCTCAAGGACAGCAGCGGCATCAGTGTCGACGACGTGGCCAAGCGCCTGATCGACTTCGGCTTCCACGCCCCGACCATGTCCTTCCCAGTGGCCGGCACGCTGATGATCGAACCGACCGAAAGCGAGTCCAAGGAAGAACTGGACCGCTTCTGCGCCGCGATGATCCAGATCCGCGAGGAGATTCGCGCCGTGGAGAACGGCAGCCTGGACAAGGACGACAACCCGCTGAAAAACGCCCCGCACACCGCGGCCGAGCTGGTTGGCGAATGGGCCCATGGCTACAGCCGTGAGCAGGCGGTGTACCCGCTGGCGAGCCTGGTTGAAGGCAAGTACTGGCCGCCGGTCGGGCGGGTCGACAACGTGTTCGGCGATCGCAACCTGGTGTGTGCCTGCCCGTCGATCGAGAGCTATCAGGACGCCTGATAGCTTAACCGGCAAGGCTGCAGGCATGGTGTAGGAGCGGGCTTGCCCCGCGAAGAAGCCGGCGCGCTACATGGCACCGGCTTCGCCGGTGTTCGCGGGGCAAGCCCGCTCCTGCAAGGCCCTTCGATAAACTGGCAAACCGGTAGGGAGATCATCATGTCACTGAGCGTCTTCGACCTGTTCAAGATCGGCATCGGCCCTTCCAGTTCCCACACGGTCGGCCCCATGCGCGCCGCCGCGCGCTTTGCCGAGGGGCTGCGCCGCGATGGCTTGCTGGCGGGCACCGCCTGCGTCAAGGCCGAGCTGTACGGCTCGCTGGGCGCCACCGGCAAGGGGCATGGCAGCGACAAGGCGGTATTGCTCGGCCTGGAAGGCGAGCACCCCGATACCGTCGACACCGAAGCCATCCCCGCCCGCTTGCAGGCCATCCGTGCCAGCGGCCAGCTCAGCCTGCTGGGTGAACAGCCAATCGACTTCGTCGAGAAGCAGCACCTGGCCATGATCCGCAAGCCACTGGCCTATCACCCCAACGGCATGATCTTCCGCGCCTTCGACAGCGCCGGCCTGCAAATTCGCAGCCGCGAATACTACTCGGTGGGCGGCGGCTTCGTGGTCGACGAGGACGCCGCCGGGCAGGACCGCATCGTTGAAGACAGCACCGCACTGGCCTACCCGTTCACCACCGCCAAGCAGTTGCTTGGCCACTGCAGCGCGCAGCACCTGGCGATCAGCCAGGTGATGCTGGCCAACGAGGCCGCCTGGCGCCCCGAAGCCGAAACCCGTGCCGGGCTGCTGCGTATCTGGCAGGTGATGCAAGACTGCGTCGAAGCCGGTTGCCGCCACGAAGGCATCCTGCCCGGCGGGCTCAAGGTCAAGCGCCGCGCACCGGCGCTGTACCGGCAACTGAGCAGCCACCCCGAGGCCAGCCTGCGCGATGCGCTGTCGGTGCTCGACTGGGTCAACCTCTACGCATTGGCGGTGAACGAGGAAAACGCCCATGGCGGGCGCGTGGTCACCGCGCCCACCAATGGCGCGGCGGGGATCGTGCCGGCGGTGCTGCATTACTACATGCGCTTCATTCCCGGGGCCAACGAGGACGGCGTGGTGCGCTTTCTGCTCACCGCTGCCGCCATCGGCATCCTCTACAAGGAAAACGCCTCGATTTCCGGGGCCGAAGTCGGCTGCCAGGGCGAGGTCGGGGTGGCCTGCTCGATGGCCGCCGGGGCCTTGTGCGAAGTGCTGGGCGGCACCGTACAGCAAGTGGAAAACGCCGCCGAGATCGGCATGGAACATAACCTGGGGCTGACCTGCGACCCGATTGGCGGGCTGGTGCAAGTGCCGTGCATCGAACGCAACGCCATGGGCTCGGTGAAGGCCATCAACGCGGTGCGCATGGCCCTGCGCGGCGACGGGCAGCACTACGTGTCGCTCGACAAGGTGATCCGCACCATGCGCCAGACCGGCGCCGACATGAAAAGCAAATACAAGGAGACCGCTCGCGGCGGTCTGGCCGTCAACATCATCGAATGTTGACCCGACAAACAACCAAGGAGTCATCGATGTCCGAAACACTGCAAAAGACCCCACTGCACGCCCTGCACCTGGAACTGGGCGCGCGCATGGTGCCGTTCGCCGGCTTCGACATGCCAGTGCAGTACCCGCTGGGGGTACTCAAGGAGCACCTGCACACCCGCGAACAGGCCGGCCTGTTCGACGTCTCGCACATGGGCCAGATCATCCTGCGCGGTGCCGACGCGGCTGCCGCCCTGGAGAGCCTGGTGCCCGTGGACATCATCGACCTGCCGCTGGGCATGCAGCGCTATGCCATGTTCACCAACCCGCAAGGCGGCATTCTCGACGACCTGATGGTCGCCAACTTGGGTGACGACACGCTGTTCCTGGTGGTCAACGCCGCCTGCAAGGAACAGGACCTGGCCCACCTGCAGCAGCACATCGGTGGCCGCTGCGAGGTGCAGCCGCTGTTCGAGCAACGTGCCCTGCTCGCCCTGCAAGGCCCGGCAGCGGTCAAGGTGCTTGAGCGCCTGGCGCCGGAAGTGGCCGGCATGACCTTCATGCAGTTCCGTCCGTTGACCCTGCTGGGCCAGGCCTGCTACGTCAGCCGCTCGGGCTACACCGGTGAAGACGGCTACGAGATTTCGGTGCCTGCCAGCGCCGCCGACGCCCTGGCCCGGCGCCTGCTGGCCGAGCCAGAGGTGCAGCCAATCGGCCTGGGCGCACGCGACTCGCTGCGCCTTGAGGCCGGCCTGTGCCTGTACGGCCATGACATGGACAGCACCACCACGCCGATCGAAGCCAGCCTGCTCTGGGCCATTTCCAAGGTGCGCCGCGCCGATGGCGCCCGTGCCGGTGGTTTCCCCGGCGCCGAGCCGGTGTTCGCCCAACAGCAGCAAGGCGTGGCACGCAAACGGGTCGGCCTGCTGCCCCAGGAACGCACGCCGGTGCGCGAAGGTGCAGAGATTGTCGATGCCGACGGCAAAAGCGTGGGCAAAGTGTGCAGCGGTGGTTTTGGCCCGACGCTCGGTGCACCGGTGGCGATGGGTTATATCGATAACGAACATGCCGCGCTCGACACGCCATTGTTCGCCTTGGTACGCGGCAAGCAAGTTGCCTTGAAAGTCAGCAAAATGCCTTTCGTTGCACAACGTTACTACCGGGGTTGAAGGTGTGACCTGAGGTTTTTTGGCAGGTTCGGCATATTCGATTTCGAACCTGCCCAATAACTTTTGAACATGGCGCCAGGCCAGGCGCCACGCCCGTTCTGGCACGGCGGGCGGTAATCGAAAAAACGCTTATTTTCTAGTCGACCAAGGGCTTGTTTTTTTCTTGGGAGTTGGCGTAGAGTCAGTGCACTGTGTTTGCGTGGGTCGCAACAGTTCGTGACCTGGGCCAGTAGCCGCAATTTGCTACAACCCGTTTGGCGTCTCTTACTTTCCTGCAACCCAGCCCGGTAAACTTTCGCGTACTGATTAATGCGAAAGTAACTGTCATCAAAATTTAAGCTTCATAGGAAATAAGACAATGGCTGAGCGTCAGAACGGTACCGTCAAGTGGTTCAATGACGAAAAAGGTTACGGTTTCATCACCCCAGAAAGCGGTCCGGATCTGTTCGTGCACTTCCGTGCCATCGAAGGCAACGGCTTCAAGAGCCTGAAAGAAGGCCAGAAGGTCACCTTCGAAGCAGTCCAAGGCCAGAAAGGCATGCAGGCTGACAAGGTTCAGGTCGCCGGCTAAGCCGCCCCCGACTTCGAAGAAAAGCCCCTGCCATGTGCAGGGGCTTTTTTTTGCCCGTAGAATACCGGCTTCGCTAACTGGAGCCGTTTCGCATGTCCAAGCCCCTGCTCTCCCCCCAGGGTGATTTCCCACCGGTCGGCCTGGGCCGACGCCTGGCGGCGATGTTCTATGACTGCCTGTTGTGCACAGCATTGCTGATCGTCACCGCCGGGGCCTACAAGATGATCCAGATGGCGATCATTGGCGAGGCGCGCATGCGCGAACTGACCGAGGCCGGCGCACTGGACGGCGACCCGCTGCTGTCGACGGTGCTGCTGTTTGCCTTGTTTGGTTTTTTTGCCAAGTTCTGGACCCATGGCGGCCAGACCCTGGGCATGCAGGTGTGGGGCGTGCGGGTGCAGAATGCCGACGGCAGCGCGATCAGCCTGTGGCAGGCGCTGCTGCGCTTCGTGGTGTCGATCGCATCGCTGCTATGCCTGGGGCTGGGTTTCTTCTGGTCGCTGGTCGACAAGCGCAAGCGCGGGTGGCATGACATCTATTCGGAAACCCAACTGGTGCGGGTGCCGAAACAGAAGAAGTGAAGGGGTTGGTCGTGGTTTGCCTGTGTGGCCGTATCGCGAGCTGCGCTCGCTCCTACCGGGCCTGGTAGGAGCGAGCGCAGCTCGCGATGCTAGGCGCGGGCCATCAACCGGCGCGGCGTAGCAGCCACAAACCGGCCACGGCGCAAATGCCTGCCGGAATCACCACCGCCAACAGCGGCGGGAAGCCGAACACCTGGCTCGCAGGGCCGAGCAGGTCCTGGCCAATACGGAACACGAAGCCCACCAGCACACCGGTGAACACGCGCTGGCCCAGGGTGACCGAACGCAGCGGGCCGAAGATGAACGAGATGGCCATCAGCACCAGCGCCGCGGTCACCATTGGCTGCAGCACCTTGGTCCAGAACGCCAGCCAGTAACGGGCGTTGTTCAGGCCCTGGTCGGACAGGTAGTGGATGTAGTCCCACAGCCCTGTGATCGACAGCGACTCAGGGGCCATGATCACTGTGTTGAGCAACTGCGGCGTCAGGGAAACATCCCAGCGCTCGGTCGGCGCCTTCACCACCTCGGTGTGGTCACCGCGGAAGAAGGTGGTGCTGACATCGCTGAGCATCCAGTGGTCTTCGTTGTACTGGGCACGACGGGCGAAGCTGGAGGTGAGGATCTTGCGCTCGTTGTCGAAGCGGTAGCGGGTCACACCCAGCAGCAGCCCACTTGGCTGCACGGCGTTGATGTGCACGAATTCCTCGCCCTGGCGGTGCCACATGCCATGCTTGGAGCTCTGCGCCTCGCCACCACCCTGGGCCAGGGAGCGGTCGGCCTGGGCCTTGTTCTCGGTCACCGGGGCCACATACTCGCCCACCAGCAGGCCGACCAGCATCAGCACCAGCATTGGCTTCATCACCGCCCAGACGATGCGGCCGATGGATACCCCGGCGGCGCGCATGATGGTCAGTTCGCTGCTGCTGGCCAGGCTGCCCAGGCCGATCAGGCAGCCGATCAGTGCCGCCATCGGCAGCATTTCATACACCCGGCGCGGCGCGGTCAGCAGCACGAAGCTGCTGGCGTCCATCAGGGTGTAGGTGTCGCTCAGGTCGCCCATCTCGTCGATGAAGGCGAACAGCGACGCCAGGCCCAGAATGATGCCCAGCACGGCCAGGATGGCCACCAGCACGCTCATGCCGATGTAGCGGTCGAGCTTAGCCATGGGCCACCTCCGCGCGGCGCGCTGCCAGCTTCAGGCGCAGCGGTTCCCAGTACATCAGGGCCAGGCCGATCAGCAGGAACAGGCCGTGCACCCACCAGATGCCCAGGCCAATTGGCAACTTGCCCTTTTCCAGGGCGCCGCGTACGGAAATCAGCATCGTCAGGTAAGCCATGTACAGAAGAATTGCCGGCAGCAGCTTGAGGAAGCGCCCCTGGCGTGGGTTGACCCGGGCCAGCGGCACTGCCATCAGGGTCACGATGAACACCAGGATCGGCAGCGACAGCCGCCATTGCAGCTCGGCACGCTCGCGCGGGTCGGTCTTGCCGAACAGGTCCAGGGTCGGGATGGCTTCGCGGTCGGTCACTTCCTCGGCCACTTCCGGCTTGGGCAGCAGCACCCCGTAGGTGTCGTACTTGATCGCACGGTAATCGGCCTGGCCGGGGTTGCCGTCATAGCGGTAGCCGTTCTCCAGCACCAGGTAACGGTTGCCGTCGGCCTGCACTTCCTGGTGGCCCTTCTCGGCTACCAGTACCGACGGGGCGCGGTCCTTGGTCTTGTCCTGGTTGAAGCGCTTCTCGGAAATGAACACGCCGCCAAGCCGGATGCGGTCGTCCGACAGCTGCTCGGTATAGGTAACGCGCGAGCCGTCGCGCAGGGTCTGGAAGCGGCCCGGCACCAGGGTGTCGAACTCGGTCAGGGCGTCCTGCTGGGCAATCACCTGCTGCAGCTGGCCAACCCCCAGGGGCGCCAGGCTCAGGCTCAACCAGGCCACCACCAGGGCGGTCAGCGCCGCCGGTGCCATGGTCAGGGCCAGCAGGCGCTGCTGGCTCATGCCAGTGGCCGACAGCACGGTCATCTCGCTTTCCAGGTACAGCCGGCCATAGGCCAGCAGAATGCCCAGGAACAGCCCCAGCGGCAGAATCAGCTGCAGGAAGCCCGGCAGGCGCAAGCCCATGATCAGGAACAACACGCCCGGGTCGAGTATGCCCTGGGCCGCCTGGGCCAGGTACTTGATGAAACGCCCGCTCATGATGATCACCAGCAGCACGGCGCTGACGGCGCTCAAGGTCACCAGGACCTCGCGGGACAGATAACGAAAGACGATCAAACCAGACACTCCTGGGTTGTCAGGGGCGGACTGCCAAACATTGGCCTGTGACAGCCAGGACCAAAGCCGGTTCGCCTAGGACGAACCTCCATTTAAAGTGCGCGCATTATCCTGTGATTGGCCGCGCCTGTCACTTGGCCGCGCATGAAGCCGCACGCCGGGGTTGTCAGCACGCTTGTCAGAGGCTCAAACTGGCAGCTTTTCCGCTGGTGCGCGGGTTCGCCGCCAGCCCCGTCCAGCGCGCCACTCTCAACACGCGCCACCTGCAAAGATCTCTCGGGGACCCTGACATGGAACTGGTTGTAAAAAGCGTAGCTGCTGCATCGATTAAAACCGCCACCCTGGTCGTGCCGGTCGCTGAAGGGCGCAAGCTCGGCGCCGTGGCCAAGGCCGTCGACGAGGCCAGCGAAGGCGCCATCAGCGCCGTGCTCAAGCGCGGCGACCTGGCCGGCAAGCCAGGCCAGACCCTGCTGCTGCAAAGCCTGCCGGGCCTGAAGGCCGAGCGCGTGCTGTTGGTGGGCAGCGGCAAGGACCAGACCCTGGGCGATCGCGCCTGGCGCAAGCTGGCCGCCAGCGTGGCCGGCGTGCTCAAGGGCCTGGGCGGCAGCGACGCGGTGCTGGCCCTGGATGACATCGCGGTGAGCAACCGTGATGGCCACTACGGCAAATACCGCCTGCTGGCCGAAACCCTGGTCGACGGCGAATACGTGTTCGACCGCTTCAAGAGCCAGAAGGCCGAGCCCCGCGCCCTGAAGAAAATCACCCTGCTGGCCGACAAGGCCGGCCAGGCCGAGGTCGAGCGTGCCGTCAAGCACGCCAGCGCCATCGCCACCGGCATGGCCTTCACCCGCGACCTGGGTAACCTGCCGCCGAACCTGTGCCACCCGACCTACCTGGCCGAACAGGCCAAGGAGCTGGGCAAGGCGCACAAGGGCCTGAAGGTCGAAGTGCTGGACGAGAAGAAGATCAAGGACCTGGGCATGGGCGCGTTCTATGCCGTGGGCCAGGGCAGCGACCAGCCGCCACGCCTGATCGTGCTCAACTACCAGGGCGGCAAGAAGGCCGACAAGCCATTCGTGCTGGTGGGCAAGGGCATCACCTTCGACACCGGCGGCATCAGCCTCAAGCCCGGTGCCGGCATGGATGAAATGAAGTTCGACATGTGCGGCGCCGCCAGCGTGTTCGGCACCCTGCGCGCCGTGCTGGAACTGCAGCTGCCGATCAACCTGGTGTGCCTGCTGGCCTGCGCCGAGAACATGCCCAGCGGCGGCGCTACCCGCCCGGGCGACATCGTCACCACCATGAGCGGGCAAACCGTCGAAATCCTCAACACCGACGCCGAAGGCCGCCTGGTGCTGTGCGACACCCTGACCTACGCCGAGCGCTTCAAGCCCCAGGCGGTGATCGACATCGCCACCCTGACCGGCGCCTGCATCGTTGCCCTGGGCAGCCACACCTCGGGCCTGATGGGCAACGACGACGAGCTGGTGGGCCAGCTGCTCGACGCCGGCAAGCGTGCCGACGACCGTGCCTGGCAACTGCCGCTGTTCGATGAGTACCAGGAACAGCTCGACAGCCCGTTCGCCGACATGGGCAACATTGGCGGGCCAAAGGCGGGCACCATCACCGCCGGTTGCTTCCTGTCGCGCTTTGCCAAGGCCTACCACTGGGCGCACCTGGACATCGCCGGCACCGCCTGGATCAGCGGTGGCAAGGACAAGGGCGCCACTGGCCGCCCGGTGCCGCTGCTGACCCAGTACCTGCTCGACCGCGCCGGCGCCTGATGCGCTGAAACCGGTGGCGCCCCTGGCGCCGCCGGTTGGCCGAACCCACCATGAGTAAAGTCGATTTCTATATCCTGCCCACCGACTCGTTGTCGGCGCGGCTGGATTTCGCCTGCAAGCTGTGCGAGAAGGCCTGGCGCCTTGGCCACCAGGTCTACCTGCATTGCCAGGATGCCGAACAGCGCAGCGAACTGGACGCGCGCCTGTGGCGCTTCAAGGGCGAAGCCTTCGTGCCCCACGACCTTGCCGAGCTGCACGCCGACGCCCAAGTGGCGCTTGGCCTGGCGGCCGACGGTGCCGGCGAGCACCGCGACCTGCTG
The DNA here is from genome assembly GCF_011752535.1 of Pantoea sp. Tr-811. Taxonomy (NCBI): domain Bacteria; kingdom Pseudomonadati; phylum Pseudomonadota; class Gammaproteobacteria; order Enterobacterales; family Erwiniaceae; genus Pantoea; species Pantoea sp. Tr-811. The sequence continues at coordinate 54,384 of NZ_VWXJ01000014.1, forward strand.
ATCAACCTGGGCGCCGATGTGCCGGGGTTCGTCGGCCAGTTCCAGCGGGTGGCCGAGATCGTGGTCGAGGAGCCGGGCATCCGCCAATCGGCCCGCGAGCGGTTCCGTTTCTACCGTGAACAGGGCTATGCTCTGCAAGATCACCGCTTACAGCGACTTTGAAGACGATGGACAAGCCCTCCCCCCTTCCCGATTCCGCCCACCTGCTCGACGACCTCGAGTCGATTCGCCAGCTACTGGGCGACGCCGACCTGCAGCCGCCGTTGCTGACCGAAACGGTCGAGCAGATTCCCCTGCTGCTGGATGTTCCGCCGGGCAACGCGCCGCTGCCGGCTGCGCCCGAGCCGGAAGCGGCCCCCGAGGACGACCCGCAAACCCGCCGCCAGGACACCCTGCTGCACCTGGAAAGCGAACTGCGCGCCGCTGCGCAGATGATCATGCAGGACGTGATCAACGACTTCACCCCGCACATCGAGAACGAAATCAAGCGCCGCCTGGATGCGCGGATCGAGCGGTTGATCAAGCGTTCCGAGTAACACCCAGGGGCGCTTTGCGCCCCATTCGCGGCACGAGGCCGCTCCTGCAGGCACCGGCATGCCCTTGTAGGAGCGGCCTTGTGCCGCGAATGGGCTGCAAAGCAGCCCCAGCGGCTGTCGCCTCAACCCCCCAGCTTGGTTATACTTCCCGGCTTTCCCGAATAAATGCACAGGGTCCCGCCGCGCATGGATAAGACCTACCAGCCGCACGCTATCGAAACTTCCTGGTACAACACCTGGGAGTCCGAAAACTATTTCGCTCCACAAGGTGCAGGTGAGTCCTACACCATCATGATCCCGCCACCGAACGTGACGGGCAGCCTGCACATGGGCCACGGCTTCAACAACGCGATCATGGACGCCCTGATCCGTTTCCGCCGCATGCAAGGCCGCGACACCCTGTGGCAGCCAGGCACCGACCACGCCGGTATCGCCACCCAGATGCTGGTCGAGCGCCAGCTCGAAGCCAAGGGCCAGAACCGCCACGACCTGGGCCGTGACAAGTTCCTGGAAAAAGTCTGGGAGTGGAAGGATCAATCCGGTGGCAACATCAGCCGCCAGATCCGCCGCCTGGGCTCCTCGGTAGACTGGAGCCGCGAACGCTTCACCATGGACGACGGCCTGTCCGAGGCCGTCAAGGAAGCGTTCGTGCGCCTGCACGAAGACGGCCTGATCTACCGCGGCAAGCGCCTGGTCAACTGGGACACCAAGCTGCACACGGCCATCTCCGACCTCGAAGTGGAAAACCACGACGAGAAGGGCCACCTGTGGAACCTGCGCTACCCGCTGGCCGACGGCGCCAAGACCGCCGAAGGCAAGGACCACCTGGTGGTCGCCACCACCCGTCCGGAAACCCTGCTGGGTGACGCCGCCGTCGCCGTCAACCCAACCGACGAGCGCTACCAGGCGCTGATCGGCAAGTTCGTCGAGTTGCCGCTGGTTGGCCGACGCATTCCGATCATCGCCGACGACTACTGCGACCCTGAATTCGGCACCGGCTGCGTGAAGATCACCCCGGCCCACGACTTCAACGACTACGAAGTCGGCAAGCGCCACAACCTGCCGCTGCTCAATATCTTCGACAAGAACGCCCTGGTGCTGTCCGCCGCCCAGGCCTTCAACCTCGACGGCAGCGTCAACGAGCAGTTCGACACCACCCTGCCCGCCCAGTACGCCGGCCTCGACCGCTTCGTGGCGCGCAAGCAGATCGTCGCCGACCTGGACGCCCAGGGCCTGCTGGTCAGCATCGACGACCACGCCCTGAAAGTGCCGAAGGGCGACCGTTCGGGCACCGTCATCGAGCCGTGGCTGACCGACCAGTGGTACGTTTCCACCAAGCCGCTGGCCGAGCCTGCCATCGCCGCCGTGGAAGACGGCCGTATCCAGTTCGTGCCCAAGCAGTACGAGAACATGTACTTCTCCTGGATGCGCGACATCCAGGACTGGTGCATCAGCCGCCAGCTGTGGTGGGGCCACCGCATCCCGGCCTGGTACGACGAGGCCGGCCAGGTCTATGTCGGGCGCAACGAGCAAGAAGTGCGCGCCAAGCACAACCTGGGCAGCGACGTGACCCTGCGCCAGGACGACGACGTGCTCGACACCTGGTTCAGCTCGGGCCTGTGGACCTTCTCCACCCTGGGCTGGCCGGAACAGACCGAGTTCCTCAAGAAGTTCCACTCCACCGATGTGCTGGTGACCGGCTTCGACATCATCTTCTTCTGGGTTGCGCGCATGATCATGCTGACCATGCACCTGATCAAGAACGAGGACGGCACCCCGCAAGTGCCGTTCAAGACCGTGTACGTGCACGGCCTGGTGCGCGACGGCCAGGGCCAGAAGATGTCCAAGTCCAAGGGCAACGTGCTCGACCCGCTGGACATCGTCGACGGCATCACCCTCGACGCCCTGCTGGAAAAACGCACCAGCGGCATGATGCAGCCCAAGCTTGCCGAGAAGATCGCCAAGCAGACCAAGGCCGAGTTCCCGGAAGGTATCGCCAGCTACGGCACCGACGCCCTGCGCTTCACTTTCTGCTCGCTGGCCTCCACCGGCCGCGACATCAAGTTCGACATGGGCCGCGTCGAAGGCTACCGCAACTTCTGCAACAAGATCTGGAACGCCGCCCGCTACGTGCTGGACAAGGGCGAGGACTGCGGCCAGAACGGCGAAGCCTACGAGCTGTCGCTGGCTGACCGCTGGATCATCTCGCAGCTGCAGCGTACCGAAGCCGAAGTGACCCGCCAGCTTGAGCAGTTCCGCTTCGACCTGGCCAGCCAGGCGCTGTACGAGTTCATCTGGAACCAATACTGCGACTGGTACCTGGAGCTGTCCAAGCCGGTCCTGTGGGACGAGAACGCCCCGGTCGAACGTGCCCGCGGCACCCGCCGTACCTTGGTGCGCGTGCTGGAAGTGGCCCTGCGCCTGGCGCACCCGTTCATGCCATTCATCACCGAGGAAATCTGGCAGCGCATCGCGCCGCTGGCCGGCATCGAAGGCAAGACCATCATGCTGCAGCCATGGCCAGTGGCCAATGAAAGCCGCATCGATGCCGCTGCCGAAGGTGACATCGAGTGGCTCAAGGAGCTGATGGTCGGCCTGCGCAACATCCGCGCCGAAATGAACATCGGCCCAGGCAAGCCGCTGCCGCTGTTCCTGAAGAACGCCAACGCCGACGACCAGCGCCGCCTGCAGGAAAACGAGGCACTGCTGAAGAAACTGGCCAAGGTCGAGTCGTTCACCGTGCTGGGCGATGCCGACGAAGCGCCGCTGTCGGCCACTGCCCTGGTCGGTGACCTGCAGGTGCTGGTACCGATGGCCGGGCTGATCGACAAGGATGCCGAGCTTGCGCGCCTGAACAAGGAAATCCAGCGCCTGCAGGGTGAGGTTCAGCGTGTCGGCGGCAAGCTGTCCAACGCCGCCTTCGTCGACAAGGCACCGCCTGCGGTGATCGAGAAGGAACGCGCCAAGCTGGCCGAGTCGGAACAGGCCCTGGCCAACTTCACCGAGCAGCATGCGCGGATTGCAGCGCTGTAATCATTAAGACCGATGGGGCCGCGGCGCGGCCCTTTCGCGGCACAAGGCCGCTCCTACAGGGACGGCGCCGGTAGATCAGGCGCCGCTATCCTGTAGGAGCGGCCTTGTGCCGCGAAAGGGCTGCACAGCAGCCCCTCGGCCTGCAACACCGGACCCCACCATGACCACCAAACCCACCCTGCACCCGCGCAACCGCCACCAGGGCCGCTACGACTTCCCCAGCCTGATCAAGGCCCACCCTGACCTGGCCCGCTTCACCATTACCAACCCCCACGGCAAACCCAGCATCGACTTCGCCAACCCCGAAGCCGTGCGCGTGTTCAACCGCGCCCTGCTCAAGGCCCAATACGGCATCCAGCACTGGGACATCCCCGCCGACTACCTGTGCCCACCGATTCCCGGCCGCGCCGACTACCTGCACGTCGCCGCCGACCTGCTGGCCGAGGACAACGCCGGCGAGATCCCCAAGGGCGCCCAGGTGCGCGCACTGGACATCGGCGTGGGCGCCAACTGCATCTACCCGCTGCTGGGCCATAGCGACTACCGCTGGCGCTTCCTGGGCTCGGACATCGACCCGGTGGCCCTGGCCTCGGCCAAGGCCATCGTCCAGGCCAACGGCCTGGGCAAGGCCATCGCCCTGCGCCAGCAAGCCAACCGCAAGCATATCCTTGGCGGCCTGCTGCAAGAGGATGAACGCTTCGACCTCACCTTGTGCAACCCGCCCTTCCACGCCTCGCGCGAAGAGGCCACCCGGGGCAGCCAGCGCAAGTGGAAGAACCTTGGCAAGCAAGACCCCAAGCGCAAGCTGCCCGTGCTGAACTTTGGCGGGCAGAACAATGAGCTGTGGTGCGAAGGTGGCGAGATTCGCTTCGTCAGCCAACTGGTCGAGGAAAGCGCGCAGTTCGCCCGGCAAGTGCTGTGGTTCACCAGCCTGGTGTCCAAGGCCAGCAACCTGCCCGGCATCGAGGCTGCGCTGAAGAAAGCCGGCGCCCAGGCCGTGCGTATCGTCGAGATGGGCCAGGGGCAAAAGCAAAGCCGCATGGTTGCCTGGAGCTTCGCTGACACCGAGGCACGCCAGGCCTGGCACCTGCTGCGTAAATCGCAGGCATGAAAAAACCGCGCCCGGGCAAGCCGGGCGCGGCTTTGGTCAACGCATCAACAATTACTTGTTGATGGAATCGTTCAGCACTTTGGCAGGAACGAACTTGACGACTTTCTTGGCAGCGATTTCGATGGCAGCGCCAGTCGAAGGGTTGCGGCCGGTACGGGCAGGACGCTCGGAGACTTTCAGCTTGCCGATGCCTGGCAGGGTGATTTCAGCGCCGTTTTCCAGTTGGTCGGCTACGATCTGGCCCAGTTGCTCCAGGGCAGCGCGAGCGGTGGTTTTTGGCGCGTCGATCGATTCGGCGATGTCGGCAATCAGTTGGTCTTTGGTCAATGCCATGGTTGTGTTCCTTCCCTATCAAATTCAGGTAGTTATGCAGCGTGCTACGACGTTATCGGGCCAGCCCCTGAATTCTGGAGGGCCGCGCCAATCGCGCATGTAGATACGCAAATTGGCGTTTGGTTCGACACGGCATGAGCGCGCTGCCAGCAATGCGCCACACGGGGGGCGCAAGACCGCGCAAAGCTACCACAGGAATGGATAAATATCCGCTACCGGCTTCGATTTAGTGCAGGTTTTTCGGGGGGTTCAGCCGAAAAGCCACAAATTTGAACAAAAAACGAACAACCGGCATTTCCGCCAACATCCGGCCACTGCACCCCCTGTGGTCTGGGGTAAACTGAACGACTTTTGCAGCGCGGCACAACCCGGCCGCCCCAGCCCGCTCAAACGCACCGAGAACTTCATGCCAATCCGTCATTGCATCGTCCACCTGATCGACAAGAAGCCCGATGGCAGCCCCGCCGTGCTGCATGCCCGTGACTCCGAGCTGGGCGCATCGGATGCCATCGAAAACCTGCTGGCCGACCTCAACGACAGCTACAACGCCAAGCAAGGCAAGGCCTGGGGGCTGTTCCATGGCGAGTCCGGCGCCTACCCGCTGAGCGGCTGGCTGAAGCAGTACCTGGACGCCGAAAAAGACTTCACCGGGTTCAGCCGCCAAGCCGTCGAACACCTGCAGAAGCTGATGGAGGAGTCCAACCTCTCCACCGGCGGCCACATCCTGTTCGCCCATTACCAGCAGGGCATGACCGAGTACCTGGCGATCGCCCTGCTGCACCACAGCGAAGGCGTGGCGGTAAACGCCGAGCTGGACGTGATGCCCTCGCGCCACCTCGACCTCGGCCAGTTGCACCTGGCAGCCCGCATCAACCTCTCGGAGTGGAAGAACAACCCGAACTCCAAGCAGTACATCTCGTTCATCAAGGGCAAGAACGGCAAGAAGGTGTCGGACTACTTCCGCGACTTCATCGGCTGCCAGGAGGGCGTCGACGGTCCGGGCGAAACCCGTACCCTGCTCAAGGCCTTCAGTGATTTCGTCGAGAGCGAGGACCTGCCGGAAGAATCCGCCCGCGAGAAAACCCAGACCCTGGTCGAGTACGCCACCACCCAGACCAAGCTGGGTGAGCCGGTGACGCTCGAAGAGCTGTCCAGCCTGATCGACGAGGACCGCCCCAAGGCCTTCTACGACCACATCCGCAACAAGGACTACGGCCTGTCGCCGGAGATTCCTGCGGACAAACGCACCCTCAACCAGTTCCGCCGCTTCACCGGGCGCGCCGAGGGCCTGTCGATCAGCTTCGAAGCGCACCTGCTGGGCGACAAGGTGGAATATGACGAAGCGGCTGGCACCTTGATCATCAAGGGCCTGCCGACCACCCTGGTGGATCAGCTCAAGCGCCGCAAAGACTGAATCGTAACTGTCTGATTTAAGGTAGATTTCTGTAGGAGCGGGCTTGCCCCGCGAAACAGGCGACGCGGTACGTGGCACCGGCTTCGCCGGTGTTCGCGGGGCAAGCCCGCTCCTACAGGGGAATGCGGCGCGCATGCGTGCAATGTTCCCTGCGCGAGCGGCCCTAACCGCTACCCGCCAAGGCCCCATAGGAGGTCACCAGCGCCTCCTTGGCCGACTTGCGCAACTTCTTCACCAGGCGCTCCTGGCGCAGCGCCTCGCCCTTGTCTGGCCACTGCTCCACATACACCAGCGCCTGCGCCGGGCTGGTCTTGAAGTAGCGGGCGCCCTGCCCTTTCTGATGGGCGATGAACCGACGTTGCGGGTCATCGCTGATGCCGCAGTACAGCGAGCCGTTGGCTGCGCGCACCAGGTAGACGTACCAAGGCTTGCACACTGGGGTGGGGGCAATTTCATTGACCGTGTTCATGGCCGACAGCTTAACCGCTCAGCTGGCCTGCTGGAACGCACGCAGCCCCTTGAAGGCCTGCTGGCGCACCTTGTTCTGCAACATCGGCGACCAGCCCAGCAATACCCCCGGCGCGCCCAGGGCCTGACGCGACCAGCGCCACAGGTCGAAGCTGTCGTCATGCTGGCAGATCAGGCCATCGCGGAACACGAAGCGGGCCTGGATATCGTTGACCACGGTGCGGCCAGTCTGGCTGAACAGGTAGGTAGCCACCCAGTGGGCAGCACCCCCGCGCTCATCGGCGCGAATGCTGTCGAAGGTCAACGAGAAATCCTTGGCGCGCGCGCAGAGCATGCGCCACATGTCGCCGGCATCGCGGCCGCGCAAGGTGCCGAACACCGGGTCGCTGAATGCGATATCGTCGCTGTAGCAGGCCACCATGGCCTCGGCATCCAGGCGCTGGAAGGCCTGGTAGAAGCGGGTGATCAGCTCACGGTTGGCGTCGCTCATGGGGCAGGTCCGTTCCTGGCAAGTGGGAAGCTGCACGATAATCTGCCCTGGATGGATTAGCCAGTACCGGCCCTTTCGCGGGGCAAGCCCGCTCCTGTAGGAGCGGGCTTGCCCCGCGAAGAGGCCGGCAAGGCCACCCTCAATGTCAAACCTTCTCGCTGGTCACCTGCACATGCAACGCCCGCCCGGCGCCCAGGCCAAACACGATGGCCCCCACCCCGAGCACCGCAAAGATCCAGCCCAACGCCGCCCAGCCGCCGGTGAGGTCATGCACCAGCCCCACCGCGAACGGCCCCATGGACGCCAGGGTATAACCCACGCCCTGGGCCATGCTCGACAGGTTCGCCGCCACATGGGCATCCTTGGAACGCAACACGATCAGGGTCAGCGCCAGGGCAAAGGTGCCGCCCTGCCCCAGCCCCAGCACCACTGCCCAGCCCCACAACCCGGACAGCGGCGCATAGAGGCAACCGAACAACCCGGCCAGGGTCACCAGCATTACCACCACGATGGCCAGCCGCTGGTCTTTGCCCCGCGTCGCCAGCCACGGCGCGGCCAGGGAACTGGCCAGTTGCACGATCACCGAGCCGGACAGCACCAACCCCGCTTCGGTAGGGCTTAGGCCGCGGCCAATCAGAATCGAGGGCAGCCAGCCGAACACGATGTACGCCAGCGACGACTGCAGGCCCATGTACAGGGTAACTTGCCAGGCCAGCGGGTCGCGCCACAGCCCGCGCACGCGGTAAGCCGCCTTGTGCAGGCCATGGCCCTGCCGTGCCTGGGGCAACCAGACGAGCATCGCCAACAGCGCCGGGATCATCCAGAAGCCCAGGCCCAGCGCCCAGCTGCCTTCGAAGTGCTGGGTCAGCGGCACGGTGGCGCCGGCTGCCATGGCGGCGCCCAGGCACAGGGCCATGGTGTACACGCCGGTGAGGGTCCCGGCATGCCGGGGGAAGTCGCGCTTGACGATACCCGGCAACAACACACCGATGATGCCGATGCTTGCGCCGGCCATGATGCTGCCGATGAACACCCCTGCCTCGCCCAGCGTGCTGCGCACGACAATGCCCAGGGCCAGGACCAGGAGAATGCCAAGAATCACCCGCTCGCTGCCAAAACGCCGCGCCAGCAGCGGCGCCAGGGGTGCGAACAGGCCCAGGCAAAGCACCGGCAAGGTGGTCAGCAAGCCGGCCTGCGACGCGCTAAGCCCCAGCCCTTCGGACACCAGGCCAAGCACCGGCGCCATGCTCGACAGCGCCGGGCGCAGGTTCAGCGCCACCAGCACCAGGCCCAGCAGCAGTAACCAGGGCCGTACGCGCTGCACGGTAGCCTGCACCTGGGCATCGTCGGCCTCGGCATCGATCAGCAAGGGGTCGAGCTCGCGCTCGCGGGTGATGGATTCAGACATGCTTTTCTCGTGGTCAGGATTCGATGAGGGTACGGCTCAGCTGCTTGGCCCGCTGTGGGTCACGCTGCTCGATGGCGTCGACGATCTGCCCGTGCAGGTCGAAGGTCGCCTGGCAGCGCGGAACAGTGGCCATGTTGTGCTGCAGCGCGCTGGCGACCACCCCGGAGAAGTAGCGGTACAGCTCGCTCAGGGCCGGGTTGTGCGCGGCATCGATCAGCCGCTGGTGAAACACCAGGTCGCAGGTGACATAGGCATCGACGTCACCGTGAAAATGCTCGCCACTGCCGGCCAGTGCGGCGCGCAGCCCTTGCAAGTCGGCCTCGGTACGGCGCAAGGCGGCAAGCCCGATGGCCTCGGTTTCGAGGATATGCCGGGTTTCCCGGGCCTGCTCCAGCGTGCAGCGCGCCATGGCCTGCACTGCCTGCAACGGGTCTTGGCTGGTGCGCAGGTAGCTGCCGTCGCCCTGGCGGATTTCCACCAGGCCGGCGAAGGCCAGCACGCGCATGGCTTCGCGCACGGTGTTGCGGCTGATGCCCAGCTGCAAGGCCAGTTCAGGCTCGGTGGGCAGGCGCTGCCCCACCTGCCAGTCGCCCTGGAGGATGCGTTCACGCATGCGCTCCACGGCCAATTCCACCAGGGATCGGCGGGTGACTTCTGTGTTCATGCAATTCAACCAATCATCCGATGAATTGCTGCAGCTTAATCGAACCCTAGGTGTACATCAATTCAGTAGGCATTTTCACCCGCCCGATCGCATCTCGAAGATAACCCTGTAGGAGCGGGCTTGCCCCGCGAACACCGGCGAAGCCGGTGCCATACACCGCGGGGCCTGCTTCGCGGGGCAAGCCCGCTCCTACAGAGGAACGGGGCGTGGGTTAGCTCAGCGCGTCGATCAGCGCCTGGTTCATCTCTGGCGTACCGATGGTGATGCGCAGGAACTGGGCGATGCGCTGCTGCTTGAAGTGGCGCACGATCACGCCCTGCTCACGCAGCCGCGCAGCCAGTTGCGCCGCGTCCTGCTGTGGGTGGCGGGCGAAGATGAAGTTGGCCGCCGAAGGCAGTACCTCGAAGCCCTTGGCAACCAGCTGCTCGACCAGCGCCTCGCGGCTGTCGATCACCTTGCGGCAGGTTTCCTCGAAATACGCCTGGTCCTCGAAGGCCACGGCCGCACCCACGATCGCCATACGGTCCAGCGGGTAGGAGTTGAAGCTGTTCTTGATCCGCTCCAGCGCCTCGATCAGGTCTGGGTGGCCGACTGCCAGGCCAACACGCAGGCCTGCCAGCGAACGCGACTTGGACAGGGTCTGGGTCACCAGCAGGTTGTCGTAGCGGTCCACCAGGCCGATGGCCGTTTCACCGCCGAAATCGATGTAGGCCTCGTCCACCACCACCACCGAGTCACGGTTGGCCTGCAGCAGTTGCTCGACGGCTTCGAGCGGCAACAGGCAACCCGTTGGCGCGTTGGGGTTGGGGAAGATGATCCCGGCATTGGGCTTGCTGTAGTCGGCAACGCGGATCTGGAACTGCTCGTCCAGCGCCACCTGCTCGAAGGGAATGCCGTACAGGCCGCAGTACACCGGGTAGAAGCTGTAGCTGACATCCGGGAACAGCAGCGGGCCTTGGGCGTGCTGGAACAGGCCGTGGAAGATGTGCGCCAGCACCTCGTCCGAGCCATTGCCGACGAACACCTGGGCCCGGGTGACGCCATAGTAGTCGGCCACTGCCTGCTTGAGCCGGTCGCCGTTGGGGTCCGGGTACAGGCGCAGGTTGTCGTTCAACTCGCCGCGCATGGCTTCCAGCGCCTTGGGCGACGGGCCGTAGGGGTTCTCGTTGGTGTTCAGCTTGACCAGGCGGGCCAGCTTGGGTTGCTCGCCCGGGACGTAAGGCACGAGGTCCTTGACGAAGGGGCTCCAGAATCGACTCATGCTCAGTTCCCCTTGTCTTGGGTCAGGATACGGTATTCGGCGCTGCGGGCGTGGGCGGTCAGCGACTCGCCGCGGGCCAGGATCGATGCGGTGTGGCCCAGCTCCGACGCGCCCTGCTCGGAGCAGAAGATGATCGACGAACGCTTCTGGAAGTCATACACCCCCAGCGGCGACGAGAAGCGCGCAGTGCCGGAGGTTGGCAGCACGTGGTTGGGGCCGGCGCAGTAGTCGCCCAGCGCTTCGCTGGTATGGCGGCCCATGAAGATCGCACCGGCGTGGCGAATGTGCGGCAACCAGGCCTGCGGGTCGGCGACCGACAGCTCCAGGTGCTCGGGGGCGATGCGGTTGGCGACTTCGATGGCCTGCTGCATGTCACGCACCTGAATCAGCGCGCCACGGCCGTTGACCGATTTCTCGATGATTTCGGCACGTTCCATGGTCGGCAGCAGCTTGTCGATGCTGGCAGCCACGCGGTCGAGGAACGCGGCATCCGGGCTGACCAGAATGGCCTGGGCGTCTTCGTCGTGTTCAGCCTGGGAGAACAGGTCCATGGCGATCCAGTCCGGGTCGGTCTGGCCATCGCACACCACGAGGATTTCCGACGGGCCGGCGATCATGTCGATACCCACCTGGCCGAACACATGGCGCTTGGCGGTGGCTACGTAGATGTTGCCCGGGCCGACGATCTTGTCCACCTGGGGCACGCTTTCGGTGCCATAGGCCAATGCCGCAACAGCCTGGGCGCCGCCCACGGTGAATACCCGGTCGACCCCGGCGATGCAGGCTGCCGCCAGCACCAGCTCGTTGATTTCGCCACGCGGGGTAGGCACTACCATCACCACTTCGGCCACGCCGGCTACCTTGGCCGGGATGGCGTTCATCAGCACCGACGAGGGGTACGACGCCTTGCCACCCGGCACGTACAGGCCGGCGCGGTCCAGCGGGGTGACCTTCTGGCCAAGCACGGTGCCATCGGCTTCGGTGTATTGCCAGGAGTCCTGCTTCTGCCGCTCGTGGTACACACGCACGCGGTTGGCGGCTTTTTCCAGGGCTTCACGCTGGGCCGGGGTGATCCGGGTCAGGGCCAGTTCCAGGCGCTCGCGGCCCAGGATCAGGTCGTTGATCGACTGGGCATCGACGCCATCGAAACGCTGGGTGAACTCCACCAACGCCGCATCGCCGCGCTCGCGCACAGCCTTGATGATGTCGAGCACGCGCTGGTTGACCGCGTCATCGGACACACTTTCCCAGCTCAGCAGATGATCCAGATGTCGGGCGAAATCCGGATCAGCGGCGTTGAGACGGGCAATTGCAGTGGACACGGTCATGGCGAGGGCCTCGATTATTAGCGAATGCTCAGGCGCCCTAGGCTACCAGTCCATCCGCGCGGGCACCCGAGAAAAATGGCTATGACGCGGATAGACGGGCGCGGCAGCAGAGGCCGCGCTCAGGAGTCAGCCGCGGTGTCGTGATTCGACTGCTTGGCGCAGCGTGTCGATCAGGCTTTGGATGCGGGCGTGCTGCATTTTCATGGAGGCCTTGTTGACCACCAGGCGCGAGCTGATCGTGGCGATCAGCTCCTGGGGCTCCAGGCCGTTGGCACGCAGGGTGTTGCCGGTGTCGACCACGTCGATGATCTTGTCGGCGAGGTTGATCAGCGGGGCCAGTTCCATGGAACCGTACAGCTTGATGATGTCGACCTGGCGGCCCTGCTCGGCGTAGTAGCGCTTGGCTACGTTGACGAACTTGGTGGCCACGCGCAGGCGGCCCTTGGGCTCAGGCGCGCCAACCACGCCGGCGGTCATCAGCTTGCAGCGGGCGATCTGCAGGTCCAGCGGTTCGTACAGGCCCTGGCCGCCGTACTCCATCAGCACGTCCTTGCCAGCCACACCGAGGTCGGCGGCGCCATGCTCGACATAGGTCGGCACGTCGGTGGCACGCACGATCAGCAGGCGCACGTCGTCCTGCGTGGTGGGGATGATCAGCTTGCGGCTCTTGTCCGGGTTCTCGGTAGGCACGATACCGGCCTCGGCCAGCAACGGCAGGGTATCGTCGAGAATACGGCCTTTGGAAAGCGCGATGGTCAACATTGGAACGTCGGTCCTTAAGCGGCTACTGCCGGCCGGGCGTGTTTCGCCCGACCGCATTCAATTCGAAGGGTGCGTCCTTGCACCTGCGGGCAACTAGCCCGGTACGCGGCGGATTTTCGCGCCGAGCATCTGCAGTTTTTCCTCGATGCACTCGTAACCACGGTCGATGTGGTAGATGCGATCGATCAGCGTGTCGCCTTCGGCAACCAGCGCCGACAGCACCAGGCTGGCGGACGCACGCAGGTCGGTGGCCATGACCGGCGCACCTTTGAGCGCCGGCACGCCGGTGACGATGGCGGTGTTGCCCTCGACCTGGATCTGCGCGCCCATGCGGTGCATTTCGTACACGTGCATGAAGCGGTTCTCGAAGATGGTTTCGATGACCGCGCCCGTGCCTTCGGCAATGGCGTTCAGGGAAATGAACTGGGCCTGCATGTCGGTCGGGAAGGCCGGGTACGGCGCGGTACGCAGGTTGACGGCCTTTGGCCGCTTGCCGTGCATGTCCAGCTCGATCCAGTCTTCGCCGGTGGTGATGTCGGCGCCCGCTTCCTTGAGCTTTTCCAGTACCGCCTCAAGGATGGTCGGGTCGGTGTCCTTGACCTTGACGCGGCCACCGGTCACCGCAGCGGCAACCAGGTAGGTGCCGGTTTCGATGCGGTCGGGCATGACGCGGTAGTGCGCCGAACCCAGGCGCTCGACGCCATCGATGGTGATGGTGTCGGTGCCGGCACCCTGCACCTTGCCGCCCATGGCATTGATGAAGTTGGCCAGGTCGACCACTTCAGGCTCGCGGGCGGCGTTCTGCAGTACGCTGCGGCCCTTGGCCAGGGCAGCGGCCATCATGATGTTCTCGGTACCGGTGACGCTCACGGTGTCGAAGAAGAACTGCGCGCCGCGCAGGCCGCCCTCAGGGGCTTCGGCCTTGATGTAGCCGCCTTCGACTTCGATCTTCGCACCCATGGCCTCAAGGCCGCGGATGTGCAGGTCGACCGGGCGCGAGCCGATGGCGCAGCCGCCCGGCAGCGCGACTTCGGCCTTGCCGAAGCGTGCGACCATGGGGCCGAGCACCAGGATCGAGGCGCGCATGGTCTTGACCAGCTCGTACGGCGCGACCAGGGTCTTGATGGTGCGCGGGTCGATTTCCACCGCCAGCTTTTCGTCGATCACAGGCTCGATGCCCATGCGCCCGAACAGCTCGATCATGGTGGTGATGTCGTGCAGGTGCGGCAGGTTGCCCACGGTGACCGGGCCATCGGCCAGCAGGGTCGCCGCCAGGATTGGCAGGGCTGCGTTCTTCGCGCCCGAAATGCGGATCTCGCCATCAAGACGAGCGCCGCCAGTAATAATCAGTTTGTCCATTGGTGTCTCGCCGCCATGTTGGCTCAGGTGCGCTCAGCCCAGGCTGCGCTGCTGAAAAATTTCATGGTTACCGCATGGATGCTGCCATTGGCGATCCACGGATTCAGGTGAGCATAGATCGCCTGCTGACGCTTGACCGGGCTCAGGCCAGCCAACTCGTCGCTGATCACGTTCAACTGGAAGTTGCAGCCTTCGCCCTCAACTTCGACCCGGGATCCCGGCAATTTCTCTTCAAGGAAGCTCTTAACTTCTACGGCCTGCATGCTCAACCTCAATCGGCGCCCGATGCGCACGGGTCGGCCATCATACAAAAAAGCCCCTCGCCTGCGAAGCCCAACGAAGGGGCACGCGACCGAGGGGCTGTTCTTCACTGCCAAGCCATCAGCTCGCCAGTACCTCATCGAGGTCATAGACCTCGGCAATTTCCCGCATGTCCTCGGGCATGCCGCGCACCTCGCAGGCCTTGCCCGTCGCCTGGGCGTCACGGATGAACGCCAGCAGCAGCGACAGGCCGACGCTGGTGGAGCGCACCACCGCCGAACAATCGAGCACCAGCCGGGTTTCCCGGCAGGCGTCGATCAACGCCTTGCCCTGCTTGCGCAGGCCCGGGCCGCTGCGGTAGTCCAGCACGCCGGCCAGGTACAGCACGCCTGGCTCGGCCATGCTCACGGCAGCCTCGCTCATTTGACGGTCTTCTCCGGCGAGCTGTCCGCCGCTTGCTTGGCCTTGGCCACTTCGCCGGCCCAGCCATCGATGGTCTTGTCCAGGTTGTTGCCGTTGCGCTGCATGGCGTCGGCGAACTGGTCGCGGAACAGCTTGCCGATGTTGATGCCGTTGACGATCACGTTACGCACCTTCCACTCGCCGGCGAGGTTTTCCAGGGTGTACTGCACCGGGTACACCGCGCCATTGTTGCCGGTGACCTTCATGCCAACGCTGGCGCGCTTGCCGTCGTCAGCCTTGGGCGGGTCGACGGTGATGCCCTGGTTGTTGTATTCCAGCAACGCATTGCCATAGAACTGCATCAGGCTGCGCTTGAAGTTTTCCTGGAAGCGCTGCATCTGCGCCGGGGTGGCATTGCGCGAATACTTGACGGTCATGATGCTCTTGGAAATGCCGTCGGCATCCACCACCGGGCCGAGGATGCGGTTGAGCGCATCGTAGAAGGCATTGGGGTTGGCCTTGTACTGCTCCTTGTTGGCCTTGAGGTCGCTGAGCAGTTCGGTGGTGGTGCCCTGAACCACGTCGTGCGGCGACTGCGCAGCCAGTGCCATCAGGGGGAAGGCCGCCAGCAACACCAGCAGGCCACGTCGCAGGATCGAAATCATGGAAACTCCTTATTTAGCCGGTTGCGCTTCTTTGGGTTCCTTGCCAACGGTGTTGAGCAGGAACTTGCCAATCAGATCTTCCAGCACCAGTGCCGACTGGGTGTCATGGATGGTCGAGCCATCCTTGAGCACGTCTTCCTCGCCGCCCACGCTGATGCCGATGTATTTCTCGCCAAGCAAACCGGCGGTCAGGATCGAGGCAGTGGAGTCGGTCGGCAGGTTGTTCACCGACTTGTCCAGCTGCAGGGTCACCCGACCGGTGTAGGAATCACGGTCCAGATCGATGGCGGTAACCTTGCCGATGGTGACACCGGCCATGGTCACTTTAGCTCTGACCGTCAAACCGGCGATATTGTCGAAGTAGGCATAAACTTTATAGGTATCGCTGCTCGGGCTGGCCGACAGGCCGCTGACACGCAGGGCCAGCAGCAGCAACGCCAGGATCCCGGCCAGAAGGAACAGGCCGACACCGATTTCCAGGGTGCGGTTTTGCATCAGAAATCTCCAAACATCAAGGCGGTCAGAATAAAGTCCAGACCCAGTACTGCCAACGAGGCATAGACCACGGTCTTGGTGGTGGCACGGCTGATCCCTTCTGAGGTGGGCTCGCAGTCATACCCCTGGAATACGGCGATCCAGGTCGTGACGAAGGCGAACACCAGGCTCTTGAGCAGCCCGTTGAGCACGTCGTCGGTAAAGGAAACGCTGTTCTGCATGTTGGCCCAGAACGAGCCTTCGTAGACGCCCAGCCAGTCGACCGCGACCCACGAACCGCCCCAGATGCCGACCACGCTGAAGATCAGCGCCAGCAGCGGCAGCGAGATGAAGCCCGCCCACAGGCGCGGCGCGACGATGTACTTGAGCGGGTCGACGCCGATCATTTCCAGGCTCGACAGCTGCTCGGTGGATTTCATGTTGCCGATTTCGGCCGTCAGCGCGGAACCGGCGCGGCCGGCGAACAGCAGCGCGGTCACCACCGGGCCCAGTTCGCGCAGCAGGGTCAGAGCGACCATCTGCCCCACGGCCTGCTCGGAGCCGTACTTGGTCAGGATGCTGTAGCCCTGCAGGGCCAGCACCATGCCGATGAACACGCCGGACACGACGATGATCGCCAGCGACAGCACGCCCACCGAATACAGCTGCTTGGTCAGCAGCTGGAAGCCGCCACCGATGCCGCCACGCCCTGCCAGGGCATGGAACAGGAACAGGCAGGAACGCCCCAGCACCGCCAGCACGTCGATCGCCGAGCGGCCGAACAGGCGAATACGTTCGAGAATGGATTTTCTGCGCATCAACGCGCTCCCAGCAAATCGGCGCGGTAGTCAGGCGCGGGAAAATGGAACGGTACCGGGCCGTCCGGGTCGCCCTTCATGAACTGGCGAATCCGCGGATTGTCCGAGCCCATCAGCTCGTCCGGAGTGCCCTGGCCCAGCACCTGGCCATCGCCCACGACGTAGATGTAGTCGGCGATGCTGGCGGTTTCCGCCAGGTCATGGGACACCACGATGCTGGTGATGCCCAGGGCATCGTTGAGCAGGCGGATCAGGCGCACCAGAACGCCCATGGCGATCGGGTCCTGGCCGACGAACGGCTCGTCGTACATCAGGATCTGCGGGTCCAGGGCAATCGCCCGGGCCAGCGCCACCCGGCGCTTCATGCCGCCGGAGAGCTCGTCGGGCATCAGGTCGATGGCACCGCGCAGGCCCACGGCCTGCAGCTTCATCAACACGATGTCACGGATCATCTCG
The DNA here is from genome assembly GCF_011752535.1 of Pantoea sp. Tr-811. Classification (NCBI taxonomy): domain Bacteria; kingdom Pseudomonadati; phylum Pseudomonadota; class Gammaproteobacteria; order Enterobacterales; family Erwiniaceae; genus Pantoea; species Pantoea sp. Tr-811. Next base: position 71,627 of record NZ_VWXJ01000014.1, read on the forward strand.
TCCGACAGCTGGGTATGCACGCGCAGCGGGAACGCGACGTTCTCGAACACATCGAGGTCGGTGAACAGCGCGCCGCTCTGGAACAGCACGCCCATTTGCTTGCGGGCGTCGAACAGGTCGCTGCGCGACAGGCTCGGCAGGTTCTGCCCGGCCACCCACACCTCACCGCTCGACGGCCGCAGCTGCGCGCCCATCAGGCGTAGCAGCGTGGTCTTGCCACACCCTGAAGGCCCCATGATGCCGGTGACCTTGCCCCGCGGGATGCGGATGTCGACATTGCTGAAAATGCTGCGCGAACCGCGCTTGAAGGTCACTCCCTTCAACTCGACCGCGTAGGCGCTATCCACACTCATCTAGACTCCTTGCTAGTGCAGCCTCGCACTCATGGACGCCGGCCCCCTCATGGAAGGCACACGTACCCCTGGCAGGCTGAATAGCGGCGAACTATAGCACCGCTGACAGCCCCGCCCCAAGGCCATGGAACGAGTCGTTCAGGCCAATGACAGGCTTTCATGGCAATTGATGAGGCAATCGAAAGGGTGAGGCTTTCTTCCATTGCAGCTATAATCGCCGCCTTTTAATCAGGCATTGCTTTTCGACATGAGCCAATCCAGCGAGCTGATCCAATCCGCCCAGCGCACCTTGCGCCTGGAACTCGAGGCCGTAGAAGGCCTGGTGGCCCGTCTCGACGCCAATTTCGTCAAGGCCTGCGAGCTGATCCTGGCCAGCAAGGGCCGGGTCGTGGTGGTTGGCATGGGCAAGTCCGGGCACATCGGCAACAAGATCGCCGCCACCCTGGCCAGCACCGGCACGCCGGCATTCTTCGTGCACCCGGCCGAGGCCAGCCACGGCGACATGGGCATGATCACCCGTGACGACGTCATCCTGGCCCTGTCCAACTCCGGCAGCACCGCTGAAATCGTTACCTTGCTGCCGCTGATCAAGCGCCTGGGCATCCAGTTGGTCAGCCTGACCGGCAACCCGGACTCGCCCCTGGCCCAGGCCGCCGAGGTCAACCTCGACGCCAGCGTCAGCCAGGAAGCCTGCCCGCTGAACCTGGCGCCCACCTCCTCCACCACCGCGGCGCTGGTGCTGGGTGACGCCCTGGCCATCGCCCTGCTTGAAGCACGCGGTTTCACCGCCGAAGATTTCGCCTTCTCGCACCCCGGCGGTGCCTTGGGCCGTCGCCTGCTGCTGAAGGTGGAAAACGTGATGCACGCCGGCGACGAACTGCCGCAAGTGCAGCGCGGCACCCTGCTCAAGGACGCCCTGCTGGAAATGTCTCGCAAAGGTTTGGGCATGACCGTGGTCATGGAAGCCGACGGCACCCTGGCCGGGATCTTCACCGACGGCGACCTGCGCCGCAGCCTGGACCGCAACATCGACGTGCACACCACCCTGATCGAGCAGGTGATGACCGTACACGGCAAGACCGCCCGCGCCGACATGCTCGCCGCCGAGGCCCTGAAAATCATGGAAGACCACAAGATCAGCGCCCTGGTGGTCGTCGACAAGCACGACCGCCCCACCGGCGCCCTGAACATGCATGACCTGCTGCGCGCCGGCGTGATGTAACAAGAGAGCCTTAAAGATGACCCAGGACCTGATGCAACGCGGCAAGGCCATCAAGCTCGCCGTCTTCGATGTCGACGGCGTGCTCACCGACGGCCGCCTGTACTTCCTTGAAGACGGCAGCGAATTCAAGACCTTCAACACCCTCGACGGCCAGGGCATCAAGATGCTCATGGCCTCGGGCGTGACCACGGCGATCATCAGCGGGCGCAAGACCCCGGTGGTCGAGCGCCGGGCGAAGAACCTCGGAATCCCGCACCTGTTCCAGGGCCGCGAAGACAAATTGGTGGTTCTCGACGGCTTGCTTGCCGAACTGGGCCTAAGCTATGAGCAAGTCGCCTACCTGGGCGACGACCTGCCCGACCTGCCGGTGATTCGCCGGGTAGGCCTGGGCATCGCGGTGGCCAACGCCGCGCCGTTCGTTCGCCAGCACGCCCACGGCGTGACCCAGGCACGCGGCGGCGAGGGGGCGGCGCGCGAGTTCTGCGAACTGATCATGCAGGCCCAGGGCACCCTGGACGCTGCCAACGCCAACTACCTGTAAGGCTGCCCATGTTCAGCAAGAAAGCCCGCAATATTGCGCTGCTCGCGGCGACCGCCGCCCTGCTGGTGGCAATCGGCTACTGGAATGTCAGCCCGGAGAGCTTCCTCGACCAGCCCGTGGCCCAGGTCGACGAAAGCGCCATCGACTACTACGCGATCAATGCGCACAGCGTGCAGTTCCTGCCAGACGGCAAGCTGCAGTATGAAATGACCGCCGACAAGGTCGAGCACGTCAAGGCCACCGAGGTCACCCTGCTGACCACGCCCGACCTGCACATGTACCGCGGCACCGAGTACCCCTGGCACGTGCAGAGCGTGCGCGCCGAGGTCAACCCGGACGGCACCCAGGTCGAGTTGATCGACAACGTTCGGGTGGCCCGCACCGACGAAAAGAAACGTGACACCATCATTACCAGTTCGCGCATGACCGTGTTCCCGCAGAAGCAATATGCGCAGACCGACCAACCCGTTAGAATCGACGGCGCCGGTGGCACGACTACGGGCACAGGAATGAAAGCGTATTTGAAAGAAAGCAAGATGGACTTGCTCTCTAACGTAAGAGGACAGTATGAGGCTCGTTAAAACCCTCCCCCTTTTGCTCAGCCTGAGCGCAGCAGCACTGGGAAGCGCGAGCGCCTTCGCCCTGCCGAACGACCGTGACCAGCCGATCCGCATCCAGGCCGACAACGCGCACCTGGACGACAAGCAAGGCGTGGCGACCTACACCGGCGACGTGATCATCACCCAGGGCTCCATGATGATCAAAGGCAACACCGTGACCATGACCCGTGCCGCCAATGGCGACATCGACGTGGTGACCTCGGTGGGCAACCTGGCCTACTTCGAGCAGCAGCAAACCGCTGCCAAGCCCGACAAGATGAAGGGCTGGGCGGTGACCATCCAGTACCAGGCGCAGAAGGACACCGTGATCCTCACCGACCGCGCCAAGGTCGAGAACGAAGGCAACACCACCGAAGGCGAGAAGATCGTCTACAACACCAAGACCCAGGTTGCGACCGCCGGTCGTGGTGGCAACGTGACCCAGCCACGTCAGCGCATCGACATGGTGATCCAGCCTAAAAAGAAGGCCGAGTAAATGGCAACCCTCAAAGCCCAGCACCTGGCCAAGAGCTACAAGAAGCGACAGGTCGTGCGCGACGTCAGCCTGTCGATCGACAGTGGCCAGATCGTTGGCCTGCTCGGCCCCAACGGCGCCGGCAAGACCACCTGCTTCTACATGATCGTGGGCCTGGTCCAGGCCGACCAGGGCCGCGTCCTGATCGACAACCTCGACGTCAGCCACCAGCCCATGCACGGCCGCGCCCGCGCAGGCATCGGCTACTTGCCGCAGGAAGCATCGATTTTCCGCAAGCTGTCGGTGGCCGACAACATCATGGCCATCCTCGAAACCCGCAAGGACCTCGACCGCGACGGCCGGCGCAAGGAGCTGGAAAGCCTGCTGCAGGAATTCCACATCAGCCACATCCGCGACAACCTGGGCATGAGCCTTTCCGGTGGCGAACGCCGCCGCGTCGAGATCGCCCGCGCCCTGGCCACTGCACCGAAGTTCATCCTGCTGGACGAACCCTTTGCTGGCGTCGACCCGATTTCCGTGGGCGACATCAAGCAGATCATCCACCACCTCAAGGCCAAGGGCATCGGGGTGCTGATCACCGACCACAACGTGCGTGAAACCCTGGATATCTGCGAAACCGCCTATATCGTCAACGACGGCCAACTGATCGCCGAAGGCGATGCCCAGACCATTCTGGCCAACGAATTGGTCAAGGAGGTCTACCTGGGCCACGAGTTCCGACTCTGACCCCGGGACGCGCCCGGAGCACTGGTAATCCCGCCCGATGGGGGCTTAAGTTGTTACCGTGCTCTAGGCAAACGCTACAATTTGAGGCATAAAACTTGCTTGAATTTGGCGCCGCGGCGCCCTCGTGTAGTGGATGGCGCATGCGCGCCGGCGAACAAGGTATTAAGCCCCTGCCATGAAACCATCGCTCGTCCTAAAAATGGGCCAGCAACTGACGATGACCCCGCAGTTGCAACAGGCCATTCGCCTCCTCCAGTTGTCGACCCTGGACCTTCAACAGGAAATCCAGGAAGCGCTGGAGTCCAACCCGATGCTCGAACGTCAGGAAGACGGCGACGACTTCGACAACAGCGACCCGATGGCCGACAACGCCGAGAACAAACCGGCCGCCGAAGTTCAGGACACCAGCTTCCAGGAAAGCACTGCCAGTGCCGAAAACCTCGAAGAGGGCGAGTGGAGCGAGCGCATTCCCAACGAGCTGCCGGTCGACACGGCCTGGGAAGACATCTACCAGACCAGCGCCAGCAGCCTGCCGAGCAACGATGACGACGAGTGGGACTTCACCACCCGCACATCGGCCGGCGAAAGCCTGCAAAGCCACCTGCTGTGGCAATTGAACCTGGCGCCGATGTCCGACACCGACCGCCTGATCGCCGTTACCCTGATCGACAGCATCAACGGCCAGGGCTACCTGGAAGACACCCTCGAAGAAATCTGCGCAGGTTTCGACCCCGAGCTGGACATCGAGCTCGACGAGGTCGAGGCCGTGCTGCACCGCATCCAGCAGTTCGAGCCAGCCGGCGTCGGCGCGCGCAGCCTGGGCGAATGCCTGCTGCTGCAACTGCGCCAACTGCCCGCAAACACGCCATGGATGACCGAGGCTCAGCGCCTGGTCACCGATTTCATCGACCTGCTCGGCAGCCGCGACTACAGCCAGCTGATGCGCCGCATGAAGCTCAAGGAAGACGAGCTGCGCCAGGTCATCGAGCTGGTGCAGAGCCTGAACCCGCGCCCGGGTTCGCAAATCGAGTCGAGCGAGCCGGAATACGTGGTGCCCGACGTGATCGTGCGCAAGGACAGCGAGCGCTGGCTGGTCGAGCTGAACCAGGAAGCCATTCCGCGCCTGCGGGTCAACCCGCAGTACGCAGGTTTCGTGCGCCGCGCCGATACCAGCGCCGACAACACCTTCATGCGCAACCAGCTGCAGGAGGCGCGCTGGTTCATCAAGAGCCTGCAGAGCCGCAACGAAACCCTGATGAAGGTGGCCACGCAGATCGTCGAGCACCAGCGCGGTTTCCTCGACCACGGCGACGAGGCCATGAAGCCGCTGGTGCTGCACGACATCGCCGAAGCGGTGGGCATGCACGAGTCGACCATTTCCCGGGTCACCACGCAGAAATACATGCACACCCCGCGTGGCATCTACGAACTGAAATACTTTTTCTCAAGCCACGTCAGCACCGCCGAAGGCGGAGAATGTTCGTCCACGGCGATCCGCGCGATCATCAAGAAACTGGTTGCGGCGGAAAATCAGAAAAAGCCATTGAGTGACAGCAAGATCGCTGGTTTACTGGAGGCACAAGGCATCCAGGTAGCCCGTCGCACCGTCGCCAAGTACCGCGAGTCCCTCGGCATCGCACCGTCGAGCGAGCGCAAGCGACTGATGTAGCCCCTGGATGTGCCACAGCGTTTGCGGGGCAGGTGCAACACCTGCCTCTTTATGCACGGGCAACAAAGGAGAAGCTGTATGCAAGTCAATATCAGTGGACAGCATGTAGAAGTCACCCAGCCACTGCGCGATTACGTGCTTGAAAAGCTCGCCCGCGTGGAAAGTCACTTCGACAAGATCACCAACGTGCAGGTCATCATGAAAGTTGAGAAGCTGCAGCAGAAGGTCGAAGCGACCCTGCAGATTCCCGGCGGTGAAGTGGTTGCCAACGCCGAACACGAAGACATGTATGCAGCGATCGACGCCTTGGCCGACAAGCTCGACCGCCAACTGAAAAAACACAAGGAAAAACAGCAAAGCTTGCTGCAAGGCGCAGCCGCCCGCTGATCCCTCTCACCCATGATCCGACTTGAAACCATCCTGACCCCCGGCCGTTCCCTGGTGAACGTGCCGGGCGGCAGCAAGAAGCGCGCCCTGGAAAAGGTCGCTACCCTGATTGCCGAGCAAGTGCCCGAGCTTGCGATGCAAGACGTCTTCGAAAAACTCATCGCCCGCGAAAAGCTCGGCTCCACCGGCTTTGGCAATGGCATTGCCATTCCCCACTGCCGGCTCGAAGGCTGCGCCGCACCGGTGAGTGCCCTGCTGCACCTGGATGCACCGATCGACTACGACGCCATCGACGGCGCCCCGGTCGACCTGCTGTTCGTGCTGCTGGTGCCGGAAGCGGCCACCGATGCGCACCTTGAACTGCTGCGCCAGATTGCCAGCATGCTCGATCGCAAGGAGGTTCGCGATCGCCTGCGTGCCGCCGTCAGCAGCGAGTCCCTGTACCAGGTTGTCCTGGACGCCCAGAACGAGCACTGAACATGCGCCTGATCATCGTCAGCGGCCGGTCCGGCTCCGGCAAGAGCACGGCCCTCGATGTACTGGAAGACAACGGCTATTACGTCATCGACAACCTGCCGGCCGGGCTGCTGCCGCAGTTGGCGGAAAATGCGCTGATCAACACCGAGCTGCTGCAGCCGAAAGTGGCGGTCAGCATCGATGCGCGCAACCTGCCCAGCCATCTGTCGCGCTTCCCCGAGCTGCTGGAGGAAGCCCGTGCCCGTCATATCCAGTGTGATGTGCTGTACCTCGATGCCGACGAGGACACCCTGCTCAAGCGCTTCTCGGAAACCCGCCGGCGCCACCCGCTGACCAACGCCGACCGCTCGCTGGCCGAGGCCATCCGGGTAGAAACCGAACTGCTGGGGCCGATCGCCGACCTTGCCGACCTGAAGATCGACACCACCAACCTCAACCTGTACCAGCTGCGCGACTCGATCAAGCTGCGCCTGCTGAACCAGCCCGAGCCTGGCACCGCGTTCCTGGTCGAGTCGTTCGGCTTCAAGCGCGGCATGCCGGTCGATGCCGACCTGGTGTTCGACGTTCGCTGCCTGCCCAACCCCTACTGGAAGCCGGAATTGCGCGAGCATTCGGGCCTGGAGCAGCCGGTCATCGACTACCTGGCAGCCCAGCCGGATGTCGAGGAGATGTTCAATGATATCTCCAGCTACCTGCTGAAATGGTTGCCGCGCTTTGCCGCCAGCAACCGCGCCTATGTCACCATCGCCATTGGCTGCACTGGCGGCCACCACCGCTCGGTGTACATCACCGAACGCCTCGGCCAGCTATTGCAACAGTCTCTGAAAAACGTCCAGGTCCGTCACCGCGACCTCTAGCCCACAGGATCCACCCCACCATGCCCGCCCGCGAAATCACCATCATCAACAAGTTGGGGCTGCATGCCCGGGCGGCAGCCAAGTTCGTTGGCGTGGCCGGCAAGTTTCCCTGCCAGGTTCGCGTCGGCCGCGCACCTGACAAGCTGGTGGACGGCAAGAGCATCATGGCGGTGATGATGCTGGCCGCCGGCAAGGGCACCCAGGTGCACCTGTTTACCGAGGGCGAACAGGACAACGACGCCCTGGAAGCCTTGGTGGCTCTGATCAACAACTACTTCGACGAAGGCGAATAAGCGCCGCAAGCGGCGCATCGCGAGCTGCGCTCGCTCCTACCAGGCCTATGTGCATCCTGTAGGAGCGAGCAGAGCTCGCGATGCGTCCCGTCAGGACATCGCTGTGTCCATCACCATCATCAGGCAAAAGCCGATGCACAGCCCCAAGCTGGCCAGGCGGTGATGGCCGTTGCTGCGCGACTCGGGAATGATCTCCTGGGTCACCACCAGCAACATCGCCCCCGCCGCACAAGCCAGCCCCAGTGGCAGCAAGAGTTCGGCAACGTTCACCAGCCACGCACACACCACGGCGGCCAGCGGCTCGACCAGGCCGGACGCTGCGCCGATCAGGAACGCATTGAACCGCGGCATGCCCGCCCCCGCCAGCACCAGCGCAATCACCAGGCCCTCGGGCACATCCTGCAAGGCAATGCCCATCGCCAGGCTGTCAGCATCAGGCATGCCGCCACCGGCGGAAACGCCAATGGCCATGCCTTCGGGGATGTTGTGGGCGATGATGGCGATCACGAACAGCCAGATGCGCGCAGCGATCACCGGCTGGTTCTCGCTGCCAACCAAGGCCTCTGGCGAGGCGCCGGATACCTTGAGGTCGACCAAGAACAGGCACAACGCCCCGAACATCAGGCCGAAACTGATCAAGCCGCCGGCGCCCCATTGGCTGAAACCGATCGCCTGGGCCGCATTGAGCCCAGGAATAATCAGGGAAAAGGCCGTTGCCGCCAGCATGACCCCCGCGCCGAAACCCAACAGGGTGTCGGCCAGGGCCACCGGCATGTTGCGAATCACCAGCACCGGTACTGCGCCCAACGCCGTACCCAGCGCGCACAATGCACCGCCCTCAAGGGCACGCAACATGCGCGGTTCAAGGTCCAGCCAGGCGATGCCACGCGCCAGCAGCAGCGCAGTGCCGGCCAGTAACAGCAAGGTACCCATTGCCAGCCGGAACAAGCGCACACTGCTGACAGACATCACCTCGGAACGCATACCGGCAAGGCTCACTTCAGGGCTTCGTGGTAGCGCTGATCCACATGCGCCCAGTCGATCACGTTGTAGAAGGCACCGATGTATTCCGGGCGACGGTTCTGGTACTTCAGGTAGTAGGCGTGCTCCCACACGTCAAGGCCCAGGATCGGCGTGTTGCCGTGCATCAATGGGCTGTCCTGGTTACCGCTGCTCTCCACCACCAGGGTTTTCTGCGGGGTCACGCTGAGCCAGGCCCAGCCGCTGCCGAAGCGCGTCAGCGCGGCCTTGGTGAAGGCGTCCTTGAACGCCTCGAAACCACCCAGCTGGGCATCGATGGCCTTGGCCAGTTCACCTTGTGGCAGGCCACCGCCTTTGGGCGACATAACGGTCCAGAACAGGCTGTGGTTGGCATGGCCGCCGCCGTGGTTGGTGACTGCGCCGCGCAGGTTTTCTGGCAGCTGCTTGACCGCGCCCACCAGCTTTTCCACCGGCCAATCGGCCCATTCGGTGCCCTCGATGGCCGCATTCAGGCCATTGACGTAGGTCTGGTGGTGCTTGGTGTGGTGGATTTCCATGGTTTGCGCATCGATGTGCGGCTCCAGGGCATCGTAGGCGTAGGTCAGTGCAGGCAAGGTATGTGGCATGTCAGTGGATTCCGTAGGCTTGGGTTCTAGGTGGCGAGTCCGGCTGTGCAGCGAGTTCGCTGGCCTCGGCGCCCTGGCGGTTGAGCAGGCGCTCGGTACGCGGGTACTGGCCGTACTCGGCGATGAAACTCAGCAATTCGGTGTAGGTACGGCTGCTGTGGCGCAGGGCAGCGTCACGCAGCGCTTGCGGCAGGCGCGACTCCTGGCTGGCCTGGAGCAGGCGCTGGTGCGCCGAACACAGGTAGTCGGCGCTCTCGTGCGGCTGGTTCAGGCGCAGGTGCAGGTCGGCCAGGTTGTGGTGGGAGATGACCAACGCGGCCACCGCCTCATCAACGTCATGCCAGCGCTCGAAGAGCACCTGGGCCAGGGCCAGGGCTTGCAGGTAGTGCTCCCGGGCGTCGACCCACTCACCTTGTTCGAACAGGCGGTTGGCAGTGTCGGTGGTGCGTTTCCAGTGCTGCATGACGTGTGTTCTCCTGAGCGCTGGCGCGGATCAGATGCCGCCGGCGGTGAGTTTTTCCGGGTCCAGCAGCGCTTGGAGCTGGTCACGCGACAGGTCGGTGTGCTCCAGTGCCACATCGATGATCGGCCGGCCCTGCTTGTAGGCGGTCTTGGCGATCTCGGCGGCTTTCAGGTAGCCGATGATCGGGTTCAATGCGGTGACCAGGATCGGGTTGCGCGCCAGGGCTTCCTTGAGCTTGCCTTCGTTGACCTTGAAGGTAGCGATGGCCTTGTCGGCCAACAGGCGGCTGGCATTGGCCATCAGCTCGATGCTTTCCAGCAGGTTGCGGGCGATCACCGGCAGCATCACGTTCAGCTCGAAGTTGCCCGACTGGCCGGCCACGGCGATGGTTGCGTCGTTGCCGATGACCTGGGCGGCGACCATGGCAGTGGCCTCCGGGATCACCGGGTTGACCTTGCCCGGCATGATCGAGGAGCCAGGCTGCAGGCCTTGCAGCTCGATTTCACCCAGGCCGGCCAAGGGGCCCGAGTTCATCCAGCGCAGGTCGTTGGCGATCTTCATCAGCGCCACGGCGGTGGTCTTGAGCTGGCCGGACAGCGCCACGGCGGTGTCCTGGGAGCCGATCAGGGCGAACAGGTTGCTGCCGGGGGTGAACTCGACCTGGGTCAGGCCGCTGAGCTGGCGGGCAAAGCCTGCAGCGAACTGTGGGTGGGCGTTGATGCCAGTACCCACCGCAGTCCCGCCCTGGGCCAGCGCCTGCAGGCTTGGCAAGGTGGCTTCGATGTGAGCCTTGGCCGCGTTGACCTGTGCAGCCCAGCCATCGAGCACCTGGCTCATGCGCACTGGCATGGCGTCCATCAGGTGGGTACGGCCGGTCTTGACGTACTGGTGCACCTGCGCCGATTTGGCCTCGATCACCTGCACCAGGTGGCCCAGGGCCGGCAGCAGTTGTTCGTGCAGGGCCAGGGCGGCGCTGACATGGATGGTGGTCGGGATGATGTCGTTGCTGCTCTGCCCGCAGTTGACGTGGTCGTTGGCGTTGACCGGCTCACCGAGCACGCGGCTGGCCAGGGTAGCGATGACCTCGTTGGCGTTCATGTTCGAACTGGTGCCGGAGCCGGTCTGGTAGACATCCACCGGGAAGTGCTGGATGAAATCCTCGGCCAGCAGTTGCTCCACCGCCTTGACGATGGCCTGGCCCTGCCCTGCCGTCAGCTGCTCCAGCTCGACGTTGGCCTTGGCAGCGGCGGCCTTGGCCAGCAGCAGGGCGCGGATGAACTGGGCCGGCATGCGCTGGCCGCTGATCGGGAAATTGTCGACCGCGCGCTGGGTCTGGGCACCGTACAGGGCCTGGGCCGGCACCTGCAGTTCGCCCATGCTGTCACGCTCGATACGGGTATCACTCATCATCAAATCCTTGCATCAGTTCATCGGGGGAAATCGACGGCAGCAGTTGGCAGTTGGCCAACTGCAGGGCGTAGGGCTGCCAGCGCTGGTTCTGTTCGCGGCGGTCGAGGTTGCGCAGGTCGAGCAGTGGCCGCCAGGCCTGGTCCAGGCACAAGCACCGCCAGTGCCACGGCAGCATGCGGTCGCAGGCGGTATCCAGCAGCAGGCGGAAGGACGTCAGGGCCACGGTCCATGGCGAGGTTTCGGTGCAGCACACCAGGTAGCGGCCTTCGGCCAGGTAATGCTCGATCAGGCGCGGCTCGTCAGGTTCGAGGGCACAACGAATGCGCCGGCTGAGCCAGCGCCAGTTTTCCAGGTAGGGCAGTTCGCGCAGGACGGGTTTCATGAACATCATCGCCGAGTTACTGGATAATGATATTCATTATTAAGTGATAAACGTAATCACTTCAAGTGGGCGAATGCAAAGAAAAAACCCGGCGCGATGGCCGGGTTGGGGTTCATGCAGTATTTGCATGGGCCTCTTCGCGGGGCAAGCCCGCCTGTAGGAGCGGGCTTGCCCCGCGAAGACGCCCGAACAGGCAACCGATCAGCTACCCGCCACCGTCATGCGCTCGATCAGCACCGAGCCTGTGTGAATATTGCTACGGGTTTCAAGATCACTGCCAATCGCCACGATCTGCTGGAACATGTCCTTCATATTGCCGGCGATAGTCACTTCCTGCACGGCGTGTTGAATCTCGCCATTCTCGACCCAGAAACCTGCCGCGCCGCGCGAATAATCGCCGGTCACCATGTTCAACCCGTGCCCCATCAGTTCGGTCACCAGCAAGCCGCGGCCCATGCGCCGGATCAACGCCGCCTGGTCCTCGACGCCATGGGTGACATACAGGTTATGTACGCCCCCGGCATTGGCCGTGCTCGGCAGGCTCAGCTTGCGCCCGGAATAGGTGCCCAGCAGGTAGGACACCAACTCACCCTTGTCGACGAACGGTTTGGCGTAGGTCGCCAGGCCATCACCGTCGAACGCGGCGCTGCCGAGCGCACGCGGGATATGCGGGCGCTCGTCGAGGGTCAGCCAGCTGGGGAACAGGCGCTGGCCAATGGCGCCGTCGAGGAACGACGACTTGCGGTACAGGTTGCCGCCGGAAATCGCCGACAGGAAGCTACCGAACAGGCCACCGGCAAGCTCGGCCGAAAACAGCACTGGCACCTCACACGTCGGCACTGGCCGCGCGCCCAGGCGGCTGGCAGCACGCTGGGCAGCGCGCACACCGATGCTGCGCGGGTCGGCCAGCAACTGGCCCTGGCGATTCACGTCGTACCAGTAGTCGCGCTGCATCTGCCCGTCGCCTTCGGCGATCATCACGCAGCTCAGGCTGTGCCGGGTCGAGGCGTAGCCACCGATGAAGCCATGGCTGTTGCCATACACACGGCAGCCCTGGTGGGTGTTGAGGGTGGTGCCATCGGCATTGAGGATGCGCTTGTCGGCATCGAACGCCGCCGCTTCGCAGGCCAGCGCCATCTCGATGGCCTTTTCCGGCTCGATGTCCCAGTCGTGATACAGGTCCAGGTCCGGGATGTCACGGGCCATCAGGGCGGCATCGGCCAGGCCGGAGCATTCGTCTTCGGAGGTGTGCTTGGCAATGGCCAATGCTGCGGCCACGGTTTCACGGATAGCGTCAGGGCCACTGGCCGAGGTGCTGGCCGAGCCTTTGCGCTGGCCGACATAGAGGGTGATGCCAAAGCCCTGGTCACGGTTGAACTCGACCGTTTCGACCTCGCGCTGGCGCACCGTGGTGGACAGGCCCTGCTCCAGCGACACTGCCACCTCGCAGGCACTGGCGCCTTGCTTGCGGGCCTCTGCGATGATCGCCTCGACCTGCTCCTGCAACGCCGGCAGGTCCTTGGGGCCTACGCTCTGGACTGCACTCATGGTTTTCTCCACTCAAATTCTGCGTTCGGCTGAGGGTCATTCAGCGACCGGGCCGGACAAGCGGCCCCCGACTGGTTATCATGGCGACGATTTCTAGCGGACTGCCACCATGGTTGATTCATACGACGCCTTCGACGGCGAAAAAAGCAAAACCCAGATCAAGCGCGAGCTGCATGCGCTGGTCGAACTCGGCGAGCGCCTGACCACGGTCAAGGCCGATACCCTGGCACGCCTGCCGCTCACCGACGAGCTGCGCAAGGCCCTGGCCGACGCCAGCAAACACACCGCCCACGGCGCACGCAAACGCCACATGTCGTTCGTCGGCAAGCTGATGCGCGACCAGGACCTGGATGCCATTCACGCCGTGCTGGAGCAGATCGACAGCTCCAGCCGCCAGTACAACGAGCGCTTCCATAACCTGGAGCGCTGGCGCGACCGCCTGATCGACGGTAACGACGAAGACCTGGAGCGGTTCGTCAACGACTACCCCGACACCGATCGCCAGCAACTGCGCTCGCTGGTCCGTCACGCCCAGCATGAAAAAGCGCGGAACAAGCCGCCTGCCGCTGCGCGCAAGGTGTTCAAGTACATCCGCGACCTCGACGACATGCAGCGCGGCCTGCGCTGATACTGCCCCGGGGTTCTGTAGGCGATCCCCTGTGGGAGCGGGCTTTTCGAGGCGTCGAACCGCCGCGAAGCAGGCGACGCGGTGCAAGCCCACCCCTACAAAGGCCCCGGTAGCCATCAGGCGCCGGTTCCGCCTACGGTGATCGCATCCAGTTTCAAGGTTGGCTGGCCGACGCCCACCGGCACCGACTGCCCATCCTTGCCGCACGTACCCACGCCACTGTCCAGTGCCAGGTCATTGCCGACCATCGACACCCGGCTCATGGCCTCCGGGCCGTTACCGATCAGGGTCGCGCCCTTCACCGGTGCGGTGATCTTGCCATCTTCGATCAGGTAGGCTTCGCTGGTCGAGAAGACGAACTTGCCGCTGGTGATGTCCACCTGCCCACCGCCCAGGTTGGCGCAGTAGATGCCCTTCTTCACCGAGGCGATGATTTCCTGCGGGTCGCTTTCGCCGGCGCGCATGTAGGTGTTGGTCATGCGCGGCATGGGCAGGTGCGCGTAGGATTCGCGGCGCCCGTTGCCGGTGACCGCCATGCCCATCAGGCGTGCGTTGAGCTTGTCCTGCATGTAGCCCTTGAGGATGCCGTTCTCGATCAGCGTGGTGCATTCGGTCGGCGTACCTTCGTCGTCGACGCTCAACGAACCACGGCGGCCTTCCAAGGTGCCGTCGTCGACGATGGTGCACAGGCTAGACGCGACCTTCTCACCAATGCGCCCACTGAACGCCGAGCTGCCCTTGCGGTTGAAGTCGCCTTCAAGGCCATGGCCCACCGCCTCGTGCAGCAGCACACCGGACCAACCAGAGCCCAGTACCACCGGCAAGGTGCCTGCCGGCGCCGGGACCGCCTCAAGGTTCACCAGCGCCTGGCGCAAGGCTTCACGGGCATAGCCCATGACCCGCTCTTCGGTGAAGAAGCGGTAGTCGGTGCGCCCGCCCCCGCCCTGCCCGCCGCGCTCGCGGCGGCCGTTCTGTTCGACGATGACACTGACGTTGAAGCGCACCAGCGGGCGCACGTCAGCCGCCAGGCTGCCGTCGGCGGCGGCGATCAGGATGCGCTCCCAAACCCCGGCCATGCTCACGCTGACCTGCTGGATGCGCGGGTCGAGGGCGCGGGTGGCGGCGTCGACACGCTTGAGCAGTTCGACCTTCTCGGCGCGGCTCAGCACGTCCAGCGGGTTGTCCGGCGCATACAGTGCGGTCACGTCCTGGCTGCGGAAGGCCTGCACCTTGCCATTCTGCCCGGCACGGGAAATCGAACGGGCGGCACGCGCCGCCGAGGTCAGCGCTTCGAGGTTGATGGCGTTGCTGTAGGCGAAGCCGGTCTTTTCACCGGACTGGGCGCGCACGCCCACGCCCTGGTCGAGGTTGAAGCTGCCCTCTTTGACAATGCCGTCCTCCAGCGCCCAGGTTTCCGAAATCTGGCCCTGGAAATACAGGTCGGCGGCGTCGATACCGGGGCCCGCCAACTCGCCCAGCACAGCCTGCAGGCTGTCCAGGGTCAGTCCGCCCGGGGCCAGGAGCTGTTCGCTGACGGTGGATAACATCTGGCTCATAGTCACTCCGAGGTGTGCGCAGGCCGCAAGGCGTCCTGCGAGAAAAAGCGCCGGTGCGAGGTGACCGGCATGCGCGCCCGGATGGACGCCTGTTCATCAATGTCGCGCTCGGCAAGCAATACCGCTTCACCGTGCGCCTGTTCGGCGACGATGCGCCCCCAAGGGTCGACGATCGCCGCATGGCCGTGGGTTTCCCGTGGGCCAGGGTGGGTTCCGCCCTGGGCGGCAGCCAACACATAGCACTGGGTTTCAATGGCCCGCGCGCGAACCAGCACTTCCCAGTGCGCCGCCCCCGTCACCGCGGTGAAGGCGGCCGGGGCCGTGATCAGTTCCGCGCCGGCACTGCGCAGCGCGCTGTACAACTCGGGAAAGCGCAGGTCGTAGCACACGCTCAACCCCAAGCGCCCCACCGGCGTGTCGGCCACCACCACCTGCCCACCGTGGGCATAGTCGTCGGACTCACGATAGCGGCCTCGGTTGTCGGCAACGTCCACGTCGAACAGGTGCAGCTTGTCGTAGCGCGCCACCTGCTCACCCTGGTCGTCGATCAACAACGAACAGGCATGGGCCTTGGCGTATGGCTGGCCCTGGGGCGGCAGCGGCAATGTCCCGGCGACTATCCATAATCTGAGGTCGCGGGCCGTGCGTTTCAACCACGGCAGGATCGGCCCTTCACCCAGGGCCTCGGCGCGGCCGATCAGCGCCGCGTCCTTGCGCCCCATGGCCGCGAAGTTCTCCGGCAGCACCGCCAGCCGCGCGCCACCCAGTGCCGCCTGTTCGAGCAGGGCGCCAGCACGCTGCAGGTTGCCCAGCACATCGTCCTGGCTGACCATCTGGATGACCGCTGCCTTCATGGGCACTCCTGGTTATTTGTCGAAAGGTTTCACAAAGGTGATTCTAGGCTCTTTCCACGGACCTTCGACGCGATAGTGCACGCTGGCGAAGCGCGAAACCCGGTCACCGATCAGCCGGTCGACCAGGAATAATGCCCCGCCCACCGCCGGCGCCCCCACGATCAGCGCAGCCAACGGCAGGTTGTTGGTCACCGGCAGGCTGACCTGCAGGTTGGCGTTGACCTGGTCACGCACCAGGTCCAGGGTGCCGTCCAGCTCGAAGTTGCTCGACGGCCCGGTGACGCTGATCGGCTCGCGGGTCACATAAACACCGTCGCTGGCCACCAGCAGGCCCTTGATCCGGTCGTAGGCCAGGCCCTTGGAAAACAGGTCGGAGAAGTCCAGGCGCAAGCGCCGGCCGATCGAGTTGAAGTTGAGCAGCCCGAACACCCGCAGGGCCTGGGCGCCACCCTCCACTTCGACGATCTGGCCGGTGCGCATGGAGGCATCCATGCTTCCCGAGAAACGCTTGAGGCCGACATACGCCGGCGAGCCGGACCAACGGCCATCGACGTCCAGGTGGAAATCGCGGCTGGTGACGGTGGGCGCGAAGCCCCAGGCCTTGAGCACATCGCCCAGGTCCTTGCCGTCAAGGCGGCCCTTGTACCAGCTGCTGGTGGCGCCGACCGCGCCCTCCCAGCCGCCGCTGCCACCGATACGCAAGCCCTTGAGGTCCAGGTCGATGTCCTGGGCCGACACGCCGCGCGCATTGGGGCGCAGTTTCAGGCCAACCCTGCCGTACAGGTCGTCGCCGCGGTACAGCTTGTCGATGGCCAGGTCCAGGGCCGGTACCTTGCGCGGGTCGAACGTGGCCAGCGGGTCGGGCCCCTCCTCCGACTGCGCCTCGGCAGGGTCGGCGGCAGGCAGGCGCAGGGTTTGCAGGCGCACGGTAATGGGCGCGCCCTGGGCGTCGGGCACCCGGGCGTTGCCGATCACTTCCTTGCTGTCCAGGCGCAAGTCCCAGGCCGGGCCACCGCGGGCCAGGCGCACCACGGCCTGGTTAAGGCCCATGCCGAAGGCCTTGAGCTGGCCGATGCTCAGGTCGACACTTTGCAGGTTCTGCCGGGCGTTGCCACCGGGGTCGTCGCCGGCAAAACGCGCCGCCTGCTCCTGCCAGGGCGCCAGGTCGAGGCTGTCGAGCCGCCCCCTGACCCGCAGGCCCTGGCCGGTCGGCAACTGCGCCTGGCCTGCACCCAGCAACAGCTCGCCACGGCCCTGGCCGAGTTTTTCCAAGGGCGCCGCGTAGGCAAGCTGGGCCAGCTCATCGTAGCGGGCATCGAAGCGTCGCTCGGGCCCTTGCAGGTTCATGCTGAACCGGCTGTTGCGGGTTTCGCCTGCGGCTTTGCCGAAGGGCGCCGGCAGGTCGATGCCCAGCCCCTTGAGCGTAGAGTCCACGCTCAGGCTATTGTCGCGGTGGCCAAGGTTGACCTGCAGCTGGTAGGGCATCTCGCCGGAAGCCGGCAGGGTCTGCTTGAACTGTAACCAGTCGGTCAAGGCCTTGAGCGCCACCTGGCCACTGGCATTGATGCGGGTCTGCATCTGCCCCGGCTGGCCTTCGGCAGTGATCTGCGCGGTAACCGGCTTGCCGAATGCCTGCAGGCTGATGCCCTTGCCACTAAGCCCCTTGTCCAGGTCGAAGCTGAAATCACCCTTCAGTTGCGTAAGGTCAAGGCTTGGCGGGGCAACTTTCAGGCGTGCATCGGCCGTGGCAAAGTCCACCAGCACTTTGGGCCGTTCGCCATGGGCCAGGGGAATGTCGAGCTTGACCTTGCCCTTGAGCGGCCCCTCGCCTTCCCAACCCGCGAAGATCTCGCCCGTGCCGATGGGCGCTTCCTTGAGAATTTTCAGGCCGTCGCCCAGGCTGCCGTCGAAACCGCCGTCCAGGTACAGGTGACTGTGCTGGCCAGCGTCGACGTGGGGGATGTTTACGTTCACGTCGCTGACCTGGGTGTCGAGCAGCAGGCCCTTCTGCGCCTTGATGCGCACGCCGCTGTCCTCGATCAGCACATCGCCATCGACGTGCTGCACCTGCGGCCAGCCTGGCTGGAAGTCCAGTGCCGCGTCGCGCACCTTGAAAAACAGGCTGATGCTGTGCGACTCGGGGGTGGCGCCATGGTTCAGCGACCCCTGGTACTGGAAGTAGCCTTGGTCGACATTGCCTTTGACGATGGCGCTGCGCAGCCACTCGTCAAGGGCTGGGCTGAGCACTTCGGGCAGGTACTTGGCGGTGTAGCGGCCATCGCCCTCGGTCATGCCAACGCGCAGGTCCATGTAGCTTTCCGCGCCTTCGTCGAACAGCAGGCGAATCAGGAAGTCACCGGCGATCTTGCCTTCGTCGCCCAACACCTTGAGGTAGGGCGCAACCAGGGTGAAGCCATGCTTGTCCAGGGCCCAGGTCAGGCGGGCATTGGCCTTCTGGTACTGCCAGGGCTTGGCGAAGATCGGGTACAGGTGGAGCATGAAGGCGTCGGTATCCAGGCGCAGCTCGCCATGGCCCAGGTCGCCGCCAATGCTGCCGCTGACGTTACCGGCCGCCGGCGCGCCGTGGTAGGCGTCGAAGCCGACCTTCTCCAGGTTGGCGGCGAACTGCAGCCGCTGGTCGCCCTCGGCCTTGGGCCGGGCGTCGAGGCGCACGTTGCGCAGGGCTCCGGTGACCTTGAGCCCGTCGACCACAGCCATGAGCTTGTCCGGCAACGGTGCCAACCCCTGGATCAACGGCGTCAGCGGCGTGAGGTCGAGGCGGTCGGCCTGCAACTGCCAGGTTTCCTCGGCCGGGTTCTGGCCTGGGCGCTGGCTGAGCTGCAAGTGCGACTCCCAGCGGGCGTCGCCCAGGCTCATGGCCAGTGAATCGACCACCACGTCGAAGCCTTCGCCCCGGCGCTGCAGCCAGGCATTGAGGGCCAGGTTATCCAGGCTCACGGCCTTGCGCTGGGCATAGGCGCCGCGCAGTTGCGGCGCATTCAGGCGAACCACTGCCTGCTGTAGCTGGCCTTTGCGCCAATCGACCCAGAATTCGCCACCGGCGCGCAGCGCTTCGGCCCGCCACTGGCCGAACAGGCGGGGCGGCAACCATTGGCTCCAGTCGCTTTGCGGCAGGCTCAGGTAGGCCTGCACTTCACTTTCACCCAAGGCCTGGGTGTTTGCCCGGCTGTGCAGGTTGATCGCCAGCGGCTGGCCATCGGGCAGGGTGGCGCGCAGGTCCAGGGCCTGACGCGAGGCGCCGGCCTGCAGGCCAAGGCTGACATAGGTAAGGGTCAGCGGGTCACGCTGCCAGGGCTGCAGGGTGACCTGGCTGTCGAACACATCGACCCGCCCCAGCTGGCGCAGGCGCTGCAGCAGTTCGGCAGGGTCCAGCGGCGTGTCGTCCTTTTTTGGCAGGCCTTCCAGGGCCCAGGCGCCCTGCTGGTCTTCGCGCAGGATCAGTTGCAGGCCGGCCAGCTGAATGCGCGCCAGGCGTACCTGGCCGGAGGTGAGGCTGGCCCACAGGTCGGGCACCACCTTGACGTCATCCAGGCGCAAGGCCGAGGCGCCCTCGCCCAGTTGCAGGTCGCGCACCCGCAGCACCGGTGCCAGGCCGCTCCAGCGCCCTTCCAGCGCGCCCACGTGCACGGGCAGGCCCAATGCCTGCTCGGCTTTGTCCTCGGCTTCAGCGCGGTATTCGGCCACCAGCGGCACCAGCTCGCGCCCGAGGCTCACGTACAGCGCCACCAGCACCGCGAGCAAGGCGCAGGTACCCAGGCCCCAGCGGGTCAAGGTCACCAGAACGCGGTTCAGACGTCCCATGGCCATCGCCCTCCAGGTCGTTTAACCATGATGGCCGCAAGTGCCGGTTTTGCCAGCTCGACCATCTTGGCGGGGTAATCAGTAAGCCTCAGAGCAGCACCACGTCGTATTGTTCCTGCGAGTACATCGACTCGACCTGGAAGCGAATGGTTCTGCCGATGAAGGCCTCAAGCTCGGCAACGTTGCCAGACTCTTCGTCCAGCAGGCGGTCGACCACTTTCTGGTTGGCCAGCACGCGGTAGCCTTCAGCCTGGTAGGCACGGGCCTCGCGGAGGATTTCGCGGAAGATTTCGTAACAGATCGTCTCAGGGGTTTTCAGCTTGCCACGGCCCTGGCAGGCCACGCAGGGCTCGCACAGTACTTGTTCGAGGCTTTCGCGGGTGCGCTTGCGGGTCATCTGCACCAGGCCCAGCTCGGTGATGCCGATGATGTTGGTCTTGGCGTGGTCGCGTTCAAGCTGCTTTTCCAGGGTGCGCAACACCTGGCGCTGGTGCTCTTCGTCTTCCATGTCGATGAAGTCGATGATGATGATGCCGCCGATGTTGCGCAGGCGCAGCTGGCGGGCAATGGCCGTGGCAGCTTCGAGGTTGGTCTTGAAGATGGTTTCTTCAAGGTTGCGGTGGCCGACGAAGGCGCCCGTGTTGACGTCGATGGTGGTCATCGCTTCGGCCGGGTCCACGACCAGGTAGCCGCCAGACTTGAGCGGCACCTTGCGCTCCAGCGCGCGCTGGATTTCGTCCTCCACGCCATACAGGTCGAAAATCGGCCGCTCGCCTGGGTAATGCTCCAGGCGGTCGGCAATTTCCGGCATCAGTTCGGCGACGAACTGCGTGGTCTTCTGGAAGGTTTCCCGCGAGTCGATGCGGATTTTCTCGATTTTCGGGTTAACCAGGTCACGCAGGGTGCGCAGGGCCAGGCCCAGGTCTTCGTAGATGACAGTGGGCGCGCCGCAGGTCTTGATCTGGCTGCCGATCTGCTCCCACAGGCGACGCAGGTAGCGGATGTCCTGCAGGATTTCTTCCGGCCGCGCGCCTTCGGCGGCGGTGCGCAGGATAAAGCCGCCGGCATCCTTGATGTTTTCGCTGTCCATGCAATCGCTGACCAGCTTCTTCAAGCGCTCGCGCTCGGCTTCGTCCTCGATCTTCAGGGAAATGCCCACATGGCTGCTGCGCGGCATGTACACCAGGTAGCGTGACGGAATCGACAGCTGTGTGGTCAGGCGCGCACCCTTGGTGCCGATCGGGTCCTTGGTCACCTGCACCACCAGGGCCTGGCCTTCGTGCACCAGGGCAGTGATGTTCTCCACCGCCGAGCCTTCGCGCTGGGAAATTTCCGAGGCATGAATGAACGCCGCCCGCTCCAGGCCGATGTCGACGAATGCCGCCTGCATGCCCGGCAGCACGCGCACCACCTTGCCCTTGTAGATATTGCCGACGATGCCGCGGCGCTGGGTGCGCTCGACATGCACTTCCTGCAGCACCCCGTTTTCCACCACCGCCACGCGCGATTCCATCGGGGTGATGTTGATCAGGATCTCTTCACTCATGGCAGGCTCTCGTCAAAGGTCTTGGATAATGATGGATCGCGTGGGCTGGGCTGGCTACCGCTTGTTTGTTACCTCTGGCAAAAGCGCCGGTACCTGCCAGCAGGCGATACCGAAGCGGGCGAG
The DNA here is from genome assembly GCF_011752535.1 of Pantoea sp. Tr-811. Classification (NCBI taxonomy): domain Bacteria; kingdom Pseudomonadati; phylum Pseudomonadota; class Gammaproteobacteria; order Enterobacterales; family Erwiniaceae; genus Pantoea; species Pantoea sp. Tr-811. The sequence continues at coordinate 93,186 of NZ_VWXJ01000014.1, forward strand.
CAGTTCGGCCGTTTCGCTCAAGGGCAGCCCGACCACGGCGGAGTAACTGCCCTGCAGCCCGGTGACGAACACCGCTCCCAGGCCCTGGATGGCGTAGCCACCGGCCTTGTCGGCTGGCTCCCCGCTGGCCCAGTAGCGCTGGGCTTCGGCTTCGTCGATGGGGCGAAAACGCACACTGCTGGCGATGCACAGGCTCTCGCAGCGCTGGCCATCGGTCAGTGCCACGGCAGTCAGCACCTGATGCTCACGGCCTGCCAGGTCAGCCAGCATGGCCAGGGCATGTTCGCGGTTTTCCGGCTTGCCGAGAATTCGACCATCGAGCACCACGGCGGTGTCAGCGCCGAGCACCGCGGCGCGCTCAACCGGGGCCGCAGCCAGGCCCGCCTCGGCCTTGGCCCGGGCCAGGCGCTCAACGTAGGCCTCGGCGCCCTCACCGGGCAGCGGGGTTTCATCGACAGGGGCGCTGACCACGGTAAAGGGCACGCCAATCTGGCTCAGCAGTTCACGCCGGCGCGGCGAGCCGGAGGCTAGGTAGAGCGAGTTCATGCAGACATCTCCCTGTCAGTGGTGGCGGCGCCGTCAGTTGATATGCAGGCGCCGGCGCAGGTCGCGCAGGGCGAAGCTGATCCACGGCCAGAGCAAGGCGCTGATCACCGCCGACCACACCAGGGCCAGGGTTGGCAGGCGGTTACCGGTCAGGGCGCTGAGCCACAGCTGGATCAACTGGGCGATGCCGAAGATCACCAGGATCACCAGGCTCTGTTGCCACAACGGGAACATGCGCAGGCGCTGCTGCAACGACAGCACCAGGAAGGTGATGAGGGTGAGGATAAAGGCGTTCTGCCCCAGCAGTGTGCCATACAGCACGTCTTCGGCCAGGCCCAGGACGAAGGCGGTGGTCATGCCCACCTTGCTCGGCACGTTCAGGGTCCAGAACGATACCAGCAGCGCCAGCCACATGGGCCGGAACACTTCGAGAAACTGCGGCATGGGTGACACGCTCAGCAGCAGGCCGACGGCAAACGTCAGCCAGATAACCCAACCGTGGTTACGGCGCGACTTGGCCATCATGGCCTCCGTGGAGTGGCAGGTGCCGCAGGCGTGGCTGCGGGGCTGGCGGGCGCCTGGGCCGCCGGGGCGGCAGGTGCGGGCGAGCCAGCAGGGGCCGGGGCGGCGGCGGGCGCTGGGTGCTCGCCACTGGCGGCCGGCTGGCCGTTGGCTGCTGCACCTTTGCGGTCCGCCTCTTCCTGGGCGATGGCGGCGTCGGTGGCGCGCTGCTCCGGCGTGCGCCGGTCGCTGAACACCAGCAGCATGTAGCGGCTGCGGTTGAGTGCGGCGGTGGGGATGGCGCGAACGATGGCGAACGGCTGGCCGGAGTCGTGGATCACTTCATTGACCGTGGCCACCGGGTAACCGGCCGGGAAGCGCTGGCCCATGCCGGAACTCACCAGCAGGTCACCTTCCTTGATGTCGGCGGTATCGGCCACATGGCGCAGTTCCAGGCGTTCCGGGTTGCCGGTGCCGCTGGCGATGGCACGCAGGCCGTTGCGGTTCACCTGCACCGGAATGCTGTGGGTGGTGTCGGTGAGCAGCAGCACCCGCGAGGTGTAGGGCATCAGCTCGACCACCTGGCCCATCAGGCCACGGGCGTCGAGCACCGGCTGGCCGAGGAACACGCCGTCGCGCTCGCCCTTGTTGATCAGGATACGGTGGGTGAACGGGTTGGGGTCGACGCCGATCAGCTCGGCCACCTCGACCTTCTCGTTGACCAGCGCCGAGGAGTTGAGCAATTCGCGCAGGCGCACGTTCTGCTCGGTCAGGGCCGCCAGCTTCTGCAGGCGCCCCTGCAGCAGCAGGGCCTCGGTCTTGAGCTTTTCGTTCTCGGCAATCAACTCGGTGCGGCTGCCGAACTGGCCAGCCACGCCTTGCCACACACGTTGCGGCAGGTCGGTGATCCAGTACGATTCCATGAGCACCAGGCCCATCTGGCTGCGCACCGGCTTGAGCACGTCGAAGCGCGCGTCGACAACCATCAACGCGACCGACAGCACCACCAGTACCAGCAGGCGAACGCCCAGCGAAGGGCCCTTGGAAAAAAGCGGTTTAATGGGCCGTTCCTCGTGGACGACTCAGGAGGTCATTGGACATGGGACAACGCACCAGCCTGGTTGCGGGTTGACGGAAACGACGCCCGGACGGACGCCAGCCCAGCACATACAGGTAGCACTGCGCGTGCTACCTGTAAACCGGGCACTCGAAAGCCGCGTGGATCACTCGCTCGAAAGCAGGTCCATGGCGTGCTTGTCCATCATTTCCAGGGCGCGACCGCCGCCACGGGCGACGCAGGTCAGCGGGTCTTCGGCGACGATCACCGGCAGGCCGGTTTCCTGGGCCAGCAGCTTGTCGAGGTCACGCAGCAGCGCGCCACCACCGGTCAGCACCAGGCCGCGCTCGGCGATGTCCGAGGCCAGCTCCGGCGGCGACTGCTCCAGGGCGCTCTTGACCGCCTGGACGATGGTCGCCAGGGATTCCTGCAGGGCCTCGAGCACTTCGTTGGAGTTCAGGGTGAAGGCACGTGGCACGCCTTCGGCCAGGTTACGGCCACGCACGTCGACTTCACGCACTTCGCCGCCTGGGTAGGCAGTGCCGATTTCCTGCTTGATGCGCTCGGCGGTGGATTCACCGATCAGGCTGCCGTAGTTGCGACGCACGTAGGTCACGATAGCTTCGTCGAAGCGGTCGCCACCCACGCGCACGGACTCGGCGTAGACCACGCCATTCAGCGAGATCAGCGCGATTTCAGTGGTACCACCACCGATATCGACGACCATCGAGCCGCGGGCTTCTTCAACCGGCAGGCCGGCACCGATGGCAGCGGCCATTGGTTCTTCGATCAGGAACACTTCACGGGCACCGGCACCCAGTGCCGATTCACGGATGGCACGGCGCTCGACCTGGGTCGACTTGCACGGCACGCAGATCAGTACGCGCGGGCTTGGCTGCAGGAAGCTGTTCTCGTGCACCTTGTTGATGAAGTACTGCAACATTTTTTCACAAACGCTGAAGTCGGCGATGACGCCGTCCTTCATCGGACGAATGGCAGCAATGTTGCCGGGCGTACGGCCCAGCATGCGTTTGGCTTCGGTACCGACGGCGACGACGCTTTTCTGGTTGCCGTGGGTACGGATGGCAACAACCGAGGGCTCATTCAGGACGATACCGCGCTCACGCACGTAAATAAGGGTGTTGGCAGTACCCAGGTCGATGGAAAGATCGCTGGAAAACATGCCACGCAGTTTCTTGAACATGGGAAAGTGACCCTGGGGAAAGCGTGGGTAAAAAAGTGCGGCAAACTCTAACAATGGCAGGGATTTTGGGCAAGGAGCCAATATGTTAAATTGGCTGTTTTTCCGAGCACGCCAGCAGATGATCGCGGCCGTTAGACCGCCAAAATGCTGACATGTTCCTCACTGCGGACTATCCGCTTCTCGTTTCCCCTGGAGATCCCCATGGCGCTTGAACGCAGCGACGTGGAAAAGATCGCCCATCTGGCCCGTCTGGGCCTGAATGAAGGCGAACTGCCACGCATTACCGATGCCCTGAACAGCATTCTTGGGCTGGTCGACCAGATGCAAGCGGTCGACACCACTGGCATCGAGCCCCTGGCCCACCCCCTGGAGGCCAGCCAGCGCCTGCGTCCCGACCAGGTCACCGAAAGCAACCAGCGCGACGCCTACCAGGCCATCGCACCTTCGACCGAAAGCGGTCTGTACCTGGTTCCGAAAGTCATCGAGTAAGGGAAAGAGCCTGCCATGCATGAATTGACCCTGGCCGAGATCGCCCGCGGACTCGCCGACAAGTCGTTTTCCTCCGAAGAGCTGACCACCGCCCTGCTGGCGCGGGTCAAGCAACTCGACCCACAGATCAACAGTTTCATCAGCGTCACCGAAGACCTGGCCCTGGGCCAGGCGCGTGCCGCCGACGCCCGTCGCGCCGCCGGTGAAGGCGGTGCGCTGCTGGGTGCGCCAATCGCCCACAAAGACCTGTTCTGCACCCAGGGCGTGCGCACCAGCTGCGGCTCGAAGATGCTCGACAACTTCAACGCGCCCTACGACGCCACCGTGGTCGCCAAGCTGGCCGAAGCCGGCATGGTCACCCTGGGCAAAACCAACATGGACGAGTTCGCCATGGGTTCGGCCAACGAATCCAGCCACTATGGCGCGGTGAAGAACCCGTGGAACCTCGAGCACGTGCCAGGCGGCTCGTCCGGTGGCTCGGCCGCCGCCGTGGCTGCGCGCCTGCTGCCGGCCACCACCGGCACCGACACCGGCGGTTCGATCCGCCAGCCGGCGGCGCTGACCAACCTCACCGGCCTCAAGCCCACCTACGGCCGCGTATCGCGCTGGGGCATGATCGCCTACGCCTCGAGCCTCGACCAGGGCGGCCCGCTGGCGCGCACCGCCGAAGACTGCGCCCTGCTGCTGCAAGGCATGGCCGGCTTCGATGCCAAGGACTCCACCAGCATCGACGAACCGGTGCCGGACTACAGCGCCAGCCTGAACGGCTCGCTGCAGGGCCTGCGCATCGGCCTGCCGAAGGAATACTTCGGCGCCGGCCTCGACCCGCGCATTGCCGAGCTGGTCCAGGCCAGCGTCAAGGAGCTGGAAAAGCTCGGCGCGGTGGTCAAGGAAATCAGCCTGCCGAACATGCAGCACGCCATTCCGGCGTACTACGTGATCGCCCCTGCAGAAGCGTCCTCCAACCTGTCGCGCTTCGACGGCGTGCGCTTCGGCTACCGCTGCGAGGAGCCCAAGGACCTCACCGACCTGTACAAGCGCTCCCGTGGCGAAGGCTTCGGCGCCGAAGTGCAGCGGCGCATCATGGTCGGCACCTATGCCCTGTCGGCTGGCTACTACGATGCCTACTACGTCAAGGCGCAGCAGATCCGCCGGCTGATCAAGAACGACTTCATGGCCGCCTTCGAAGGCGTCGACCTGATCCTCGGCCCAACCACGCCGAACCCGGCCTGGAAGCTTGGCGCCAAGAGCAGCGACCCGGTCGCCGCCTACCTGGAAGACGTCTACACCATCACCGCCAACCTGGCAGGCCTGCCGGGCCTGTCGATGCCAGCCGGCTTCGTCGATGGCCTGCCGGTCGGCGTGCAGCTGCTGGCCCCGTATTTCCAGGAAGGCCGCCTGCTCAACGTCGCGCACCGCTACCAGCAAGTCACCGACTGGCACACCCGCGCCCCTAACGGCTTCTGAGGAATTCACACATGCAATGGGAAGTTGTGATCGGGCTGGAGATTCATACCCAGCTGGCCACCCAGTCGAAGATCTTCTCCGGCAGCGCCACCACCTTCGGCTCCGAGCCGAACACCCAGGCCAGCCTGGTTGACCTAGGGATGCCCGGTGTTCTGCCGGTGCTGAACCAGGAAGCCGTGCGCATGGCCTGCATGTTCGGCCTGGCGATCGATGCTGAGATCGGCAAGCGCAACGTGTTTGCGCGCAAGAACTACTTCTACCCCGACCTGCCCAAGGGCTACCAGATCAGCCAGATGGACCTGCCGATCGTCGGCAAGGGCCACCTGGACATCGCCCTGGAAGACGGCACCATCAAGCGCATCGGCGTCACTCGGGCGCACCTGGAGGAAGACGCCGGCAAAAGCCTGCACGAAGACTTCAGCGGCTCCACCGGTATCGACCTGAACCGTGCCGGCACCCCGCTGCTGGAGATCGTCTCCGAGCCGGATATGCGCAGCGCCAAGGAAGCCGTGGCCTACGTCAAGGCGATCCACGCGCTGGTGCGCTACCTGGGCATTTGCGACGGCAACATGGCCGAAGGTTCGCTGCGTTGCGACTGCAACGTGTCGATCCGCCCGAAAGGCCAGGCCGAGTTCGGCACCCGCTGCGAGATCAAGAACGTCAACTCGTTCCGCTTCATCGAACGGGCGATCAACAGCGAGATCCAGCGCCAGATCGACCTGATCGAGGACGGCGGCAAGGTGGTGCAGGAAACCCGCCTGTACGACCCGAACAAGGACGAAACGCGCTCGATGCGCAGCAAGGAAGAGGCCAACGACTACCGCTACTTCCCCGACCCGGACCTGCTGCCGGTGGTGATCGAGGACAGCTTCCTGGAAACCGTTCGCGCAGGCCTTCCCGAGCTGCCACCGCAGAAGGTCGAGCGCTTCCAGAGCCAGTACGGCCTGTCGGCCTATGACGCCAACGTGCTGGCTTCGAGCCGCGAACAGGCCGACTACTTCGAAGAAGTGGTCAAGGTTGGCGGCGATGCCAAGTTGGCCGCCAACTGGGTCATGGTCGAGCTGGGCAGCCTGCTGAACAAACTGGGCGTGGAAATCGACCAGGCCCCGGTCAGCGCCGCGCACCTGGGTGGCATGCTGCTGCGCATTCGCGACAACACCATCAGCGGCAAGATCGCCAAGACCGTGTTCGAGGCCATGGCTGCCGGTGAAGGCGATGCCGACAGCATCATTGAAAGCAAAGGCCTCAAGCAGGTTACCGACACCGGTGCGATCGACAAGATGCTCGACGAGGTGCTTGCCGCCAATGCCGAGCAGGTCGAACAGTACCGCGCCGCCGACGAGGCCAAGCGCGGCAAGATGTTCGGCTTCTTCGTCGGCCAGGCCATGAAGGCCTCCAAGGGCAAGGCCAACCCGGGGCAGGTGAACCAATTGCTCAAGGCCAAGCTCGAAGGGTGATTGTTTTTTCCCTGTAGCCCTGCGAGGGCTTCGCCCTCGTTCGCGGGCAAGCCCGCTCCCACAGGAACACCGCTACACCTGTGGGAGCGGGCTTGCCCGCGAATGGCCGCCCTGGAGAGCATCTGAATTGCTAAAGCGATCCCTCAGCACCCTCGCCCTCTTCTCCGTCTTGGCCGGCTGCGCCAGCCACGACATTGACCCCCGCGGTTACGACGAAACCGGCACCGCGTCCTATTACGGCTCACGCCACCACGGCAAACGCACCGCCAGCGGCGATGCCTTCAACCAGCACGGCCTGACTGCCGCCCACCGCAGCCTGCCGTTCGGCAGCCGGGTACTGGTTACCAACCTGGCCAACGATCGCAGCGTCGTGGTGCGCATCAACGACCGCGGCCCGCACACACGCGGGCGCCTGATCGACCTGTCACGCGCGGCTGCAGAAAAAATCGGCATGCTCCGTAGCGGAACGGCGCGCGTCCGGGTACAAGGGCTGAGCGACTGAGCCGACAGGAGTCTTCATCATTTTCGACCTGGCCACCCTCCCCACTTCCAGCCTGCTGCAACTGTGCATCGCCCTGCCGCTGCTGGTCGCCGGGGCCGAATTGCTGGTGCGCGCGGCGTTGCGCCTGGCCCTGCGCCTGCACGTGCGACCATTGATCATCGGCCTGAGCCTGGTGGCCTTCGGCAGCACCGCACCGCAACTGACCGTGAGCCTGCAGGCCGCCTACCAGGGCGCGCCCGACGTGGCCGTGGGCAGCGTGATCGGCAGCAACATCTTCAATGTGCTGGTGATTCTCGGCCTGGCGGCACTGATTATCCCGCTGCGGGTTTCACGCCAACTGGTACGCCTGGACATCCCCCTGATGATCGTGGCCAGCGGGCTGGTCTATGCCCTGTGCGGCAATGGCCAGCTGGGCCGGATCGAAGGCCTGCTGTTGCTGCTGGCACTGGGGGGCTACCTGGCCATGCTCTGGCACCAGTCGCGCCATTATTCACGCACCTACCCCGCACCGCCCCCGGTGGCCGTCAGCGCCGCACGGTTCTGGTCGGCGACCTTGCTGCAGGTGCTTTTCGGGCTGCTGTTGCTCAGCCTGGCCGGGCATTTGCTGCTGGAGGCTGCCGTGGAGGTGGCAACCGACCTGGGGCTGTCCGAACGGGTAATCGGTTTGACCGTGGTTGCGGTGTGCACCTCGCTGCCGGAACTGGCCACCGCCCTGGTCGCCGCCCTGCGCGGTGAGCGCGAGATTGCCGTGGGCACGGTGATCGGCAGCAACCTGTTCAACCTGCTGGCGGTGCTTGGGCTGACCGCGCTGGTTGCTCCACAGCCGCTGAGCATTTCACCCAACGCCCTGGGCTTCGATTTCCCGGTGATGCTGGGCGTCGCTGCGCTGAGCTTGCCGGTGTTCTACTCCGGCTACCGGGTAACACGCGCAGAAGGGCTGGTGTTTCTGTGCCTGTACCTGGCCTACGGCCTGCACGTGGCGGCCTTTACCATGGGCATGCCGCTGGCAGGGCGGCTGGAGCGGTTGATGCTGTTCTATGTGCTGCCGGTGCTGGGCCTGGTGCTGCTGTACACCACCCTGCGCGCCTGGCGGCGCCAGCACTGAAAAAGCATCGCGAGCTACGCTCGCTCCTACCAGGTCCACGCTGTACCGGCATGCGTCACACCAGGATTGCGCTGTACCGGTATGCGTCGCACCAGGATTGCGCTGTACCGGTATGCGTCGCACCAGGATTGCGCTGTACCGGTATGCGTCACACCAGGATTGCGCTGTACCAGCATGCGTCACACCAGGATTGCGCTGTACCGGTATGCGTCGCACCAGGATTGCGCTGTACCGGTAGGAGCGAGCGTAGCTCGCGATGCGCCGCTCAGCGGCGCCTGGCCTACGCCTGCCGCGCTTTCTTGATCTTGAAGGCCACCCACAACAGCAGAATCCACCCCGGAATCAGCATCACCGAAATGCGAATCGGCGGGGTCAGGTACATCACCACCAGAATCAGCACGATGAATGCCAGGCACAGGTAGTTGGTCAGCGGGTGCCCCAAGCTCTTGTAGAACGGCGTGACACCGGCTGCAAGCTTGGCCTTGCGGAACTTCAGGTGGGTGATGCTGATGCTCGCCCAGTTGATCACCAGCGCCGACACCGCCAAGGCCATCAGCAAACCAAAGGCCTCACCCGGCATCAGGTAGTTGATAACCACACACAGGCCGGTGGCGAACGCCGACACCCCCAGCGCCGTCAGCGGCACGCCACTGCGGCTCACCTTGAGCAACTGGCGCGGTGCGTCACCCTGGCTGGCCAGGCCAAACAGCATGCGGCTGTTGGCGTACACGCAGCTGTTGTAAACCGACAGCGCAGCGGTGAGCACCACGATGTTGAGGATGGTCGCCACCAGGTCGCTGTCCAGTTCATGGAAAATCATCACGAACGGGCTGCCGCCCTGCACCACCTTCTGCCACGGGTACAGCGACAGCAGCACCGCCAGCGCACCGATGTAGAAGATCAGGATGCGATACACCACCTGGTTGGTGGCCTTGGGAATGCTCTGGCGCGGGTTGTCGGCCTCGGCGGCGGTAATACCCACCAGCTCCAGGCCGCCGAACGAAAACATGATCACCGCCAGCGCCATCACCAGGCCGCTGACGCCATTGGGGAAGAACCCGCCGTACTGCCACAGGTTGGCCACGCTGGCATCCGCGCCGCCGTGGCCGCTGGCGAGCATCCAGGCGCCAAAGCCGATCATGCTGATGATCGCCACCACCTTCACCAGGGCGAACCAGAACTCCATCTCGCCGTACACCTTCACCTGGGTGAGGTTGATCAGGTTGATCGCCACGAAGAAGATCGCCGCCGTCGCCCAGGTGGGGAATTCCGGCCACCAGTACTGCACGTAGATGCCCACGGCCGTGAGCTCGGCCATGCCCACCAGCACGTACACCACCCAATAGTTCCAGCCCGAGACGAACCCTGCGAATTCGCTCCAGTACTGGTGGGCGAAGTGGCTGAAGCTACCGGCAACCGGCTCCTCGACCACCATTTCGCCCAGCTGGCGCATGATCAGGAAGGCCATCAGGCCTGCAATGGCGTAGCCCAGCAAAACGGAGGGGCCGGCCAGCTGGATGGTCTGGGCGATGCCCAGGAACAACCCGGTACCCACGGCACCGCCCAGCGCGATCAGCTGGATATGGCGATTCTTCAGCCCGCGCTTAAGCTGCTCGGGCGTGCTCTGGTCTTGCATGAAGTGTCCTTTGGCTCAGTGAGGCAGTGTTGTTGCTGTTGTTTGCAGTCAAGGATCTAGATCCATCCGCCCCACTGCAAGATGAAAATACCAATATTGGTGGTAATCGCCGCCATTAGCGTAGTAATCACGATGATTGAGGCCGCCAGTTCATGGTTGCCATTGGCCGCGCGGGCCATGACGTAGCTGGCCGCCGCCGTGGGGCTGCCGATGTAGAGGAACAGGATGCCCAGCTCCGCACCGCGGAACCCACACAGCCAGGCCCCGAGCGTGCCGATCAGCGGCAGCCAGACCATCTTCACCAGGCTTGCGTCGATGGCCAGCCTGCCACTGTCGCGCAGGGCCGCCAGCGACAGGGTGCCACCGATGCAGATCAGCGCCAGTGGCAGGGTCATCTGCGCCAGGTAGTCGCCGGAGGTAAGCAGCCAGTTGGGCAACGGCACCTGGCCGTAGGCCATGGGCGTGGCCACCAGCACGCTGAGGATCAGCGGGTTGCTGAAGATACTCTTGCAGATGCTCCAGGGGTCGGACTTCAAGTCCGGGCTGTACACCGCCAGCACCACGGCCGACAGCGAGTTGTACATGAGGATCACCAGGCCCGCGAGCACCGCGCCCAGGGAGATGCCGTAGTCACCGTAGAGGCTGGCCGCCAGGGCCAGGCCGATAACCCCGTTGTTGCCGCGAAACGCGCCCTGGGTGTAGATGCCGCGGTCGGCCAGCGGGCTGCGCCAGATGGCCATGCCCCAGGCCACGGCGAAGCCCACCAGGGTGGCGGCGACGAAGTAGAGGATGACCTTGGGTTTGACCGCGGCGGCGAGGTCGGCATGGTAGATGCCAAGGAACAGCAGCGCCGGCATGCAGACGTTGAACACCAGTTGCGAGGCGACGCGGTTGAAGTTGTCGTCGATCAGGTGGATGCGTTTGAGCAGCACGCCCATGAACAGCATGGCGAAGACGGGCGCCGTGATGTTCAGCGTCTGGATAAGAAGGGCAAGCATGCGCAAGCGGTCCTGAAGGGGTTGCCGTTAGGTGGCTAATGATACGCCAACACATCAGGAAATGCGGGGATCGAGCGGGACTTCAGGGAAGTTTTTACCGGCCTCTTCGCGGGGCAAGCCCGCTCCTACAGGAGGTTGCGATCCCTGTAGGAGCGGGCTTGCCCCGCGAAGAAGCCTGAGCTGATTCAGCGGCGAACCGGTCGCTTCTGCAATTTGCGCTGCAGGGTACGGCGGTGCATGCCCAAGGCCCGCGCGGTGGCCGAGATGTTGCCTTCGTGTTCGTTCAGCACGCGCTGGATGTGCTCCCACTGCAGGCGGTCCACCGACATCGGGTTTTCCGGCACCAGGGTGTCCAGGTCGGCATGCTCGGACAGCAGCGCTGCCAGCACGTCGTCGGCGTCGGCCGGCTTGCACAGGTAGTTGCAGGCGCCGCGCTTGACCGCTTCCACCGCCGTGGCGATGCTTGAGTAACCGGTCAGGATCACCACGCGCATTTCCGGGTCCAGTTCCAGCAGCTTGGGCAGCAGCACAAGGCCCGAGTCGCCTTCCATTTTCAGGTCCAGCGTGGCGTAGTCAGGCAGGTCCTGCTGGGCCAGGATCAGGCCTTCCTCGGCGGAACCGGCCGTGCTCACGCGAAAGCCGCGGCGGCTCATGGCGCGGGCCATGACCCGGGTAAAGGTGGCGTCATCGTCCACCAGCAGCAGGTGCGGCAGCTCTTCGCTTTCGACCTGGTTTTCTTCGCTCATCATTCATCTCCTCGCTTGCCATGGGGCAGGCGCAGTTCGGTCAGGGTGCCACCCTGTTCATGACTATAGAGTTTTACCGAACCGCCCGCACGGGTCACGCTGGCCTTGCTCAAGAACAGGCCCAGGCCGAAGCCTTTGCCCTTGGTGGTAATGAAGGGTTTGCCGATGGCTTCGGCAATGGCCGGCGGCACGCCGGGGCCATGGTCGCGGATGCTGATCAGGATATCCTGGGCGTCCCAGTCGAGGGTCACCTGCAGGTCGTCCGGGCAGGCATCGGCGGCATTGTTCAACAGGTTCAGCAGCGCCTGGGTCAGGTCTGGCGGCGGGGTCAGGCGTGGCAGCTGGCCGTCGCGCAGGCGCTGGAAGCGGTAGCTGGCCTCCGGGCGCATCAGGTGCCAGCGGTTCAGCGCCTCGTCGAGCCACACGGTCACGTCCTGCTCGACCACGGCCAGGCGGCGGTTGGCCTCGGCGGCGCGCACCAGTTGCTGCAGGGTTTCCTTGCACAGCTTGACCTGGTCTTGAAGGATCTGCAGGTCTTCCTGCAGCAAGGGGTCGGTGTGGTCCTGGCGCATCTCATTGAGCAGCACGCTCATGGTCGCCAGGGGCGTGCCCAGCTCGTGGGCGGCGCCGGCGGCCTGGGTGGCCACGGCCAGCAACTGTTCGTCGCGCAGGCTTTCTTCGCGGCGCTCGGCGCGCAGCTGTTCCTGGCGGCGCAATTCTTCGGCCATGCGCGCCGCGAAGAAGGTAATCACCGCTGCGGCCAGGGCGATGCTCAGCCACATGCCATAGACCTGCATCTTGTCCCGCGCCAGCGGCAGCCCCTCCAGCGGGTAGAACTTCACCAGCAGCAGGCTGTAGGCGGTCAGGGCGATGCCGGAAAGGATCAGCGAATACAGCCACGGCAAGGTCACCGCGGCAATCGCCAGTGGCACCAGGTAATACGACACGAACGGGTTGGTCGAGCCACCGGTGTAGTACAGCAAGGCGCTATGGATCAACAGGTCGCAGGCCAGTTGCAGGGCGTATTCGGTTTCGGTAACCGGCAGCGACAGGCGCAGGCGCAGCGCCGTGAAGGCACAGAGAATCGACGACAAGGCCAGGGTCGCGGCCAGCGACAGCCAGGGCAGCGGCAGCAGGTCGGTCCAGTAGGCGACGCCCACGGAGCCGGCCTGGGCGGCCAGGACCAAAACCCGGATTACGGTCAGGCGCCAGAGGTTCTGGCGTGTGGCGGACAGCGGTTGTACGGCAGCGAGCATGAGCTCTCCTGATGAGTGCTCCAGGAAAATCGGCTGGAGTATACCGAAGCCGGGCGCCTCGCTGCAGCGATGCGGCAAAGCGCCACACTTTGTCACAAGTTCATGGTGGCACTTTTGAACCCACTACACTGCTCCGGGTCTGATGGGCCATGCGTGATATAGACAGCCAGAACTCACGCCCACTAATTGCCAAGGAGTAACCCATGCACATGCCACGTCGCGGCGCCGCCCTCGTTCTTTCCTGCGGCCTGCTCGCCAGCCTGCCAGCGCTGGCTGCCGACGAGCCGCGTTACAACCAGGTGTCGCTGCGCGCCGAAGTCAGCAAGGAAGTGGCGCGCGACCTGATGGTCGTGACCCTTTACAGCGAAGCGCAGAACACCGACCCGGGCAAGCTCGCCAAGCAGATCACCGAAACCATGAACAAGGCGGTGCAGCAGGCGCGCCAGGTCAAGGACGTGAAAATCAGCCAGGGCAGCCGCAACAGCTACCCGGTGTACGACGCCAAGGGCCAGAAGATCACCGGCTGGCGCGAACGTGCCGAGGTGCGCCTGGAAAGCGCCGACTTCCCGGCCTTGTCCCAGCTCACCGCCGACCTGCTGCAAGACTTGAAGATGGGTGGCATGGACTTCTCCATCGCCCCGGCCACGCGCAAGGCCAGCGAGGATGAACTGCTCAAGGATGCGGTGAACGCCTTCAAGGCCCGTGCGCAACTGGCCACCGAAGCACTCGGCGGCAAGGGCTACAAGGTGGTGAGCCTGAACCTCAACAGCTCCGGCTACCCGCGCCCTTACCTGCGCAGCGCACCGATGGCGATGATGGCCAAGGCGGCGGACCAGGCGGCGCCAGCGCCGGATATCGAGGCTGGCACCAGTGAAGTCAGCATGAATGCCGATGGGTTGATCGAAGTACAGATGCCTTGAATCCAGGCGGGCTTGCCCCGCGGAGACTGGCAATGCGGTGGATGGCACCGGCTTTGCCGGTGTTCGCGGGGCAAGCCCGCTCCTACAAAAAATCTCGCTCTTACACGAATTACGGAAATTTCCTACGCACCAGAGAAGTGCGTCCTACAAACTCCCCCGCCCCGAAACATCTCGTAAAAAGCCATCATTTCGCCCACGCAAACGTTCAACTTCGCTGAAAGTTATACGAATGCGACATCCATGTACGCTCGTACTACTTTTCTGACGCCAACTATCCTCCTGAGTGTTGCATTGGGAATATCCCCTGCATAAGTATCCGCAGGTCGGCTCACGAGGCCACCTCAAATCAAAAATGACAAGAATGAGGCCACCATGCTTAAACACGCAGTCATTCCGTTCCTGCTCGGCACAGGCCTACTGGCCGGGGCCCCCTTGGCCCACGCCGCGTCCAACCTGGTGTTCTGCTCAGAAGGCAGCCCGGCAGGCTTCGACCCGGGGCAATACACCACCGGAACCGACTTCGACGCATCGGCAGAAACCGTGTTCAACCGCCTGACCCAGTTCGAACGTGGCGGCACCGCCGTGATCCCGGGCCTGGCAACCCAGTGGGATGTGGCCGACGACGGCAAGACCTACACCTTCCACCTGCGCGAAGGGGTGAAGTTCCACACCACCGACTACTTCAAGCCCACCCGCGAATTCAACGCCGACGACGTGCTGTTCACCTTCAACCGCATGCTCGACAAGAACCACCCGTTCCGTAAGGCCTACCCCACCGAGTTCCCCTACTTCACCGACATGGGCATGGACAAGAACATCGCCAAGGTGGAGAAAGTCGACGCGCACACCGTCAAGTTCACCCTCAACGAAGTGGACGCCGCGTTCATCCAGAACCTGGCCATGAGTTTCGCCTCGATCCAGTCGGCCGAATACGCCGACCAGTTGCTCAAGGACGGCAAGGCCGCCGATATCAACCAGAAGCCGATCGGCACCGGCCCGTTCGTGTTCAGCAAGTACCAGAAGGACGCGCAAATCCGCTTCAAGGGCAACAAGGACTACTGGAAGCCCGAGGACGTGAAGATCGACAACCTGATCTTCGCCATCACCACCGACGCCTCGGTGCGCATGCAGAAGCTGAAGAAGAACGAGTGCCAGGTCACCCTGTTCCCGCGCCCGGCCGACATCGAGCCGCTCAAGGCCGACAAGAACCTGCAGATGCCGCAGCAGGCCGGCTTCAACCTGGGCTACATCGCCTACAACGTGATGGACAAGATCAAGGGCAGCAACGAGCCCAACCCGATGGCCAAGCTGGAGGTCCGCCAGGCGCTGGACATGGCCGTGGACAAGAAGAAGATCATCGAGTCGGTGTACCAGGGCGCCGGCCAGTTGGCGGTCAATGGCATGCCGCCCACCCAGTGGTCCTATGACACCAGCATCAAGGACGCCCCCTACGACCCGGAAAAGGCCAAGCAACTGCTCAAGCAGGCCGGCATCAAGGAAGGCACCGAGATCACCCTGTGGGCCATGCCCGTGCAGCGCCCCTACAACCCCAATGCCAAGCTGATGGCCGAAATGCTCCAGTCGGACTGGGCCAAGATCGGCATCAAGGCCAAGATCGTCAGCTACGAATGGGGCGAGTACATCAAGCGCTCCAAAGGCGGCGAACAAGGCGCCATGCTGATTGGCTGGAGCGGCGACAACGGCGACCCGGACAACTGGCTGGGCACCCTGTATGGCTGCGATGCCATCGACGGCAACAACTTCTCCAAGTGGTGCTACAAGCCCTACGACGACCTGATCAAGCAGGCCAAGGCCACCTCCGACCAGGCCAAGCGCACCGAGCTGTACCAGAAGGCCCAGCACATCCTCAAGGAACAGGTGCCAATCACCCCGATCGCCCACTCCACGGTGTACCAGCCGATGAGCGCCAAGGTGAAGGACTTCAAGATCAGCCCGTTCGCGCTGAACGCCTTCTACGGTGTCAGCGTGGATAACTAGGGCCGGTCCCTGGCCCCGCCGAGCCACGGCGGGGTCCACCTCACCGCACACACGCACTCGCCATCCGCCCCGACGCTACCCGCGACGGGGGCGGGAAACTGTTGCCGCCATTGGTACCCCGGGGCGGTGAAAACAGCTGGAAAAGGAACCGCCATGCGCCACGTCACTCGCCTTTCGACCCTGCTCGCCGTGGGCCTGCTCAGCCAGGCCCCTGCCCTTCACGCCAAGAACCTGGTGTTCTGCTCCGAAGGCAGCCCGGCGGGCTTCGACACCGCCCAGTACACCAGCGCCACCGACAACGATGCCGCCGAGCCGATCTACAACCGCCTGGTGGAATTCGAACGCGGCGGCACCGCCGTGCAACCGGCCCTGGCAACCCGCTGGGAGGTGTCCGACGATGGCCTGCGCTACACCTTCCACCTGCGCGAAGGCGTGAAGTTCCACGCCAACAAGGCCTTCACCCCCCGCCGCGACTTCAACGCCGACGATGTGCTGTTCACCTTCAACCGCATGCTCGACAAAAACCACCCGTTCCGTAAGGCCTACCCTACCGAGTTTCCCTATTTCATCAGCATGGGCCTGGACAAGAACATCGCCAGCGTCGAGAAAACCGGCGCGCTGAGCGTGGTGTTCACCCTGAACAAGGTCGATGCCGCGTTCATCCAGAACCTGGCGATGAGCTTTGCCTCCATCCTGTCTGCCGAATACGCCGACCACCTGCTGGCCAGCGGGCGCCCCAGCGACATCAACCAGCAGCCGATCGGCACCGGCCCGTTCGTGTTCCAGCGTTACCAGAAGGACTCGCAGATTCGCTACAAGGGCAACAAGGACTACTGGGCGCCCGAGCAGGTGAAGCTCGACAACCTGGTGTTCTCGATCAACACCGACCCTTCGGTGCGCATCCAGAAACTGCGCCGCAACGAATGCCAGGTCACCCTGCACCCGCGCCCGGCCGACCTGCCGGCGCTGCAGGCCGATGGCAAGCTGCAGGTGCTGCAGCAACCGGGCTTCAACCTCGGCTACATCGCCTACAACACCCAGCACCCACCGTTCGACCGCCTGGAAGTGCGCCAGGCCATGGACATGGCGGTCAACAAGCAGGCGATCCTCCAGGCGGTGTACCAGGACTCCGGGCAACGGGCGGTCAACGCCATGCCGCCAACCCAGTGGTCCTATGACAACAGCATCAAGGACGCCCCGTTCGACCCGCAAAAGGCCAGGCAATTGCTGCAGCAGGCCGGGGTCGAGCCGGGCACCGAGATCACCCTGTGGGCCATGCCCGTGCAACGCCCCTACAACCCCAACGCCAAGCTGATGGCCGAAATGCTCCAGGCCGACTGGAACACGCTCGGTTTCAAGGTGCGCATCGTCAGCTACGAATGGGGTGAGTACCTCAAGCGCATGAAAAGCGGCGAACACGACATCGCCCTGATCGGCTGGACCGGCGACAACGGCGACCCGGACAACTGGCTGGGCACCCTTTACAACTGCGATGCCATCGGCAGCAACAACTACTCGCTGTGGTGCGACCCGCAGTACGACCGCCTGGTCAAGCAGGCCAAGCAGGTCACCGACCGCGCGCAGCGCACGGCGCTGTACCAGCAGGCCCAGCAGCGGCTCAAGCAACAGGTGCCGATCACCCCGGTGGCCCATTCCACCGTCAACCAGCCTTTGAGTATCAAGGTGGCCGATTTCAAGGTCAGCCCGTTCGGGCGCAATGACTTTTCCGGCGTGAGTGTCGATTAGGCGATAGCCAGGCCCGGCCTCTTCGCGGGCAAGCCCGCGCCCACACAGGGATCACGTTCCCCCCTGTAGGAGCGGGCTTGCCCCGCGAAGAGGCCAGCAAACCCCACACAACGCCCCCAATTTGGCCCACCACCCCGGGCAACCCTGGCAACACCCCGGCCCACAAGGCCACACCACAACGAACAAAAACAGAAAGGGAGCTTCACCTTGAAAGTATTTACCCTAACCGCATTAGCCCTCGCCACCCTGGCCAGCACCGCCCAGGCCGACCCGCAAAGCCAGGACTACATCCCGTTCAGCCTGAAATCCAGCAGCGAGCAAGACGCCGCCAAAGGCTTCATCGACGGCCAGAGCCTGTCCGGCACCACACGCAACTGGTACGCCCGCGAACGCGCCACCCGCGCACCGCTGTGGAAGTACTACAAGGCCGACGGCACGCGCCACGACACCCACAGCCGTGACAACTGGCTGCAAGGCACCATCCTCAACTACAGCTCCGGCTTCACCCAGGGCACCGTCGGCTTTGCCGTCGAGGCCGCCGGCTACAACGCCATCGCCCTGGAACAGGGCCGTGCGGCGATTGCCGGGCCGAACAACCGCACCCTGACCCACAGCGACGGCGACCCGCTGGGCCAGTGGAGCAAGATGGGCCTGGCCAACGTCAAGGCGCGGGTGTCCAACACCACCCTGACCGTGGGCCGCCAGTCGGTGGACACGCCGATGATCGCCTACATCGGCAACCGCGCCCTGCCGTCGAGCTTCCAGGGCGCGTTCCTGCACAGCGCCGAGTTCGACAACCTGAGCTTCGACCTGGGCACCTTCGACCGCGTCTCGCCGCGTACCGAACAGAGCCTGAGCAAGTTTCGCAGTGAATACGGCGCCACCGGTGTCGAAACCGACCGCGCCAGCACCGCCGGCATCAACTACCAGCCGCTCAAGAGCCTGAGCACCAGCCTCTACGCCACCCGGGTCGACGACTTCTGGAACCAGTACTACGTCGGCGCCAACCACGTGCTCGGCGACAGCGCCGTGCTGGCCCTGACCACGGGCCTGAACTACTACAAGACCGTGGACACCGGCAGCAAGAAGATGGGTGACATCGACAACGACACTTACAGCCTGTCGCTGGGCCTGACCCACCAGGCCCACACCCTCACGGCGTCCTGGCAGCAGGTCAACGGCAACGAGTACTTCGACTACCTGCACGAAACCAACGGCATCTACCTGGCCAACTCGCTGCTGTCGGACTTCAACGGCCCCAACGAGAAATCGCTGCAGATTTCCTACGTGCTGAACATGGCGCCCTACGGCGTGCCGGGCCTGAAGTTCAACCTGTACAACGCCCGCGGCTGGGGGATCGACGGCACCCACTACAAGGGCAGCGCCTACGACGTCACCGGCATGGACGGCGAAACCCACTACGAGTGGGGCATCGGCACCAGCTACGCGGTGCAGAGCGGGCCGCTGAAAGACACCAGCATCCGCGCCACCTACACCGCCCACCGGGCCAGCAAGGCCCAGGCCGATGGCAGCCTGGACGAATTGCGCATCGTCACCACCATTCCGTTCAACATTCTCTGACCACTGGCGCCACGGCCCGCGCCAACAACGGGCCGTGGCGGCTACGCTGGAATCAATGCAAGCAGGGAGAACACATGAAATCGCCAATGCTTCGCACCACCCTGGCAGCCTTCATCCTGGCCGCTGCCGGCCAGGTGGCGGCCAAACCGCTGGTGGTGTGCACCGAAGCCAGCCCTGAAGGCTTCGACATCGTCCAGTACACCACCGCCGTCACCGCCGACGCCTCGGCCGAGACGCTGTTCAACCGCCTGGTGGACTTCAAGCCCGGCACCACCGATATCCAGCCGGCCTTGGCCGAACGCTGGGAAACCTCCCCCGACGGCCTGACCTACACCTTTCACCTGCGCCAGGGGGTGAAGTTCCACACCACCGACTACTTCACCCCCACCCGCGACTTCAACGCCGATGACGTGCTGTGGAGCCTGAACCGCCAGCTCGACCCGAAGCACCCCTGGCACGACAAGACCAGCGTTGGCTACCCGTACTTCGACAGCATGGCGTTCAAGCAGCTGCTCAAGTCGGTGAGCAAGGCCGACGACCACACCGTGGTGATTACCCTCACCCGCCCGGAAGCGCCGTTCCTGCGCGACATGGCCATGGCCTTCACCTCGATCTACTCCGCCGAATATGGCGACCAGCTGCTCAAGGCCGGCAAGACGGGCGACCTCAACAGCAAGCCGATCGGCACCGGCCCGTTCATCTTCCAGCGCTACAACAAGGACGCCCAGGTGCGCTTCAAGGCCAACCCGGACTACTTCCGCGGCAAGCCGCCGAGCGAAGCGCTGGTGTTTGCCATCGCCACCGACAGCAACGTGCGCCTGCAGAAGCTGCGCGCCAACGAATGCCAGGTGGCGCTGTACCCCAAACCCGATGACGTGCCGTCGATCAAGGCCGACCCCAGGCTCAAGGTCGCCGGGATCGAAGCCTTGGTCACCGGCTACATTGCGATGAACACCGAACACAAGTACCTGAGCGACGTGCGCGTGCGCAAAGCCATCGACATGGCCTTCGACCGCCAGACCCACGTCGACCAGCTGTTCGGCAAGGGCAACGCCCTGGTCGGCGTGAACCCCTACCCACCGACCATGATCGGCTACAACACCGACAACAAGAACCCGCCCCGCGACCTGGCCAAGGCCCGCGAACTGCTCAGGCAAGCGGGCGTACCGGACGGCGCGGTGCTCACCCTGTTCACCCGCAACGGCGGTGGCCCGACCAACCCCAACCCGCGCCTTTCCGCCGAGATGCTGCAGGCCGACCTCAAGCAGATCGGCCTCAAGCTGGACATCCGCGTGATGGAGTGGGCCGAGATGCTGCGCCGGGCCAAGAAGGGCGAGGCCGACCTGGTGTCTACCGGCTGGGCCGGCGACAACGGCGACCCCGACAACTTCCTCAGCCCCCTGCTCAGCTGCGATGCCGCCAAGACCGGCGAGAACTATGCGCGCTGGTGCAACCCTAAATTCCAGGAGCTGATTACCCGCGCCCGCGAAGTGATCGACAACGACGAACGCGCCAGGCTCTATGCCGAGGCTTTGAAGGTGTACGATGACGATCAACCCTGGATCAGCATGGCCCATCCGAAGATGTTCACCGCCATGCGTGACAACGTGGAGGGCTACGTGATCAACCCTCTGACCAACAACAACTTCGCCACCACCCGGGTGAAGTAGAACAACAACGATCGCCGGCGACCCACACGGGAACCGGCGGCACCGCCGTAATGGGCTGATCGCCCCACGGCCTGATGAGGTAACCCCGACAATGTTGAGTTTTATTGCCCGGCGCCTTGGCCTGCTGATACCGACCTTCTTCGGTATCACCTTGCTGACCTTCGCGCTCATACGCCTGATCCCCGGCGACCCGGTGGAAGTGATGATGGGCGAGCGCAGGGTCGACCCCGAAATGCACGCCCAGGCCATGGAGCGCCTGGGCCTGAACAAGCCACTGCCGGCCCAGTATGTGGACTACGTCGGCAAGCTGGCCCACGGCGACCTTGGCGAATCGCTGCGCACCCGCGAAAGCGTGTGGAGCGAGTTCCTTACCCTGTTCCCCGCCACCCTGGAGCTGGCCATGGCCGCGCTGTTGTTCGCAGGCGTGGTCGGCCTGCTGGCCGGGGTGATTGCCGCGCTCAAGCGCGGTTCGCTGTTCGACCACGGGGTGATGGGCATATCCCTGGCGGGCTATTCGATGCCGATTTTCTGGTGGGGCCTGATCCTGATCATGTTCTTCTCGGTAAGCCTGGGCTGGACCCCGGTGTCCGGGCGCATCGACCTGCTCTATGACATCGAGCCGAAAACCGGCTTCATGCTCATCGATACCCTGCTCAGCGACGAGGAAGGCGCGTTCAAGGACGCGGTGATGCACCTGATCCTGCCGGCCATCGTGCTCGGCACCATCCCGCTGGCGGTGATCGCCCGCATGACCCGCTCCTCAATGCTTGAAGTGCTGCGCGAGGACTACATCCGTACCGCCCGCGCCAAGGGCCTGTCCCCGGCCCGGGTGGTATTCGTGCATGGCCTGCGCAATGCGCTGATCCCGGTACTGACCGTGTTCGGCCTGCAGGTCGGCACGCTGCTGGCCGGCGCCGTGCTGACCGAAACCATCTTCTCCTGGCCGGGCATCGGCAAATGGCTGATCGAAGCCATCGGCGCCCGTGACTACCCCGTGGTCCAGAACGGCATCCTGTTGATCGCCTGCCTGGTGATCCTGGTCAACTTCGTCGTGGATATCCTCTACGGCCTGGCCAACCCACGCATCCGTCATCAGCGCTGAGGCCTTCGCCATGACTACCCCGATTGCAAAATCCGTCACACCGGCAAGCCCGGTGGACCAGAGCCTGCTCTACCCCTCGCCGTACAAGGAATTCTGGCAGGCCTTCGCCCGCAACAAGGGCGCGGTAATGGGCCTGGCCTTCATGTGCCTGGTGGTGTTCTGCGCACTGTTCGCGCCATGGGTCGCCCCGCATGACCCCAGCGAGCAGTACCGCGACTTCCTGCTGACCCCGCCGGTGTGGCTGGACGGCGGCACCTGGCAATTCATCCTCGGCACCGACGAGTTGGGCCGCGACCTGCTGTCGCGGCTGATCCAGGGCGCACGGCTGTCGCTGCTGATCGGCCTGTCGTCGGTGGTGATCTCGCTGATTCCGGGCATCCTGCTGGGCCTTCTGGCCGGCTTCTTCCCGCAGGTGCTGGGCCCCTCGATCATGCGCCTGATGGACGTGATGCTGGCACTGCCATCGCTGCTGCTGGCCGTGGCCATCGTCGCTATCCTCGGCCCTGGCCTTATCAACACCGTGATCGCCATCGCCATCGTGTCCCTGCCTTCCTACGTGCGCCTGACCCGCGCCGCGGTAATGGGCGAGCTGAACCGCGACTATGTGACTGCCGCCCGCCTGGCCGGCGCCGGGCTGCCCCGGCTGATGTTCGTCACCGTGCTGCCCAACTGCATGGCGCCGCTGATCGTGCAGGCCACCTTGAGCTTTTCCTCGGCAATTCTCGACGCCGCCGCCCTGGGCTTCCTGGGCCTTGGCGTACAGCCGCCAACCCCGGAGTGGGGCACCATGCTGGCCTCGGCCCGCGACTACATCGAGCGCGCCTGGTGGGTGGTAAGCCTGCCCGGCCTGACCATTTTGCTCAGTGTGCTGGCAATCAACCTGATGGGCGACGGCCTGCGCGATGCGCTGGACCCGAAACTCAAGAACGCCGCCTGAGGAGAACGCCATGTCACTGTTGCAGATCAACAACCTGAACGTGCGCTTCGGCGACGCCAACGCGGTGCCTGTGGTCGACGGGCTGGACCTGGCCGTGGACGCCGGCGAGATCCTGGCCATCGTCGGTGAGTCTGGCTCGGGCAAGTCGGTCACCATGATGGCCCTGATGGGCCTGATTGATGCCCCCGGGCGCATCACGGCCGATGCCCTGACCTTCGACGGCACCGACATGCTCAAGCTCAGCGGCCGCCAGCGGCGCAAGGTGGTGGGCAAGGACATCGCCATGGTCTTCCAGGACCCGATGACCGCCCTGAACCCCAGCTACACGGTCGGCTACCAGATCGAGGAAGTGCTGCGCCAGCACCTGGGCCTCAAGGGCAAGGCGGCGCGCCAGCGTGCCCTGGAGCTGTTGAAGAAAGTCGAGATCCCGGCTGCCGAAAGCCGCCTGGACGCCTACCCGCACCAGCTGTCCGGCGGCATGAGCCAGCGCGTGGCGATCGCCATGGCGATTGCCGGCGAGCCCAAGCTGCTGATTGCCGACGAGCCCACCACAGCGCTGGACGTGACCATCCAGGCGCAGATCATGGAACTGCTGGTGAACCTGCAGAAGGAGCGCAACATGGCGCTCATCCTGATCACCCACGACCTGGCCGTGGTCGCCGAAACCGCCAAGCGGGTGTGCGTGATGTACGCAGGCCAAGCCGTGGAAGTGGGCCAGGTGCCCGAGCTGTTCGATGTGCCCGCCCACCCCTACAGCGAAGCGCTGCTGGCGGCGATTCCCGAGCACAGCATTGGCGCCGAGCGCCTGGCTACCCTGCCCGGCATCGTGCCGGGCCGCTACGACCGGCCGGTGGGCTGCCTGCTGTCACCGCGCTGCCCGTATGTGCAGGACAACTGCCGGCGCCAGCGCCCGTCCCTCGATCCCCAGGCCCATGGCCTGGTGCGTTGCTTCTACCCGCTGAACCAGGAGGTGGCGTGATGGCCGTCGTTCTCACTGCCCGGGAACTGACCCGGCATTACGAAGTGTCTCGCGGGCTGTTCAAGGGCCATGCCACGGTGCGCGCGCTCAATGGCGTGTCGTTCGAACTGGAGGCTGGCAAGACCTTGGCGGTGGTAGGTGAATCCGGTTGCGGCAAGTCGACCCTGGCGCGGGCCCTGACCCTGATCGAGGAACCCTCTTCCGGCTCGCTGCAAATTGCCGGCACCGAGGTCAAGGGCGCCAGCAAGACCGAGCGCAAGCAACTGCGCCGCGACGTGCAGATGGTGTTCCAAAGCCCCTACGCCTCGCTCAACCCGCGGCAGAAGATCGGCGACCAGCTGGCTGAGCCGCTGTTGATCAACACCTCACTGAGCAAGGCCGAACGCCGCGAGAAAGTGCAGAAGATGATGGAGCAGGTGGGCCTGCGCCCCGAGCATTACCAACGCTACCCGCACATGTTCTCCGGTGGCCAGCGCCAGCGCATCGCCCTGGCCCGGGCAATGATGCTGCAACCGAAGGTGCTGGTGGCCGATGAGCCGACCTCGGCGCTGGACGTGTCGATCCAGGCCCAGGTGCTGAACCTGTTCATGGACCTGCAGAAGGAGTTCAACACCGCCTACGTGTTCATTTCGCACAACCTGGCGGTGGTGCGGCATGTGGCGGATCAGGTGCTGGTGATGTACCTCGGGCGGCCGGTGGAGATGGGGCCCAAGGAGGATATCTACGACAAGCCTCTGCATCCGTATACCCAGGCATTGCTGTCGGCGACGCCGGCAATTCACCCGGACCCGTTGAAGCCGAAGATTCGCATTGCCGGGGAATTGCCTAACCCGCTGAACCCGCCGGATGGGTGCGCGTTTCACAAACGCTGCCCGCATGCGACCGAGCGCTGTGCTGCCGAGGTGCCGGTGTTGCGGCAGGTGAGCAGCCGGCAGGTGGCTTGCCATTATGCCGAGCAGTTTCTCTAGGCGTTAGATTGCGGGGCTGCTGTGCAGCCCATCGCGACCTGCGGTCGCTCCTACCAAAAACCGCGATCAACATGATGATCCCTGGTAGGAGCGACCGCAGGTCGCGATGGGCCGCAAAGCGGCTCCCTATGTCAATGCATGAAAATCGCGATCAGGATGATGACGGGAATAGGCACCCCAAGCATCCACAGCAGTAATGAGCGCATGTCGGTTCTCCTGGCTTAACGTTGAACGGTACGGTGAGTCACATATTCCCCTTCCAGCCACAGCACGTGGTCGCGACGACGGCCACCGAACAGCGCTGCAAGGCTTGCGAAGAACGCGCCGCACAGCAGCGCGACAAAGGTCCACAGGGCTGTCCACGCGGCCACCTTGGCTGCCTTGTCAGCCGCCTGCTTGGCATCCACTTTCAGCTGCTGCACCTGGGCCATCACCTGATCGACACGCGCCTCTGCTTCCGGCACGGTCAGGCGGGTGCGCTGCGCCACCAGTTGCGCAAGGTAGGCACGGTCCTCTGCCGGCAAGGCACCGTCACTGGCAAAGCCCTTGGCCAAGATGCGCGCGGCTACGCCGTTGGCCGCATCCTCGCTCACCGGTGCAGGCCCGTCGCCACGGAACAGGCTGTCGACGAAATACCCCATCGAATTGCTGTTCTTGTCTGCGGCTGCGGCGCCCCCTGCGGCGGCTGTGACAGTCGCTGCCTGCGACGCCGCACTAGCGCCCGCACCGACCAGATTGCCCGCGGTTCCCAGTACCAGCATCGCTGCCACCAGGGTCGCCACCGCCCAGGACAGGAAGCCGTGTGCAGTGTCGCGGAAATACACCTCATCGCCATGCAGGTTCGCCCACTTCACCCGTAACCGGCCCGCCATGTAGCCACCCAGGCCCGAGGCGATGATCTGCGTGAGCAGCAGCCAGACGATGGTGGAAATGCCCAAGGCCTTGGCGCTCGCACCTTCACCGGCCCAAGGGGAGGTGGCTGCAAAGCCCAATCCCGCCCCCAGCACCACAAGGATCAGGGACAAGGCAGCGGCCGCGGCAGCACCAGCGAAGATCGCCGCCCAGGACACGCCTGAGCGGCTTTGGGAATCGACAACGGGGTAGTCGGCAGAGGGGATCATGATGTGTTCGCCTGTATTTGGGTTGTTAGCGAGAATTCCATTCGCGCAGTAACCATTGCAGCGGCTATGCCAGTTGTGACAAAAAATGACATTCAAGAAAATCAATGAGTTAGCACTCAAGATCGCATCACAACCGTGCAAAATGCGCGAATCGCCAATCTGCATCAGGTGTTCTGCATTCTTGTCCACGCCCCCAAGCCAAGGCATGATTCGCTCATGACCCTGCCCGACACCCCCGCCCAGACCCCGCTCACTGCCGACACCGTGCTGCGCTACCACCTGTGCTGGAAACACCGCGACCTCGACGGCGTGATCGCGCTTTACCACCCCGAGGTGCAGTACCACGATTTCTTCCAGAACCGCGTGCTCGGCCATGGCGAACTGCGCGACTACGTGCGCGCCTGCCTGCCCCGTGAAGCGGGCGAGGACATCGTCCACAGCGACCGCATCCGCGTCGACGGCTGCACGGCGTTCATCCAGTACCAGGTCACGGTGCAGGGCGGTGACGGCCTGGTGGCGTTCCAGTCCAGTGAAGCGATCACCGTCAAGGACGGCCTGATCTGGCGGGTCAACGAGTACGCCACCCTGGTGCGCCAGGGCGGCCAGGGCCTGGCCAGCAGCGGCCCGCGCCCGGCCACCAGCCGCCTTGGGTTGTCGCCACGGCAACTGTCGACCATGGCCCAGGACCTGGAGCACTACTTCCTGCGCCAGCGCCCCTACCTCGACCCGGAACTGGACCTGCAGCAAGTGGCCGACGCCAGCGGCTACAGCCGCAACCAGATCTCCTACCTGCTCAACCAGGTGCTGGGGCAAAGCTTCTACCGCTACGTCAACCAGGCGCGCCTGCAGCATCTGATGGCCAGCCTCGACGACGACAGCGTCGAAGCGCCCATCGACGAGCTGGCGTTCAACGCAGGCTTCAATTCGCTGTCGGCGTTCTACAAGTGCTTCCGCGAACACACAGGCCTCACCCCCAAGGCTTACCTCAAGCAAATTTCCCTGCGTGCACGCACGTAAGACAGCCATCGGCCAACCCTTCTAGGATCGCCCACAGACCTTGACGGATGTGGAGCAAAACCCGATGCAACCCCTGCGCACGCTCAGCCTGTGGATGGACCAGCTCGACGAGCCGCTGTGTGCGCGGCCGGCCCTGCGCCAGGACCTTGAAGTCGATGTGTGCATCATCGGCGCCGGCTACACCGGCCTGTGGACGGCCTACTACCTCAAGCGCCAGGCGCCGCAGCTGAACATCGCGGTGATCGAGGCCAACATTGCAGGCTTCGGCGCCTCTGGGCGCAACGGCGGTTGGCTGATGGGCAACCTGCTGGGCGAAGACCGCCTGCTCGCCACCCTGTCGCCGCAACAGCGCCGCGCCAGCATCGACTTGCTGCATGGCATTCCCGATGAAGTGCACAGCGTGCTGCAACGCGAAGGCATCGACTGCGACTACCGCAAAGGCGGCGTGCTGTACTGCGCCGCACGCTACCCTGAGCAGGAGCGCGGCCTACGGGCCTACCTCGACGACCTCTATCGCCAGGGCATGACCGAGGACGACTACCGCTGGTTGCGCCCTGAACAGCTGGATGCGCAGCTTCGCGTCAGCAATGCCTATGGCGCCATCTACAGCCCGCACACCGCGACCATCCACCCGGCCAAGCTGGCCCGTGGCCTGGCCCGGGCGGTGCAAGCGCTGGGCGTGCCCATCTACGAAAACACCCCGGCCGTCGACTGGCAGCCCGGTGAAGTGCGTTCGCCGCTGGCGCGTATCCGCTGCCAGTGGATGGTGCCCGCCGTCGAGGGTTACGCCGCCAGCCTACCGCCCCTGGGCAAGCACCAGTTGCCGGTGCAGAGCCTGCTGGTGGCCACTGAGCCGCTGCCGGAATCCACCTGGGAACAGATCGGCCTTTCCCAGGGCCAGGCCTTCAGTGAAAGCAGCCGCCAGGTCACCTACGGCCAGCGCACGGCCGACAACCGCCTGGTATTCGGCGCCCGTGGCGGCTACCGCTTCGGCGGCCGCCTGCGCGAGCAGTTCAATTTGAACGAGCAGGAGATCGAGCTGCGCCGTTACTTGTTCGGCGAACTGTTCCCGCAGCTCAAGCATGCCCGCATCACCCATTCCTGGGGCGGCAACCTGGGCATGGCGCGGCGCTTTCGCCCGCACATGCTGTGCGACCGCCAGCGCGGCATTGCCCTGGCCGGCGGCTATGGCGGCGAAGGGGTGGGCGCCACCAACCTCGCTGGCCGCACCCTGGCGGCGTTGATGCTCAACCAGCACAACGCCCTGACCGCACAGCCCTGGGTGCTCGACAACCGCCCACTGTCGAGCCTGGCCAGCTGGCCGCCCGAGCCGTGCCGCTGGCTGGGCTACAACGCGATCATCCAGAGCTTCGTCCACGAGGACCGGACCCTCGCCAACCCCGCCAGCGCGCCCTGGAGGCGGCGCCTGGCCAGCTCGCTAGCGGACTTCATGGAAGGCTTCATGCACTGATTTCCCTAACCCCGATACAGGATCCACCGGCCATGAGCATCACCCAGTTCAAACACACAGACAGCGCCGTGCTCGACAGTTCCAGCCCGGTCGCGGTGCCCCTCGGCGAGCCTGTCGCGGTGACCTCGGTCACCTGCGTGGAACGCAGCGACGGCGTCGAAACCGGCATCTGGGAGTGCACCCCCGGGCGCTGGCGGCGGCAGATCGTGCAGCAGGAGTTCTGCCATTTCATCAAGGGCCGTTGCACCTTCACCCCAGACGGTGGCGAGCCCCTGGTCATAGAAGCCGGAGACGCCCTGATGCTACCGGCCAACAGCACTGGCACCTGGGATATCCAGGAAACCGTGCGCAAGACCTACGTACTGATTTTCTGATCCGCTGATCGCCTGCCTTCGATAACAACAGACAAAGCAAGGTAAACCCGACATGCGCACGCTCCTCCTCGCCCCCCTGATGCTGGCCGCCAGCATCGCCAGCGCCGCCGAAACGGTAAAGATCTACAACTGGTCCAGCTACGTCGCCCCCGACACGCTGAAAAACTTCCAGCAGGCCAGCGGCATCGTGCCGACCTACGACGTGTACGACAGCAACGAAACCCTCGACGGCAAGCTGATGACCGGCAACTCTGGCTACGACGTGGTGTTTCCTTCCAACCACTTCATGGCCCGGCAGATCCAGGGCAAGGCCCTCAAGCGCCTGGACAAGTCGCAGTTGCCCAACTGGCACAACCTCAACCCGGTGCTGCTCAAGGCGCTGGAGGTCAACGACCCGGGCAACCAGTACGGCTTTCCGTACCTGTGGGGCAGCACCGGCATTGGCTACAACATCGACAAGGTCAAGGCAGTGCTAGGCGATAACGCGCCGGTAGACTCCTGGGACCTGATCTTCAAGCCTGAATACATGAGCAAGCTGAAAAGCTGCGGCGTCGCCGTGCTCGACAACGGCCCCGAGTTGCTACCGATCGCCCTGCACTACCTGGGCTTGCCGCACCACAGCCAGAACCCGGCCGACTACGACAAGGCCAAGGCGCTGCTGATGCAGGTGCGGCCGTACATCAGCTACTTCCATTCCTCGAAGTACACCGGCGACCTGGCCAATGGCGATATCTGCGTGGTGGTGGGGTTCTCGGGCGATGTGCTGCAGGCGAAGAACCGCGCCGAAGAGGCCAGGAACGGGGTGAAGGTGGGGTATTCGATCCCCAAGGAGGGTGCGCCAATGTGGTTCGACATGGTGGCCATGCCCGCCGATGCGCCGGATGAGAAAGCCGGGTATGCCTACATGAACTACCTGCTTGAGCCGCAGGTGATGGCCAATATCAGCAACCACGTGCAGTACGCCAACGGCAACCTCAAGGCAGACGGCCTGGTGGAGCCAGCGATGAAGGGCAATACGATGATTTACCCGAGCGAGGATGTGATGGGCAAGCTGTATGCCCTGGAAGCGATGCCGGCGAAGATCGACCGTATCAGGACGCGGATCTGGACCAGTATCAAGGCCGGGAATTGAAATGGGGCTGCTTTGCAGCCCTTCGCGGGGCAAGCCCGCTCCTACAGAGGTTCATATTCCCCTGTAGGAGCGGGCTTGCCCCGCGAAGGGCCGCAAAGCGGCCCCCGCTTCACTTATTAATGGTGCTCGCGGGTAGCGCGGAACTTGATATCCGGCCAGCGCTCTTCCATCAGCGCCAGGTTGACCCGGGTCGGCGCCAGGTAGGTCAGGTGGCCGCCACCGTCGATGGCCAGGTTTTCCATGGCCTTGTTCTGGAATTCCTCAAGTTTCTTCTTGTCGTCACAGGCGATCCAGCGCGCCGACCACACGGTGATCGGCTCGTAGGCGCACTCGACCTTGTACTCTTCCTTCAGGCGGCTGGCGACCACGTCGAACTGCAGCACACCGACCGCACCGAGGATGATGTCGTTGCTGCGCTCGGGGAAGAACACCTGGGTCGCGCCCTCTTCTGCCAGCTGCTGCAGGCCCTGGCGCAGTTGCTTGGATTTCAGCGGGTCTTTCAGGCGCACGCGGCGGAACAGTTCCGGGGCGAAGTGCGGAATACCGGTGAAGCCCAGCGCCTCGCCTTCGGTGAAGGTATCGCCGATCTGGATGGTGCCGTGGTTGTGCAAGCCGATGATGTCGCCAGCGAAGGCCTCTTCCAGCTGCTCACGCTCGGACGAGAAGAAGGTCAGCGCATCGCCGATGCGCAGGTCCTTGTTCAAGCGCACATGGCGCATCTTCATGCCCTTCTCGTACTTGCCCGAGCAGATGCGCATGAAGGCGATGCGGTCGCGGTGTTTCGGGTCCATGTTCGCCTGGATCTTGAACACGAAGCCGGTGAATTTCTCCTCGACCGGCTCCACGGTACGCTCGTGGGCGACACGGCCCAGCGGGCGCGGCGCCCAATCGACCACCGCGTCGAGCACGTGGTCGACGCCGAAGTTGCCAAGCGCAGTACCGAAGAACACCGGGGTCAGCTGGCCGTTGATGAACTCGTCCTGGTCGAACTCATGGCAGGCACCTTGCACCAGCTCCAGCTGCTCGACGAACGAATCGTACTGGTCGCCCAGGTGGGCACGGGCTTCGTCGGAGTCCAGTTTCTGGATGATCTTCGCTTCGGTGCGCTCGTGGCCGTGGCCCGGGGTGTAGACGATGATGTAGTCACCGGTGAGGTGGTACACGCCCTTGAAGTCGCGGTAGCAACCAATCGGCCAGGTGATGGGCGCCGCCTTGATCTTCAATACCGCTTCGATCTCGTCGAGCAGTTCGATCGGGTCGCGGATGTCACGGTCGAGTTTGTTGATGAAGCTGACGATCGGCGTGTCGCGCAGGCGGCACACGTCCATCAGGGCGATGGTCCGCGGCTCTACACCTTTACCGCCGTCAAGCACCATCAGCGCCGAGTCCACCGCGGTCAGGGTACGGTAGGTGTCTTCGGAGAAGTCTTCGTGGCCGGGGGTGTCGAGCAGGTTGATCATGTGCTCGCGGTACGGGAACTGCATCACCGAGGTGGTGATGGAGATGCCGCGCTGCTTCTCCATTTCCATCCAGTCGGAGGTGGCGTGGCGGTCGGACTTGCGCGACTTCACGGTACCGGCGACGGCAATGGCCTTGCCCATCAGCAGCAGCTTCTCGGTGATGGTGGTCTTACCGGCGTCGGGGTGGGAAATGATTGCGAAAGTGCGGCGCTTCGCGACTTCGGCGGCCTGGTTGGTCATGGGAAATCGCCTGACTGGGGGATTTAAAAGGGGCGATATCATACCTGAACTTGGGCCTGGACCAAAATCGGCCGCATCAGCGGTTGCAGGCCCGGCCTCTTCGCGGGGCAAGCCCGCTCCTACAGGTTGACGATCCCCTTGTAGGAGCGGGCTTGCCCCGCGAAGAGGCCGGACCTGCAAACGAATTCAGCAAACAATCGCTTTATCACGACAAAAGGCCACAGGGCAGTTATTTCAACGCCTACAGCGCATTAACCCGCTGTTTTCTCGCGCCAGATTTCCACCTCCCCAGTGATTAACGCTGGCCAAATGCCGCCTCAGATGGGAACCTTTACGCCCACGGAGACGTCCACTCCCCTGCAACCCGCTTCGGTTGGGGACTGGTTTCATCAGCATTTTCGGGCCCGACGGGGTTCGGCTCATGGCCTGATCGCAGCCTTCGGTTGCTTCACGCTGCTACTCGCGAACACACCACCTGCCGCCAGGATTGGCCGGCTACCAAGAAGTGTGCTCGCCGACAACACAAGGAGTCCGCCTGTGGCTAAACGCTACGGAAAGGGGCTGTTGGGATGCGCCACCGTGCTCGTCATCCTGGCCCTGCTGGTCCACTGGATCGGCATCGACACGATCGCGCGGTATCGCGACGATCTTGGGTTCTACCTGCAAGCGCACCTGGTACTGGTGCTGGCTTCGATGGCGGCGGCGTTGGCCGTGGGCATCCCCGCTGGCATTGCCTTGAGTCGACCGCACCGGGTCGACAAAGCCGAGCGCTTCATGCAGTTCTTCAACGTTGGCAACACCATTCCCCCCCTGGCCGTTCTGGCCATCGCCCTGAGTATCCTGGGCATCGGCGCCGGGCCCGCGATCTTCGCGCTGTTCCTCGCCTCCCTCCTGCCCATCGTGCGCAACACCTACGAGGGCCTGAAAAATGTCCCCGCCTCGCTCAAGGAAGCCGCCACCGGCATCGGCATGACCCCGCGCCAGCAACTCTGGCAGGTGGAGCTGCCCAACGCCGTGCCGATCATCGTTGGCGGTGTGCGCGTGGCCCTGGCGCTGAACGTCGGCACCGCACCGCTGGCCTTCCTGATCGGCGCCAACAGCCTGGGCAGCCTGATCTTCCCCGGCATCGCCCTGAACAACCAACCGCAGCTGCTGCTCGGCGCCGCCTGCACCGCCCTGCTGGCGCTGGCGCTGGATGCGGCGGTGAGTTTCGCCAGCAAGCGCTGGCTGGAACGTGGCCTGGCGGGATAACGAGAGGGAACCCATGAAAAAGACAATCGCCTTGCTGCTGGGCGCGGCCCTGCTGTTCGCAGGGTTTGCCCAGGCGGCGCAAAAACCGCTGATTCGCATCGGCGCGCGGGTGTTCACCGAACAGACCGTGCTCGCCGAAATTACCGCGCAATACCTGCGTGCCAATGGCTTCGAGGTGCGCGTTACCAGCGGCCTTGGCAGCAGCATTGCACGCCAGGCCCAGGAAACCGGCCAGCTCGACCTGATGTGGGAGTACACCGGCGTGTCGCTGGTGTCGTACAACCATATCGACGAGCGCATGCCCGACGCTGCGGCCACCTATGCCAGGGTCAAGGAACTGGATGCCAAAAAGGACCTGATCTGGCTGACCCCGTCGAAGTTCAGCAACACCTACGCCCTGGGCCTGCCCAAGCAGGTGGCCGAGGCTTATCCACAGATCAACACCATCAGCGACCTGAACCAGGTGCTGCGTGACGAAAGCCAGCGCAAGCACCTGGTGGCGCTGGACACCGAGTTCGCCAACCGCCCGGATGGCCTGGTGGGCCTGAAGCAGATGTATGGCCTGCAAGTGGGCCGCGCCAACATCCGCCAGATGGACGCCGGGCTGGTCTACACCGCCATGCACAACAACCAGGTGTTCGCGGGCCTGGTGTACACCACCGATGGGCGCCTGAATGCGTTCAACCTCAAGCTGCTCGAAGACGACAAGCACTACTTCCCCGACTACACCGCCGCCCCAGTCGTGCGCAAGCCAGTGCTCGACGCCAACCCGCAACTGGTCGGCCTGCTCAAGCCACTGGCCGAACAGCTCGATGACGAAACCATGCGCCAGCTCAACGCCAAGGTCGACGTCGAACACCAGAACCCGAGCGCAGTGGCCGCGGCCTTCCTGCGTGACCACCCCCTGACCGCCGAGGTACAGCCATGAGCCTGCTCGACACGTTCGCCCACCTCGACTGGGCCCAGGTGCTGCAGCTGACCTGGCAGCACATCATGCTGGTCGGCGTTGCCGTGGGCCTGGCGATCGTCGTTGGCGTGCCGCTGGGCATCCTGATGACCCGCTTCCCGGCCGTCGCCGGCCCGCTGCAGGCCAGTGCCACGGTGCTGCTGACCATTCCGTCGATCGCCCTGTTCGGCCTGCTGCTGCCGTTCTACTCCAAGTTCGGCCAGGGCCTGGGGCCGCTGCCGGCGATCACCGCGGTGTTCCTCTATTCATTGCTGCCGATCCTGCGCAACACCTACCTGGCCCTGACCAACGTCGAGCCCGGCATCCGTGAAGCGGCGCGCGGTATCGGCATGACCTTCGGCCAGCGCCTGCGCATGGTCGAGCTGCCGATTGCAGTGCCAGTGATCCTCGCCGGCGTGCGCACCGCCGTGGTGATGAACATCGGCGTGATGACCATCGCCGCCACCATCGGCGCCGGCGGCCTTGGCGTGCTCATTCTCACCTCCATCAGCCGCAGCGACATGTCGATGCTGCTGGTCGGCGCGGTATTGGTCAGCCTGCTGGCAATCATCGCCGACCTGCTCCTGCAAACCCTGCAACGTGCCCTGACTCCAGAAGGACTGCGCTCATGATCGAACTCAAGCACCTCAGCAAAACCTTCGACGTCAACGGCAAGGCCGTGAAGGCCGTCGACTCGGTCAGCCTGACCGTCAACGAAGGCGAAATCTGCGTGTTCCTCGGCCCCTCGGGCTGTGGCAAGAGCACCACGCTGAAGATGATCAACCGCCTGATCACGCCAACCTCCGGCCAGGTGTTCATCAATGGCGAGGACACCAGCGCCCTGGACGAAGTGACCCTGCGCCGGCAGATCGGCTACGTGATCCAGCAGATCGGCCTGTTCCCCAACATGACCATCGAGGAGAACATCACCGTGGTCCCACGCCTGCTCGGCTGGGACAAGCAAAAATGCCACGAACGCGCCCGCGAGCTGATGCACATGATCAAGCTCGAACCCAAGCAGTACCTGCAGCGCTACCCGCGCGAGCTGTCCGGTGGCCAGCAGCAGCGTATCGGGGTGATTCGCGCCCTGGCGGCCGAGGCGCCGGTGCTGTTGATGGACGAGCCGTTCGGTGCGGTCGACCCGATCAACCGCGAGATGATCCAGAACGAGTTCTTCGAAATGCAGCGGGCGCTGAACAAGACCGTGATCATGGTCAGCCACGACATCGACGAGGCGATCAAGCTGGGCGACAAGATCGCCATCTTCCGCGCTGGCAAGTTGCTGCAGCTGGACCACCCGGACACCTTGCTGGCGCACCCGGTGGATGATTTCGTGAGCAACTTCGTTGGCCAGGACAGCACCTTGAAACGCCTGCTGCTGGTGCGCGCCGAGGACGCGGCAGACAACGCGCCGTCGGTGAGCCCGCAAACGCCGGTGAGCGATGCGCTGGAACTGCTCGACGAGCATGACCGCCGCTACGTGGTGGTGACCGACGAACAGAACAAGGCGCTGGGCTATGTGCGCCGGCGTGACATGCACCGCCAGCAAGGCACGTGCGGGGAGTTCCTGCGCCCGTTCAATGCCACGGCATCGCATGACGAGCATTTGCGCATCCTGCTGTCGCGGATGTACGAGTTCAACCGCGCGTGGTTGCCGGTGCTCGATGCCGAACAGGTGTTCCTCGGCGAGGTGACCCAGGAGTCGATTGCCGCTTACCTGAGCTCGGGGCGTTCGCGCGGGGCCAAGACCAGCATCGTTTCCCCGGCTGAGGTGGTGGCTTCCTGAATTGCTGGGGGCGCTTTGCGCCCCAATCGCGACCTTTGGTCGCTCCTACATTGGCCCGGTAGGAGCGACCGGAGGTCGCGAAGGGCCGCACAGCGGCCCCGGCTTGGCTCAGAACCCTACACTGGCCTGCACATAGAAGGTACGCGGTTCACCCACATACAGCCCGGCATTGTTGTCGCTGGAGCGGGTAAAGTACTGCTTGTCGAACAGGTTCTTCACCCCCGCCGCCAACTTCAGGTTGGACAGCTGCGGCCCGAAGTCATACCCACCACGGGCATGCCAGGTCACGTAACCCGGAATATCGCCATACTGCCCATCGGCACTCGGCTCAGTGATGTAGTCGCCGCTGAAGCTGCCATCGGCATTGATCCCGGTGCCCGGCGCACGCTGCTTGCTCTGGGCATAGGCATCGAGGTTCCAGGTCCAATGGTTCACCGCGTAACGCACGCCGGCCGTGGCCACCTGGCGTGAATAGAACGGCAGGTCGCGGCCCTTGAAGCCGGGGATGTCGCCCTCATAGGTGGCGCGGGTAAAGGTGTAGCCCCCCGACACCGACAGCCCTTCCAGGCGCGGGTCCAGCGCGGCCAGGTCGTAGCGCACCGAGGCCTCGATGCCCTGGTGCTTGGTCGCCCCCAGGTTGGTCCAGCCCACATCGTTACTGATGTACTGCAGCTCGTCATCGAAGTCGATGTAGAACGCCGTCAGCTCACCGGCGAAGGCGCCGTTGTCGTAGCGCGTACCCACCTCATAGGTCTTGGCCTTCTCCGGCTCCAGGCCATTGGCCGTGCTGTCGCCCGCGCCGCCCTGGCCCAGCTGGAAGTACTGCAGGCTGCCGAACGACGTCTCGTAGTTGGCGAACACTTTCCAGGCATCGGAGAGGTGGTACATCACGCTCAGCGCCGGCAGCGGCTCGTTGCTGGTGATGCTGCGGTTCTTCTCCGGCACCGGCTTGCCGTTGGTGCCCAGCACCGGGCGGTCGCGCCAGTCGGTGTTGATGTGCTCGAAACGGATGCCGGGGGTGATGGTCCAGTTGCCGACGTCGATCTTGTCATCGATGTAGTAGGCGCTGGCCTCGGTGCCGCCGCTGCGGTCCTGGAACACATGGCCGTCGGAGGTTGGCGTTACGGTCGGCACGTTGTCGATCAGCGCCAGGCGCGAAGACTGCTCGCGCATGGCTTCCTTGAGGTAGCGGTAGCCAACGCTGACTTCCTGGGTGGTGGGGCCGGCGAAGAAGATCCGCGACACCCGCGGCTCGATGGCGAAGGTGTGGTAGTTGCGCGGGTACGACGACAACGTCTTCA
This sequence comes from Pantoea sp. Tr-811, assembly GCF_011752535.1. Classification (NCBI taxonomy): domain Bacteria; kingdom Pseudomonadati; phylum Pseudomonadota; class Gammaproteobacteria; order Enterobacterales; family Erwiniaceae; genus Pantoea; species Pantoea sp. Tr-811. The sequence continues at coordinate 130,150 of NZ_VWXJ01000014.1, forward strand.
TGTCGCGCGCGGCGATGGCGCTGCCGCGAAAACTGTCGGTGTAGTAGGTCAGCACCTCGAACTGGGTGGCCTCGTCGAGCTGGCGCTGCCACTTGAACGACACATCCTTGCGCCGCCCGGCGAAGTAGTCGTAGTCGCGCAGCGACTGGTACGGGTTGCGGTCGTACTGGGCCTGGGTCAGGCCGCCGGGCATGTCGGCGCGGCCATCGTAATAATGAAAGTTGAGCCAGAACTCGTCGACGTCGGTGGGCGCCCAGTGGGTCTTGAGGATGACGTCGTCGATGTCGTTGCCGTTGTTGCTCTGGCGGTAGCCGTTGCCGTTCACCCCGGTGTACAGCAAGGCCACGCCCATGCCGTTGTCGGCCGTGCCGCCAACGAACGCCGACTCGGTGTGTTTCCAGCCGCCATGGCGGGAGGTTTCCAGGGTGGTGCCCAGCTCAGCCGAGGCCTTTTCCGGAATGGCCCGGGTCACGAAGTTGATCACCCCGCCGACGTTCTGCGGGCCATAGCGCACGGAACCGGCGCCGCGTACCACATCGATGCTGTCGAGGTTGCCCGAGGAAATCGGCGCCATCGACAACTGCGGCTGGCCATAGGGGGCGAATGCCGCCGGAATGCCGTCGATCAGCACCGTGGAGCGTGGCGACAGGCGCGAGGTCAGGCCGCGCACGCCAACGTTCAGCGACAGGTCGCTGCCGCCGGTGCCGTTGGAGTCCTGCACCTGCACACCGGGGATGCCGCGCAGCACATCGCGCACGTTCATCGCCCCTTGCTCGACCATGGCCTCGCGGCGCACCACGGTGCGCGCACCGGGGTGGTTCTGCACCACGGCCTGGTCGGCATCGCCCAGCCAGTCACCGACCACCTTGATGTCGGTGGGCGCCAGCTCCAGGCTGGCGCTGCCAAGGTCGAGCGCAGGCAAGGGCTTGATCACCACGGTGTCCTGGGACATTTCAAAGGTCAGGCCACTGCCTTGCAGCAACTGCTGCAGCGCTTGTACCGGGGCCAGGCTGCCCGACACCGCCGGTGCCTGCTTGCCCGCCACCAGTTCAGGGCTGAAGAACAGCTGGAGGTTGGTTTGCTGGCCCAGTTGGTTCAGCGCCGAAGCCAGCGGCTGGGCCTGGATCTGCAGGGTGCCGCCGGCTTGCTCGGCATGGCTGTTGACGGCCACGGTGCTGACGGCCAGGGCCAGCGCCAAGGCGCTCAGGCGTGGAAAAGGTTTGTTGTTGTTCACGTCGTCGAAACATCCACAAGAAGGAATAAACGCCAACCGCATGCGAATGGAAATGCTTGGCAGTTGCAGCTGGCGGGGAAGACGAACGAGCGGAAAAAAACCTGAATCTATTTCGCGATTATTTCGCGCGAGCCATCGGCATGGGCCTTGATCGCCACCGGCAGGATGCTCGGCAGGGCGCGCAGCAGCGCGTCGGTGTCGTCGGTGCTGAAGGTGCTGGATAGGCGCAGCTGGGCCACCTTGCCCGGGGCGACCCGCAGCGGCTCGGCACGGTAGCGGGAAACCTCAGCCACCACCTCGGCCAAGCTGGCGTTGTCGAACACCAGTTTGCCCTGGCGCCAGGCCGTCAGGGCACCGGCGTTGACGGAATAAGGCGCACTCACCGTGCCGTGGGCATCGATGGCCGAGCCCTGCCCTGCGCCCAATTGCGCCACCGAAGTAGCACTGCCCTGCACCCTGACCGAACCTTGCTCCACCACCACCCGGGTGGCGGCCGGGTCCAGGCGCACATCGAAGCGGGTGCCGGTCACGGTCACGCTGCCCTGGGCGGTGTCGACCACGAATGGCCGGCTGCTGTCGTGGGCAACGATGAACATGGCTTCGCCAGCATCGAGCCGAACCTGCCGGCGCCCGGCGCTGAACGCCACCTGCAACTGCGTGGCGCCGTTGAGCTCCAGGTGCGAGCCGTCGGGCAGTTCCACCTGGCGGCGTTCGCCCAAGGCCGTTTGAAGGTTGGCGTGATGGTTGAGCTGCTGGTAGTGCCAGCCACTCCAGCCCAGCCCCAGCGCCAGCACCGCCACACTGGCCGCCAGGGCCTGGCGCAGCAGGCGCCGGCGCGGCAGTTGCGCCACCGGGTCAGGCTCGCACAAGGCCTCCAGGCGCTGGCGCGGAATCAGGCTGGCGGCGCTCCACAGCGTGGCCAGCGCATCGTATTCGGCGCGGTGCGCCGGGTCGGCGGCCAGCCAGGCGCGCAGCTGTTGTTGCAGCGCCGCGTCGTGGGGGGCGTCCTGCAGGCGGACGAACCAGGCCGCCGCCTGTTCACGGGCGGTGTCGCTGCCGTGCGGTTTCATGGAAAAGCTCTCCTGACTCATCGTGCCGACACATCCAGGTGCTCGCGCAGATGCCGGAGCGTGCGAATCATATACTTTTCCACCATGTTCTTGCTCAAGCCCATGCGCTCGGCGATTTCCGCCTGGGTCAGGCCTTCGAGCTTCTGCCAGATGAACACCCGCCGACAATTGAGTGGCAACTCGGCCAGGGCACGCTCGACGCTATCGGCCAGTTCCAGGGCATGCACGTAGGCTTCGGGGTCATCGCTTGCCAGCGCGCCCTGGGCGAAGGCTTCCTGCTCCAGGGCCTGGCGCCGGTCCTCGCGGCGAAAGCCGTCGACGGCGATGTTGCGCGCGGTCTGGTGCAGGTAGGCACGCGGCTGCTCGACCTGCTCGCGCGGGTTTTCCAGCACCCGGACGAAGGCATCGTGAGTGAGGTCCTCGACCTGCTGGCGACTGCGCAACTTGCGCGTCCAGGTGCCGATCAGCTCATGGTAATGGTCGAGGAAGCCTTTGTGTCCGGACACGGTCTGGGTCGTCAGGGAGGCGGGAAAGGGTGCGAATAGTAATGTTTCTCATCCATAACGGCAATTCTGCCCGACGGTAACAAAAAATTTATCGTCTTTTTCATGCACGGCAGTGCCAGGAACATGTGGCCATAAATATGAACACCACAGGCCCTTTCGCGGGCAAGCCCGCTCCTACAAGGAATGCGAAAACCCTGTAGGAACGGGTTTACCCGCGAGGGGGCCAAGGTGGTCCATTCCACAATTTTTTACGCTTGAAACACCGTGGGGAACATCAGGCGGTCACGCGAGTCGGTTATTCAAATGGCAGGGCGTCGATCCACGGCGATCACGCCCGGATTGCCTGTTGATTCTGCATTCTTCACGCCCTAAAGTGCGCGCCGAACGTCCATGCTGGAAACGATCCATCCGGCTCAAGTACTGAGTAGGCGAACCAAAGTGGGGATACGGAGGACGTTCAGTTTGCAGCCACTTAATCTTTCAGTTTGCCAATGGAGTCCCTGAGCATGTCGATCCAGGTCGAAGACTATTTCGCGCGTGACACCTTCCAGAAAATGAAGGCGTTCGCCGACAAGCAGGAAACCCCGTTCGTACTCATCGACACCCAGATGATCAGCCAGGCCTATGACGACCTGCGCGCCGGGTTCGAATTCGCCAAGGTTTACTACGCGGTCAAGGCCAACCCGGCCGTCGAAATCATCGACCTGCTCAAAGAGAAAGGTTCGAGCTTCGACATCGCCTCGATCTACGAGCTGGACAAGGTGCTGAGCCGCGGTGTCAGCGCCGACCGCATCAGCTACGGCAACACCATCAAGAAGTCCAAGGACATCCGCTACTTCTTCGAGAAGGGTGTGCGCCTGTTCGCCACCGACTCCGAGGCCGACCTGCGCAACATCGCCAAGGCCGCGCCGGGTTCGAAGGTGTACGTGCGTATCCTCACCGAAGGCTCGACCACCGCCGACTGGCCGCTGTCGCGCAAGTTCGGCTGCCAGACCGACATGGCCATGGACCTGCTGATCCTGGCCCGTGACCTGGGCCTGGTGCCCTACGGCATTTCCTTCCACGTAGGCTCCCAGCAGCGCGACATCAGCGTGTGGGACGCGGCCATCGCCAAGGTCAAGGTGATCTTCGAGCGCCTGAAGGAAGAAGACGGCATCGAGCTCAAGCTGATCAACATGGGTGGCGGCTTCCCGGCCAACTACATCACCCGGACCAACAGCCTGGAAACCTACGCCGAAGAAATCATCCGCTTCCTCAAGGAAGACTTCGGTGACGACCTGCCGGAAATCATCCTGGAGCCAGGCCGTTCGCTGATCGCCAACGCCGGTATCCTGGTCAGTGAAGTGGTGCTGGTAGCACGCAAGTCGCGTACCGCCGTCGAGCGCTGGATCTACACCGACGTGGGCAAGTTCTCCGGCCTGATCGAAACCATGGACGAAGCCATCAAGTTCCCGATCTGGACCGAGAAGAAAGGCGAAGCTGAAGAAGTGGTCATCGCCGGCCCTACCTGCGACAGCGCCGACATCATGTACGAGAACTACAAGTACGGCCTGCCGCTGAACCTGGCCATCGGTGACCGCCTGTACTGGCTGTCGACCGGCGCCTACACCACCAGCTACAGCGCCGTGGAATTCAACGGCTTCCCGCCGCTGAAGGCTTACTACCTGTAACGCAAGAACGGGGCCGCAAGGCCCCGTTCTTTTATCGGCGCAGGCTCAAAGCACGCGATAATCCTTCACCTCGAAGCTGAACGCAGGATTCGAGCCACGGGTACCCACATACCCTTTGTCGACATGCTTCACATCGTTGCCCTTGTGGTCGGCGATCTGAATCACCATGCCCTCGCCTGGCTGCCCACTGATGATCTTCAAGGCCCAGGCAACATGGTCGCCTGTATTACCGTAAAAACCCAGGTAGCCATTCCTGCTGGTGTCCAGCCGCTTGCCCGCATAGGACTTCGGGCTCTGGCAGCTGATTCTGAACTGCTGGGTAGCTTCATCAAGCAGCTCGAAGCGCAACGTGACATCAGACGCTTTGGAAAAATCAGCGTCGAACTCCTTTACCAGCCACCCCGCCCCCGCCATATCCAAACCGCCCGAGGCATAATCATCTTCGATCACCATCAACCTTGAGTCGGCCGAAAGCCCACTCCAGTAATCGCTACTACTCGGTTGCCCCAAAATTTTGAGGCTGGCAGTGAAAGACTGTTTCAACTTGGATTCATTCACGACGTAACTCCCGTTGCATTGCAGTGGCGAGCGAAGCGCTACAGGGGCACAAGCGCCTGTCTCTTCGCGCTATGGATGAGCGACCATCCTCACTGCCAACTGCGCAACAGGTAACCCGGAAAACTGCCCGCAATGCCACGGGTGCACAGGCTCAAACACCCCGCCGCTCAACCTCCTCGGCATAACGCGCGGCAAAGCTCATCAGCAGCGGCCCGGCGCCCTGCAAGGTCACCAGGGCGCTGCGCAGGAAGTTCAGGTTCCCTTCGACCCGCGCCCGCTCCAGCCAAGCGCCGGCCTCGGCCATCTCGCCGCGCTCGGCCAGCACCATGGCCAGGCTGAACATCCCGCGAAAATCCCCCGCCTCGGCCGAGCGGCGATACCAGCGCACCGCCCGCACCGGGCTGGCGGCGGTGGCGATGCCGTGCTCCAAGTAGCGCCCGTACAAGTTCATCGACTTGGCGTGGCCCATTTGCGCGGCCTTCTCGTAGCAAGTCAGCGCCTGGGCCTGGTTGGCCGGCAAGCCACGCCCGGTGGCCAGCAGGTTGCCCAGGTTGTAAAGGCCCCAGTCCAGGCCTGCGTCAGCTGCCTGGGCATAATGGATGGCCGCTTGCGACGGATTCTGCTCGCCGCCCCAGCCATGCTCCAGGCAGCGCCCGAGCATGTTGTGCGCCATGGCGCTGCCGCCCTGGGCGGCGATGCCGAACCAACGCCGGGCGACGCCGGCATCCTGCTCGATGCCACGGCCATCGAGCAGGATCTGCCCGAGCAGCAGCTGCGCCTCGACCACGCCCTGCCCCGCCGCTGCCAGAATCGCCTGGGCGGCCTTGCCGGGGCTTTCTTCGAGCATCGCTTGCAGGCCCGCCACATCCACCACTTCTTCACGTCGCAACTGATAGGACACGGTTCAGACCTCGGCCCAGCGGCGCAGCAGGTTGTGGTAGGTGCCGGTCAGTTGCAGCAGGGACGGGTGGTCCGGCACGTCGGCGGTGAGTTGCTGGATGGCGTTGTCCATCTCGAACAACAGCGCCCGCTGGCTGTCCTCGCGCACCAGGCTTTGGGTCCAGAAGAACGCGGCATAGCGCACGCCACGGGTCACCGGGTTGACCTTGTGCAGGCTAGTGCCGGGGTACAGCACCAGGTCACCGGCGGCCAGCTTCACCTGTTGTTCGCCATAGGTGTCCTGGATCACCAGCTCACCTCCGTCGTAGCTGTCCGGGTCGCTGAGAAACAGCGTGGAGGACAGGTCGGTGCGCACCCGCTCCGGGCTGCCCTTGGGCTGGCGCAGGGCGTTGTCGATGTGGAAACCGAAGTTGCCGCCTTCGCGGTAGCAGTTGATCAACGGCGGGAACACCTTGTGTGGCAACGCCGCGGACATGAAACGCGGGGTCTGCCACAGGCGGTCGATCAGCGCGCTGCCGATCTCCTTGCCCAGCGGGTGGCCTTCGGGCAGTTGCAGGTTGTGCTTGGCCTTGGCCGACTGGTACCCGGCGGTAACCTTGCCATCGGCCCAGTCGGTCTGCTCCAGGGCCTCGCGAATACGGGCCAGTTCAGCGGCGTCGAACAACCCTGGGATATGAAGCAGCATGGCGGCCCACCGTTAAGATCTGTAAAGACGTCAATGATATTGATTCCCTTTTACGCGGCACAAGCCCTTGGCGTGCCTTAGACGATTCAGCGTCGGTAAAACGTAAAGAGAATTTGTAAAGATTGTAAATTTCTAGCGAATGGTAACGAGTCTCAATTGTGCCTTACAATCCCTTACATTAACATCCGCGGCCTTCACACCTTGGGGAAGGTCTACAACAATGCGTCAATACGTACCATCTGCAGTCAGCTCGCCACGCCTGATCGTGACCGCCATCGGCGTCGCCCTCAGCGCTTCGACCGTTTACGCCGCCGAACCGGCCGCCACCAGCGCCATCACCCTCGACGCCACCAGCGTCAATGGCAAGGCTGAGCAGGCCAGCACCGACTACAAGGTCGATAAAGCCGCTTCGCAGAAGTACACCGCACCGTTGGTGGACACCCCGCGCTCGGTGACCGTCATCCCGCAGCAAGTGATCAAGGACACCAACGCCCTGACCCTGCAGGACGCCCTGCGTACCGTACCCGGCATCACCTTCGGCGCCGGCGAAGGCGGCAACCCGCAAGGCGACCGCCCGTTCATCCGTGGCTTCGACGCCCAGGGTGATACCTACCTGGACGGCGTGCGCGACACTGGCGCGCAAACCCGCGAAATCTTCGCCATTGAATCGGTAGAAGTGGCCAAGGGCCCGAACTCGGCCATCGGCGGCCGTGGCGCTGCCGGCGGCACCATCAACCTGGTGAGCAAGCGCGCACACCTGGGCAACTCGCTGGACGGCGCCTGGACCTGGGGCAGCGACCAGACCCAGCGCTACACCTTCGATGGCAACTACCAGTTCAGCGACACCGTTGCCGGCCGCCTGAACCTGATGACCCACGAAAGCAACGTTGCCGGCCGCGACAAGGTCAACTACGACCGCTGGGGCATCGCCCCGTCCCTGGCCTTCGGCCTGGGCACCGCCACCCGCGTGAACCTTGACTACTACCACCTGGAAAGCGACGACCTGCCGGATTCGGGCATTCCTTACAGCATTCCAACCGCAGGCAGCGGCGCGCGCACCTCGGCGCACCCGAGCAAGCCGAACGACGGCGGCGACAGCGACAACTTCTATGGCCTGACCGGGCGCGATTTCCGCAAGACCCGCGTCGACATCGCCACGTTCGCCTTCGAGCACGACCTGACCGACTCGCTGACCATCAAGAACACCCTGCGCCACGGCAACAGCATGCAGGACTACATCCTGACCCAGCCCGACGACAGCAAGGGCAACGTCAACAACGGCAGCGTCTGGCGCCGTGCCAACAGCCGTGTCGGCAACACCGCCACCACCACCAACCAAACCGACCTGTTCGGCGAGTTCTACGTGGGCGGCCTGAAGAACAGCTTCTCCACCGGTATCGAACTGAGCCGTGAAGAGAGCGACCGTTCCTCGTACAACGTCAACACCGACACCACCCCAGGCTCGCCAGCCAGCTCCAGCACCAACTGCACCCCGGGCATGATCGGCGCCAGCAGCGGCTACAACTGCACCTCGCTGGGCAACCCGAACCCGGACGATCCTTGGAACGGCGCGATCTCGCGCAACTACGCCGGCACCACCACCAACAGCAAGACCCGGGCGATCTACGTGTTCGACACCCTGGAGCTGACGCCTGACTGGCTGTTGAACATGGGCCTGCGCTACGACCACTTCGACACCGACTACAAGACCTTCAACGCCGCCGGCACCACCACTGCCAAAGGCAAGGACGTCAGCGAGTTCGTCACCGGCCAGCTGGGCCTGGTGTGGAAACCGGCCGAGAACGGCAGCATCTACGTGTCCTATGCCACCTCCGCAACGCCGCCAGGCGCCCTGCTCGGCGAAGGTATGGAAGGCAACCCACTGGGCGGCACGCCAGACCGTAACGGCAACCTGCTGGGCAGCGACATGGAGCCGGAAGAAACCACCAACTATGAAATCGGCACCAAGTGGAACCTGCTGAACGAGCGCCTGTCGCTGGCAGCCGCGCTGTTCCGCACCGAGAAGGAAAACGCCCGCGTCCAGGTGAACACCAACACCTACGAAAACATCGGCGAAACCCGCGTACAGGGCATCGAGTTGTCGGCCAGCGGCAAGATCACCGACAAGTGGCAGGTGTTCGCCGGCTACACCTACATGCAGGCTCGCCAGATCGACGGCGGCCCGCTGGGCAAGGCCAACGACGGCAACCAGCTGCCGAACACGCCGAACAACAGCGCAAGCCTGTGGACCACCTATTCGATCACGCCGAAGCTGACGGTCGGTGGCGGTGCGTTCTACGTGGATGACGTGTACGGCAGCGTGGCCAACACCACCATGGTCGACAGCTACGTACGCTACGACGCCATGGCCGCCTACAAGCTGACCAAGAACGTCGACCTGCAGCTGAACGTGCAGAACCTGACCAACGAGGTGTACTACGACAAGGCCTTCTCCACCCACTTCGCCAACCAGGCGGCCGGGCGGACTGCACTGTTGACCACCAGCGTGCACTTCTGATGATGGGCCTGGGCTAGCCTGCCCGGGCCTCTTCGCGGGACAAGCCCGCTCCTACAATGGGTTCCCTTTGTAGGAGCGGGCTTGCCCCGCGAAGAGGCCGGCACAGGCAACCCCTAAAAGAAATCACCCCCCGCCCCGTTCATTCCCGTGAGCGGGGCGTTTGCGTATCAAGGCATAATGCAGGTCGCGCAGGACGCGGCGGTTTACAAGGTGAGAGATGTGGTGAAGAAGACGCTGTTCCAACTGCACTGGTTCTTTGGCATCACCGCTGGCCTGGTGCTGGCCTTGATGGGCATTACCGGCGCCCTGTACTCGTTCCAGGAAGAGCTGCTGCGTGCATTCAACGCCGACGTGCTCAAGGTCGAGGTGCGCGCCGAAGGCGTGCTGCCCCCTGCCGAACTGGTACGCCGGGTAGAAGCCGAGCAAGGCGAGAAGGTGTCGATGCTGTGGGTGGATGTACGCGAAGGCAATGCCGCACGCATCTTCTTCACCCCACCACCCGGTGAACGCCGTGGCGAGCTGCGCTACGCCGACCCGTACACCGGCGCGCTCAAGGGCGAGGCCAGCGGGCAAGGCTTCTTCAACCTGATGCTCAACCTGCACCGCTTCCTTGCCATCGGCGACACCGGGCGGCAGATCACCGGCGCCTGTACCCTGATGCTGGTGTTCTTCTGCCTCTCTGGCCTGTACCTGCGCTGGCCGCGCAAGGCCCTGAACTGGCGCACCTGGCTGACCCTCGACTGGGCCAAGAAAGGCCGCGCCTTCAACTGGGACCTGCACGCCGTGGCCGGCACCTGGTGCCTGCTGTTCTACCTGCTGTTCGCCCTTACCGGGCTGTTCTGGTCCTACGAGTGGTACCGCGCCGGCCTGAACAAACTGCTGGCCGACGAACCTGCGGCCGGGCAGCAACAGAAACGCGGTGAAGGCCGCGGCCGCCACGGCCCGCCCCAGGCCGACAAGAATGCCCCGGCGCTGGTAGTGGACTACGACGCCATCTGGGCCAGCCTCAAGAACGCCGCAGGCCCGAACCTTGCTGCCTACAACCTGCGCCTGCCACCGGCAGGCGGCCAGCCGGCCAACCTGTTCTACCTGCAGGAAGACGCAGCCCACCCGCGCGCCTTCAACACCCTGGTGCTGGACCCGGCCACCGGCCAGGTGAAAAGCCATGACCGCTACACCGACAAGTCCTTCAAGGCGCAGCTGCTGCAAAGCGTGTACGCCCTGCACGTGGGCGAATACTTCGGCCTGCCTGGGCGCATCATCGTCACCGTCGCCAGCCTGACCATGCCGCTGTTCTTCGTCACCGGCTGGCTGCTGTACCTCGACCGCCGCCGCAAGAAGCGCCAGGTGCGTGCTGCCCGTGGCAACGTGGCCAGCGCCAAGGCCGCCGGCGACAGCTGGCTGATCGGCTTCGCCAGCCAGAGCGGCCTGGCCGAGCAGCTGGCCTGGCAGAGTGCCGGCCAGTTGCAAGCCGCTGGCGTGCCCGTGCAGGTCCGCGCCCTGGCCGAACTGGGTGAGCACGAGCTGCGCCAGGCTCGCCGTGCGTTGTTCGTGGTCAGCACCTTCGGCGATGGCGAAGCCCCCGACAGCGCCCGTGGTTTCGAACGCAAGGTGCTTGGCCAACCGTGGGCACTGAACCACCTCGACTACGCCCTGCTCGCCCTGGGCGACCGCCAGTACCCGCACTTCTGCGGCTTCGCCCGGCGCCTGCAGGCCTGGCTTGGCGAGCGCGGCGCCAGCACGGCGTTCAGCCCGGTGGAAGTGGACAACGCCGACCCGGCCGCCCTGCAACAATGGCAGCAGGAACTGGCGCAACTGACCGGCGCCCAGCCGGTAGCGGCCTGGCAGCCGCCAAGCTACGGCAACTGGACCCTCGTGCGCCGCGAGCTGTTGAACCCTGGCAGCCAGGGCCAACCGGTGTACTTGCTCGGCCTGTGCCCACACGCGCCTGCCAGCTGGGAGGCCGGGGACCTGGTGGAGGCCCTGCCGCTCAATGGCCAGCCACGGATCGACGCCTTCCTCAAAGGCATGGCGCTGGATGTGAATGCCAAGGTGCAGGTCGAAGGCCTTGCCGAATCCCTCGGCCAGGCCCTGGCCGGCCGCCAGTTGCCAACTCGCCGCGATCACCTGATCGGCCTGCAGCCCCAGGCGCTGGTGGATGCCCTGGTGCCGATCGGCAGCCGCGAATATTCGATCGCCTCGATCGCCAGCGATGGCGTGCTGGAGCTGATCGTGCGCCAGGAGCGCCACGCCGATGGCCACCTGGGCCTGGGCTCTGGCTGGCTCACCGAGTACCTGCCGCTCAACGGCACTTTGAACCTGCGCCTGCGCCGCAACAGCAGCTTCCACCTGCCAGACAGCGCCGCGCCGATGATCCTGATCGGCAACGGCACGGGCCTGGCCGGCCTGCGCAGCCTGATTCGCGCGCGGGTGAATGCCGGCGAGCAGCGCAACTGGCTGCTGTTTGGCGAGCGCAATCGAGCCCATGACCTGCTGTGTAGCCAGGAGCTGCAGGCGTGGGTCGAGCGTGGTGATCTTGCACGACTGGACCTGGCCTTCTCACGGGATCAGGCCGAGAAGGTGTATGTGCAGGATGTGTTGCTGCAGCACGGCGAGGAATTCAAACGCTGGGTTGCCGACGGGGCCTGTGTGTATGTCTGCGGCAGCCTGCAAGGCATGGCGGCTGGCGTGGATGCGGCGCTCAATGGCTTGCTGGGGGAAGACGCCGTGCAGCAGTTGATCGAGGATGGGCGGTATCGGCGGGATGTGTATTGATTCGAGTTTGATTTGAACAGGGCCGGCCCTTTCGCGGGGCAAGCCCGCTCCTACAACGAATGGGCCGGCCCTGCTTTCAATGCAACTCGAAGGTATCGGCATCCAGGTTGGCCGGGAACTTGGCGCGGTACGCTGCCAGTTCCGCCGCGCTCAATACCGCCGTGAACACTCCATCGGCCTCCCCTGCACTGAGCAGGCTCTCGCCCTGGAAGTCCAGCACCTGGCTGTCCCCGGAATAGGCAAAGCCCTTGCCGTCCGTCCCCACCCGGTTCACTGCCGCCACATAGCACAGGTTCTCGATGCCCCGCGCCGGCAGCAGCCGGTTCCAGTGCTGGCGGCGCGCTGCCGGCCAGTTGGCGGTGTACAGCAACAGGTCAGTGTCCTGGGCATCACGGCTCCACACCGGGAAGCGCAGGTCGTAGCAGATCAACGGCCGCACCCGCCAACCCTTGATCTCGAACTGCACCTGGCGCTCGCCCGGGGTGTAGTGCTTGTGCTCACCGGCCATGCGGAACAGGTGGCGCTTGTCGTAGTGCAGGATCTCGCCATCGGGCCGCGCCCACAGCAGGCGGTTGCGGTGGCTGCCGTCGGCGGCCTGGATAATTACGCTGCCGGTCACCACCGCATCGATACGCTTGGCCTGGGCCTTGAGCCACTTGTAGGTCGGGCCGTTCTCAGGCTCGCAGAGGCTTTCCGACTGCATCGAGAACCCGGTGGTGAACATTTCCGGCAGGATCACCAAATCAGCCCCGCGGGCTTGGTCCAGCAACACCTCGAAATGCGCGTAGTTGGCCTCGCGGTCATGCCAGGCCAGGGTGGTCTGCACCAGGGCGACATGCAGGTTGGGCAGGGTACTCAGATCGCGCATAGTTTTTCCGCTGCCTGGCGCAGCGTCTCCTCTCGTTTGGCAAAGCACAGGCGGACCAGGCGTTGCTCGGGAATGGGCTGCTGGTAGAACACCGACACCGGAATGCTGGCCACGCCGTGCTCGCGGGTGAGCCACAGGGCCATGTCGACGTCGTTCAGGTCCGGGCGAATCTGCGAATAGTCCACCAGCTGGAAGTAGGTGCCAGCGGTGCGCGTGAAGCGCAAGCGCGACCCTTCGAGCAGGTCGCAGAACAGGTCACGCTTGGCCTGGTAGAAGCCCGGCAACTCATCAATGTGCTCGGGATGCTCGGCCATGAAATCGGCCAGGGCACATTGCAGGGGCGTAACACCACAGAAGTTGACGTACTGGTGCACCTTGCGCAGTTCGGCGCTCAGGGCAGGCGGTGCGATCACGTAGCCGGTTTTCCAACCGGTGACGTGGTAGGTCTTGCCGAACGAACTGATCACGAAGGCGCGCGAATACAGCTGCTCGTGGGCCAGCACGCTGGCGTGGCGCACGCCGTCGTACACCAGGTGCTCATACACCTCGTCGCTGACCAGGTAGATATCCCGGTCGGCAATCAACCGTGCGAGCTGGTCGAGGTCGTCGCGGGTGATCAGCGCACCGCTTGGGTTGTGCGGCGAGTTGAGGATCACCATGCGTGTGCGCGGGCTCAGGGCATCGCTGAACTTCTGCCAGTCGATGCGGAAATCGCCGTCGCTCAACTGCACATGCACGCAGCGGCCGCCGGCCAGTTCCACGGAAGGTTCGTAACTGTCGTAGCACGGGTCGAAGACGATCACTTCGTCACCGGCGTGGATCACTGCCTGGATGGCGCAGAAGATGGCCTCGGTGGCACCGGGGGTGATGGTCACCTCCTGGTCGGCATCCACCTGCGCGCCATACAGCCGCGCGACCTTGGCCGCCACTTGCTGGCGCAGGGCTGGCAGGCCGGTCATTGGCGAATACTGGTTATGCCCGGCGGCCACGTGCCGGCCTACTGCATCGAGCAGGGCCTGGGGGCCGTTGAAGTCGGGGAAACCCTGGGACAGGTTGAGCGCGCCGGTTTGCACGGCGAGCTGGGACATGGTGGTGAAGATGGTCGTGCCGACATTCGGCAGTTTGCTGCGGATCATGGAGCCCTCTTTCCTGGGGTGTATCCGGCACGGGGTAGAGTCCGAGCATAGCGGATCGAGCAGTCAGGAAAAAGGTTGAAACAATAGGGGGATTGCGCTGGATCAACAGCCCATTGCAAGAGCAACTGCCTTGTTCGGCAGGGTAGGAGCGAGCGTTGCTCGCGATGGGTCGCGCAGCGGCCCCAGGTTCTCAGCTTCGCAGCCGATATTGCCGGGGCTGCGTTGCAGCCCATCGCGAGCAAGGCTCGCTCCTACAGGGATTGCGCCCGCTTTTGAAGGTTGTTTAGCGCTTGTCACGGCGCTTCTTCTCGGCCTTCTTGTGGTGCGACATCAAGCGGCGTTTCTTGTTGACCTGGCGATCGGTGAGGGTGTTCTTCTTGCCCTCGAACGGGTTCTCACCGCCCTTGTACTCGATGCGGATCGGCGTACCGACCAGCTTCAGCACACGGCGGTAGGTGTTCTCCAGGTAACGCGAGTAAGACCTCGGCATCTTGTCGGTCTGGTTGCCGTGAATCACGATCAGCGGCGGGTTGGCACCGCCCAGGTGGGCATAGCGCAGCTTGATGCGGCGACCATTGACCAGCGGCGGCTGGTGCTCGCTCACGGCGTCTTCGAGGATCTGCGTCAGGCGGCTGGTTGGCCAGCGGGTCACCGCCGACTTGAACGCGGCCTGCACCGACTTGTACAGGTGGCCCACGCCGGTGCCGTGCAAGGCGGAAATGAAGTGGATGTCGGCGAAGTCGACGAAGAACAGCCGGCGCTCCAGCTCGGTCTTCACGTAGTCACGTTCGCCCGACTCCATGCCATCCCACTTGTTCAGGGCGATGACAATGGCGCGGCCAGCGTCCAGGGCGAAGCCCAGCAGGTTGAGGTCGTGGTCCACCACACCTTCGCGGGCGTCCATGACAAAGATCACCACGTTGGCGTCCTTGATCGCCTGCAGGGTCTTCACCACCGAGAACTTCTCGACTTCCTCGTGGATTTTGCCGCGCTTACGCACGCCGGCGGTGTCGATGAAGGTGTACTTCTCGCCATCACGCTCGAACGGGATGTAGATACTGTCGCGGGTGGTGCCCGGCTGGTCATAGACCACCACGCGCTCTTCGCCGAGCATGCGGTTGACCAGGGTCGACTTGCCCACGTTCGGGCGGCCGATGATGGCGATCTTGATGCCATCCTTCTCGCTCGGGCCAGGGATGCGAACCGCTTCCTCGCCTTCGGCGACTTCGGCGTCCAGCGCCTCTTCCACCGCGTCACGCGGGATGTGGCCGAGTACCGACTCCATCAGCGCGTTGATGCCACGGCCCTGGGAGCCGGCCACCGGAATGGCGTTGCCCATGCCCAGCGGCGAGAACTCGGCGCGGGCGACATCGGCATCGATGTTGTCGATCTTGTTGGCCACCAGGATGGCTGCCTTGTTGCGCTTGCGCAGGTGCTCGGCAATCATCTGGTCGGCGGCGGTCATGCCGGCGCGGGCGTCCACCAGGAACAGGACGTAGTCGGCTTCCTCGATGGCCATCAGCGACTGCTCGGCCATCTTCTCGTCCATGCCCACTTCGTCACCGGTGATACCGCCGGTGTCGATCAGGATGAAGGAACGACCCTGCCAGCTGGCATCACCATACTGGCGGTCACGGGTCAGGCCCGACAGGTCACCGACGATGGCATCGCGGGTTTTGGTCAGGCGGTTGAACATGGTGGATTTGCCGACGTTCGGCCGTCCCACCAGGGCGATTACGGGAACCATGCGGCTCTCCACTCTTGAATTCTTGAAAATGCAAAGGCCGCTGCAAGGCAGCGGCCGGAGTTCGGGCGGCGTTTCCTACGCCGCGGCCTGAAGCCCGCCAAGGCTTCAAGCATAGCTTCAGCGGATGGTCAGTGCCTCGAGCTTGCCGCTGTTGCCAAAGACGTAGATGGTGTCGCCGACCACAAGTGGGCGGGCGCGCAGGCCATCGCTGTCGATACGCTCACGGCCGACGAAGCGGCCATCGACCTGGCTCAGCAGGTGCAGGTAACCCTCGAAGTCACCCACGGCCACGTAGCTGGAGAACACCTCGGGGGCGGTCAGCTGGCGGCGGGCCATCGAGTCGTTGGTCCACAGGGCGCTGGAAGAGCGCTCGTCGACACCTTCGACACTGCCCGACGCTTCACTGACGTAGACGTTGCCAAAGCCCTGGGCGACACCCACGTAGCTGGAGGCATCACGCTGCCACAGCACGCGGCCGCTTTCCAGGTCCAGGCCCGCGACGCGGCCCTGGTAGGTGCTGACGTACAGGGTACCACCGGACAGCAGCAGGCCGCCGTCGATGTCGACCACGCGGTCCAGCTCGGAACGGCCCTGCGGGATGGCCACGCGGCTCTCCCACACGGGCACGCCGTTGTTGATGTCCACCGCCACCACCTTGCCGGTGGACAGGCCGGCGACGGCCAGGCGGTTGGTGGCGATTGGCGCGCCGGTGCCACGCAGGGTCAGCACGGCCGGGGTGTTTTCGTAGATCCAGCGGCGGTTGCCGGTGGCGGCGTCGAGGCCGATCAGGCGGTCGTCCTGGGTTTGCACCACCACAACGTCACCGTTGTTGGCCGGCGGGGCCAGCACTTCGCTGGTCACGCGCGAGCGCCAGCGCTCCTCACCGGTGCTGGAGTCCAGGGCGACCACTTCACCCTTGAGGGTGCCGAGCATCACCAGGCCGTAGCCCACGCCGACAGCGCCGGAAACCGGCAGCTCCAGGTCCTTCTTCCACACCACGTCACCGGTGATGCGGTCGAGGGCGAAGACTTCGCCGTTGACGTCGGAGGCGTAGATGCGGTCGTTCTCGATGGCCGGCACCAGGGTGTTGTAGGTTTCACCCTGGCCGTCACCGATCGAACGGCTCCACTGCTTCTTCAGCACCACTTCCTCGGTGAACTTGGTCAGCTCGGCCGGAGGCAGTTCCTTCTTGCTGTTGCTGCTGCAACCTGCGGCCAATACGGCCAGGGTCAGCACTGCTGCATGTTTCCAACCGATCACTTACGCATCCCCTTTGGCCAGGTCATCCAGCTTCAGTTGCAGGCCACCGACCGCTGCTTCGTCAGACAGCGCGGCCTTGGCTTTTTCGTAGGCACTGTGGGCATCGTCGGCGCGGCCCAGTTGCACCAGCAGGTCGCCCTTCAATTCCTCACGGCTGGCCAGGAAGGCTTTGTCGGCGTCACCGTCGAGCAGCTTCAGGGCATCTTCGGCCTTGTCTTGTGCAGCGAGCACGCGCGCCAGGCGCTGGCGCGAGATCTCGCCCAGGGTGACGTCGGCCGGCTTGTCCAGCACGCTCTTGAGCTCGGCAGCGGCGTCGTCGAGCTTGCCGCTCTCGACCGCGACCTTGGCCACGAACAGGCTGCCGTATTGGGCATAGGCGGTGCCGCCGAACTCGCTCTTGAGCTTGCCGGCCAGTTCCGCAACCTTGGTTGCGTCAGGCTGGCCGTTCGGCGTCAGGCTGGTTTCCAGCAACGCCTGGTACAGCTGCGAGGCGCCTTGCGACTGGTTGCTCTGGTACTTGTGCCAGGTGTTCCAGCCCAGCACCACCACACCGGCCAGCAGGGCACCGGTGAGCAACGGCTTGCCGTTGCGGTTCCACCAGTCCTTTACGCCTGCCAGTTCATCATCATCGGTACTCGACACCCCAATACTCCTTTTCGCCTATTCGTTGTTGAACCGCGTTACGCCTGGGCGATCGCGGTTTCCAGGTGCTCAGCCAGAGCATCCCAGGCAATGTTCTGTTGTTCGCCCTGGCCACGCAGGGGCTTGAGGCCAATTTCCTGCTTGGCCAGCTCGTCGTCGCCGAGAATCAGGGCGAACAGCGCGCCGCTCTTGTCGGCCTTCTTGAACTGGCTCTTGAAGCTGCCGCCACCGGCATTGACCGCCAGGCGCAGGCCCGGCAAGCGGTCACGCAGGCTTTCCGAAAGGCGCAGGCCGGCCAGCTCCGCCTGCTCGCCGAAGGCGCACAGGTAGACATCGATGGTGCGGTTGATGGCCTCGGGCACCTTGCCGAGGGTTTCCAGCAGCAGGATCAGGCGCTCGATGCCCATGGCGAAGCCGACGCCAGTGGTGGGCTTGCCGCCCATCTGCTCGACCAGGCCATCGTAGCGGCCACCGGCGCAGACGGTGCCCTGGGCGCCGAGCTTGTCGGTGACCCACTCGAACACGGTCTTGCTGTAGTAGTCCAGGCCACGCACCAGCTTGGTGTTGATCACGAACGGAATGCCAGCAGCCTCCAGGCGGGCCTTCAGGCCCTCGAAGTGCACGCGGGATTCTTCGTCCAGGTACTCTTCGAGCTTCGGTGCGCCAACCAGCACCGCCTGGGTGTTCTGGTCCTTGCTGTCGAGAATGCGCAGCGGGTTGCTCTTCAAGCGGCGCTGGCTGTCTTCGTCCAGCTGTTCCAGGCGCGCCGAAAGGAACTCGACCAGCGCATCACGGTAGCGGGCACGGGCTTCGCTGGTGCCCAGGCTGTTGAGTTCCAGCTTGACCGCGTCCTGGATGCCCAGCAGGCCCCACAGGCGCCAGGTCAGCATGATCAGCTCGGCGTCGATGTCCGGGCCGTCGAGGTTGAACACTTCCACACCGATCTGGTGGAACTGGCGGTAGCGGCCTTTCTGTGGGCGCTCGTGGCGGAACATCTGGCCGATGTACCACAGTTTCTGCACCTGGCCATTGCCGGTGATGCCATGTTCGAGCACGGCGCGCACGCAGGCGGCGGTGCCTTCAGGGCGCAGGGTCAGCGAATCGCCGTTGCGGTCCTCGAAGGTGTACATCTCTTTTTCGACGATGTCGGTGACTTCGCCGATGGAGCGCTTGAACAGCTCGGTGAACTCGACGATCGGCGTGCGGATCTGGCTGTACCCGTAGGTATCCAGCAGGCCGGCCACGGTGCCTTCGAAGTAGCGCCACAGCGGTGACTGCTCTGGCAGGATGTCGTTCATGCCACGGATGGCTTGCAGCGATTTGCTCACGAAAAGTCCTTTCGAATCTGTGTGTCAGCTGCGGGCGATCAGCGCCGCGTCAGCCTCGACCTTTTCGGCCGCTTTCTGGCGGATGAGCTTCTCCAGCTCATCGACCAGGTTGTCATTGGTCAGTTTCTGCGCAGGCTTGCCGTCGATGTAGATCAGGTTCGGCGTGCCACCGGTCAGGCCCACGTGGGCTTCCTTGGCTTCGCCAGGGCCGTTGACCACGCAACCGATCACCGCCACGTCCAGCGGCACCAGCAGGTCTTCCAGGCGCCCTTCCAGCTCGTTCATGGTCTTGACCACATCGAAGTTCTGCCGCGAGCAGCTTGGGCAGGCGATGAAGTTGATGCCACGCGAACGCAGGTGCAAGGACTTGAGAATGTCGTAGCCGACCTTCACTTCCTCGACCGGGTCGGCCGCCAGCGAAATACGAATGGTATCGCCAATGCCCTCGGCCAGCAGCATACCGAGGCCGACGGCGGATTTCACCGTTCCCGAGCGCAGGCCACCGGCTTCGGTGATGCCAAGGTGCAGCGGCTGGATGATCTGCTTGGCCAGCAGGCGGTAGGCTTCGACGGCCATGAACACGTCCGAGGCCTTGACGCTGACCTTGAAGTCCTGAAAGTTCAGGCGGTCAAGGTGCTCTACATGGCGCAGGGCCGACTCGACCAGGGCGGCCGGGGTTGGCTCGCCGTATTTCTTCTGCAGGTCTTTTTCCAGCGAGCCTGCGTTGACCCCGATGCGAATCGGGATGCCGCGGTCGCGGGCGGCGTCGACCACCGCGCGCACGCGGTCTTCACGGCCGATGTTGCCTGGGTTGATACGCAGGCAGTCGACGCCAAGTTCAGCCACGCGCAGGGCGATCTTGTAGTCGAAGTGGATGTCGGCAACCAGCGGCACGCTGACCAGCTGCTTGATCTTGCCGAATGCCTCGGCGGCGTCCATGTCTGGCACCGAAACACGCACGATGTCGACGCCGGCGTCGACCAGGCGCTGGATTTGCGCCACGGTGGCCATCACGTCGTTGGTGTCGGTGTTGGTCATGCTCTGCACCGCGATGGGGGCATCACCACCCACCGGCACATTGCCGACCCAGATTTTGCGGGATTCGCGACGTTTGATCGGAGATTCGCCGTGCATGACTTACTGTCCCAACTTCAGGCGAGCGGTTTCGCCACTGGTGAACGGGGCAATATCGACGGCCTGGCCGTTGTAGCTGACCTGGGCGCCCCGGGCAAAGCCCAGGCGTACCGCGAACGGCGGCTTGCCAGTCAGCTCCAGGCTGTCGCCCTTGCGCTTGATGGCGCTGAACAGCACCTTGCCGTTGCCGTCGGACACCTGGGTCCAGCAATCGGCGGTGAATTGGATGGCAACCTTGGCGCTGCCGGCCGGCACGGCCACGGGGGCGGCAGGCTCGGCGGCGGCAACGGCTGGCACGCTGGCCACTGGCGCTGCAGGTACTACCGGGGCGGCGGGCGCCGGGGTGGTGGTTGCGGCATGGGCCTGGGGGGCGGTTGCCGGGGCTTGTGCCGGCGCCGGGGTTGGCGCGGCGGCAGTGGCAGCCGGCGCGGTTTCGCTGCTGGCAGCGGCGCTCGCCTGCGCCTGCTCCAACGGCAGCGGTGCGCTTTCCGGCTGTTGGCCCGCGGTCACGGCCTGGTCTTCAGGCTCGTCCAGCGGGTGAATCTGGGTGGTGCCGTCGGCACTTTCGACTTCCACGTGCTCCAGGGCCATCTTCGCCAGGTCCTTGCCCTTGAGGCTGCCCTGGTCCTGCCACCAGATGAAGCTGCCGCCCACCACGGCCACCAGCAGCAACAGGGTGACGCCACGCATGATGTTGTGCGACAGGCGCACCGGCTCTTCGATACGGCCCAGCGAATGCACTTCGCTGCCCTTGGCGTGGGTACCGGTGTATTGGTCGAAGGCCTCGACCAGTGGCGCCTGGTCCATGTCCATCAGCTTGGCATAGGCACGGATATAGCCACGGGCGAAGGTATGCCCTGGCAGCTTGTCGAAGGCGCCGGTTTCCACGTGGTTCAGCGAACTTACGGTGAGGTTGAGCTTGCGGGCCACCTCGGCTTGCGACCACTCGCGTTTCTCGCGGGCCTGGCGCAACAGCTCGCCGGGGTTCTGGCCAGTCGCTGCTGCTACTTCGGGATGCGCGGCTTTCATCGTTGCTCCGACAGGTATTGCTGATATTCCGGCGTACCGGGATAAAGTCGTTGTAATTGCTGGCCGCTATCGGCCAGGGTGCCCTGCTCGTCGAACACCCGGGCAAGACGGCTGCCCAGCAGCAGGCTGCGGGCATTGTGATCGCTCAACTTGCTGAAACGATCGTGGTACTCCCGGGCCGGCACATAATGCCTGTTTTCAAAGGACAACTCAGCCATTTCCAGCAACGCCCGGGGTTGCCGCGGGTTCAGTTGCAGGGCCTTGGTCAGGTACGCCTGGGCCTGGTCGCGGTTGTCGAGCTTGCGGGCCGTCAGGCCCAGGTTCTCGTACACCCGCGAACGTTCAGGATACAGGGTATCGGTGCTGGCAAGACCAAACATCTGCTCGGCTTCGGCAAAACGTTGCTGAGCATATAGGAAACTGCCGTAGTTGTTGCGAATTCGCGTATCACCCGGGCGGGCTGCGAGGGCCTTTTCGAAGTGCGCCTGGGCCAACGCCGGCTCGCCTTGTGCCTGGAACACCAGGGCCAGCGCCGCATGGGCGTCGGCATCCGCGGCATTGAGCGCGAGGGCCTTGCCCAGTGGCGCCTTGGCCTGTTCGGTCAAACCTTGTTGCAAATAACCCAGGCCCAGCTGGGTGTAGGCCCGCGCCGCGTCGGCCCTGCCCTGGCGGCTGGCCAGGGGGTCGCCCGCGCCGCCCGACACACAGCCGGCCAGCAGCGAAAGCGCAAGGATCGACAGCGCGGCGCGCAGGCTCATGGGGCCGGGACTCAGTGGCGCACGGCGCTGTCTGCGAGCTCAGCGTCAGCGGACAGCTGGCGCACGGCGATGTAACGCTCGCTGCGGCGGGTGCGGTCATTGACCTGGCCGACCAGCTGGCCACAGGCGGCATCGATGTCGTCGCCGCGGGTGGTGCGGGTAGTAACGTTGAAACCACCGTGGTGCAGCAGGTCCTGGAAGCGGCGGATCGCGTTGTTGCTCGGCCGCTCGTAGCCCGAGTGCGGGAACGGGTTGAACGGGATCAGGTTGATCTTGCACGGCACGTCGCGCAGCAGCTCGATCATCTGCGCGGCATGTTCAGGCTGGTCGTTCACGTCCTTGAGCAGGGTGTACTCGATGGTCAGCACGCGCTTGCCACCGAGGGTCGACATGTAGCCCATGCACGATTCGAGCAGCATCTTCAGCGGGTACTTCTTGTTGATAGGGACCAGCTTGTTGCGCAGCTCGTCGTTCGGCGCGTGCAGCGACAGGGCCAGGGACACGTCGATGTGCTTGGCCAGCTCGTCGATCATCGGCACCACGCCCGAGGTGGACAGGGTGACGCGGCGCTTGGAAATGCCATAGCCCAGGTCATCCATCATGATGTGCATGGCGGCGATGACGTTGTCGAAGTTCAGCAGGGGCTCGCCCATGCCCATCATCACCACGTTGGTAATCGCGCGGTCGATCTTGGCAGGAACGGTCCCGAAGGATTTGTTCGCAAGCCACACCTGGCCGATCACTTCGGCGGCGGTGAGGTTGCTGTTGAAGCCTTGCTTGCCGGTGGAGCAGAAACTGCAGTCCAGGGCGCAGCCGGCTTGCGACGAAACGCAGAGGGTGCCGCGGTCGTCGGTAGGAATGTAGACGGTCTCGACGCAGCTGCCGGAGGCAACGCGGATCACCCATTTGCGGGTGCCGTCGGCGGAAATGTCTTCACTGACCACTTCCGGGGGGCGAATCTCGGCAACGGCCTCGAGCTTTTCGCGCAAGACCTTGCCTACGTTGGTCATGGCCGCAAAGTCGGACACGCCAAAATGGTGAATCCATTTCATCACCTGCCCGGCACGGAAGCGCTTCTCCCCTATCGAGTCGAAGAATTTTTCCATTTCCGGCTGGGTCAGCCCCAACAGGTTGATTTTGCCAGTAGATGTCGTCATGGATTCACCCTCACCCGTAAGCTTTCGCTTAGCGAGTGGTTACCTCGGTAGCAGCGAAGAAGTAAGCGATTTCGCGAGCAGCGGCAGCTTCGGAGTCCGAACCGTGAACGGCGTTGGCGTCGATCGACTCGGCGAAGTCAGCACGGATGGTGCCGGCAGCAGCTTCTTTAGGGTTGGTAGCGCCCATCAGCTCACGGTTCTTGGCGATGGCGTTCTCACCTTCCAGAACCTGAACAACGACTGGACCGGAAGTCATGAAGGCAACCAGGTCACCGAAGAAGCCGCGCTCGCTGTGCTCGGCGTAGAAGCCTTCGGCTTCGGCTTTGGACAGTTGCTTGATTTTCGAGGCAACGATTTTCAGGCCAGCTTCTTCGAAGCGGGTAGTGATCTTGCCGATTACGTTCTTGGCAACGGCGTCAGGCTTGATGATCGAGAAAGTACGTTGAACAGCCATGGAAAACTCCAGAATATGAGTGTTACGAAAAATTAAACCCGCGAATTATACGCGGGTTCCAGGGGATTGCCTAACCTGCAGCGTCACGCTTAGTCGGCTTCTTCGATCCAGGCCGCCTGGATGGCCTCCAGCACTTTCTCACCGCCACGTGACGGATCGTCGCTGAATTCTGGCAAGGCCAGCACCCAACGGTGCAGATCGACGAAATTCACATATCTAGGATCGACTTCCGGCTTGCTATCTGCAAGCTGGATGGCGATCTCAAGTACATCAATCCATTTCAGGCTCATCAGGCAAACCTCAGTGCGGCGCTTCGGCAGCGTGGTTGAGCGAATACTTCGGAATCTCGATGGTCAGGTCTTCGTCCGCCACCACCACCTGGCAACCGAGGCGCGATTGGGCCTCCAGGCCCCAGGCCTTGTCCAGCATGTCTTCTTCCAGCTCATCGGCCTCTTCGAGCGAGTCGAAGCCCTTGCGCACAATGCAGTGGCAAGTGGTGCAGGCCTTGACGCCACCGCAGGCGCTTTCCATCTCGATGTGATGGTCGTGGGCCAGCTCCAGGATGTTGGTCCCGGCAGGCACCTCCACGGTCAGCCCTTCGGGGCAGAACTTCTCGTGCGGCAGGAATGTCACCAGCGGCATCGGTTACTCCTCGATCTCATTCAGGTTGCGCCCGGCCAGTGCGGCTTTGACCGTCGAATCAAGGCGACGGGCGGCAAATGCATCGGTCACCTGCGACAGACGCTTGGTCTGTTGCTCGATGGCGGCGCCATCGGTGCCGGCCAGCAAATCACGTAGTTCTTGCATCTGGAATTCGATGGCGTCGCGCTCGTCGCTGCTGAGCAAGCGCTCGCCGTCGGCGTCCAGGGCGCCCTGTACTGCTTCGAGCAGGCGCTCGCCGTCCACCTGGTGCTCACGCAGCTGGCGGGCCTGCTTGTCGGAGCCTGCGTGCTCGAAGGAGTCCTTGAGCATGCGGGCGATCTCGCCATCGGTCAGGCCGTAGGACGGCTTGACCTGAATGCTGGCTTCCACGCCCGAACCGAGTTCGCGGGCGGCCACGCTGAGCAGGCCGTCGGCATCCACCTGGAAGGTGACGCGGATTTTCGCAGCGCCCGCCACCATGGCCGGAATGCCGCGCAGCTCGAAGCGCGCCAGGGAACGGCAGTCGCTGATCAATTCGCGCTCGCCTTGCAGCACGTGGATCATCATGGCCGACTGGCCATCCTTGTAGGTGGTGAACTCCTGGGCACGAGCCACCGGAATGGTGGTGTTGCGCGGAATCACCTTCTCCATCAGCCCGCCCATGGTCTCAAGGCCCAGGGACAGCGGGATGACATCGAGCAGCAGCAGTTCGCCACCTTCGCGGCGGTTGCCGGCCAGGGTGTCGGCCTGGATGGCGGCGCCGATGGCCACCACCTGGTCCGGGTCGATGGAGGTCAGCGGGGTGCGGCCAAACAGCGCGCCCACGGCTTCACGCACACGTGGCACGCGGGTCGAACCACCGACCATCACCACGGCAGCGACTTCCTCAAGCTCCACGCCGCTGTCACGCACGGCGCGGCGGCAGCTCTTCAGGCTGCGGGCGATCAGCGGCTC
Organism: Pantoea sp. Tr-811; assembly: GCF_011752535.1. Taxonomy (NCBI): domain Bacteria; kingdom Pseudomonadati; phylum Pseudomonadota; class Gammaproteobacteria; order Enterobacterales; family Erwiniaceae; genus Pantoea; species Pantoea sp. Tr-811. The sequence continues at coordinate 155,175 of NZ_VWXJ01000014.1, forward strand.
GATCATCGCCTCGAACGCGGCGCGGCTCAGCTCGCCCTGCCAGGCACCGTGGCTGACGCTGACGGTGTCGGCATCGGTCAAGGCTTCCTTGGCTGCGCAGGCGGCCTGCAGCAACTGGCGCTGGGTGGCCGGGTCGAGGTCGGCGGACAAACCGGCCTGCTCGATGATCCAACCGGCAATCGCGTGGTCGAAGTCATCGCCGCCCAGGGCGGTGTCGCCACCGGTGGCCAGCACTTCGAACACGCCCGCCGTCAGGCGCAGGATGGAAATATCGAAGGTGCCGCCACCCAGGTCATAGATGGCCACCAGGCCTTCAGCATTCTGGTCCAGGCCGTAGGCCACGGCAGCGGCAGTCGGCTCGTTCAGCAGGCGCAGCACGTTCAGGCCGGCCAGGCGTGCAGCGTCCTTGGTGGCCTGGCGCTGGGCGTCGTCGAAATAGGCCGGCACGGTGATCACCGCCCCCACCAGCTCGCCACCCAGGGTGGCTTCGGCGCGCTCGCGCAGCACCTTGAGGATGTCGGCGGACACTTGCACCGGGCTTTTCGGGCCCTGCACGGTGTCGATGAACGGCATGTGCGATTCACCGCCAACGAAGCGGTACGGCAGCTGCTCACCGAGCTGCTTGACGTCTGCCAGGCCACGGCCCATCAGGCGCTTGACCGACAGCACGGTGTTCAGCGGGTCGCGTGGCGCGGCTTCGCGCGCCGCCAGGCCGACCTCGTTGTGGTCCGCCAGGTAACGCACTGCGGAGGGCAGAATGACGTTACCCTGCGCATCGGGCAGGGGCTCGCTGCGACCGCTGCGCACGGCAGCGACCAGAGAATTGGTGGTACCCAGGTCGATCCCCACCGCCAGGCGGCGCTGGTGCGGCTGAGGGCTTTGACCGGGTTCGGCGATCTGCAGTAGGGCCATGCTTATCTGAATACCTTAGGCGTCATCACGGGCGACACCGGGTTAATCGTCGAGGCGCTCTTCGAGTTGGCGCACTTCTTGGGCGAGCTTGTCGAGGAACTGCATGCGGCGCATCAGGCGCTCGGCCTGTTCACGCTCGGCAGGCACATCCCAGCAGGCAGCGAAGTCCTCGTTGAGGCGGTCCTGGGCAACCTTCAGGCGCTTCTTGAACACGGCCACGCCATCGAGGTCGGCTTCGTCCTGCAGCTCTTCGAGCTCTTCGCGCCACTGCATTTGCTGCAGCAGGAAGTCGGGGTCGTGAACCGTGACTTCCTGAGGCACTTCGTGGCCACCGATGGCCAGCAGGTAGCGGGCACGGCGCGGTGCGCTGCGCAGGGTCTGGTAGGCATCGTTGAGGGATGCGGACTTCTCCAGCGCAACGCGCTGCTCGCGCTCGGAAGCGTCGGCGAAGCGGTCCGGGTGAACCTCGCGGGCCAGCTCGCGGTAGCGCGCGGCCAGCTTGTCGAGGTCCAGGCGGAAGCTCGGCTGGAGGTCAAACAGGGCGAAATGACAAGGAGTACCCACAGCCAGCCTCAAACGTTGAAGCTTTCGCCGCAGCCACACTCACCGCGCACGTTGGGGTTGTTGAACTTGAAGCCTTCGTTCAACCCTTCCTTGACGAAGTCCAGCTCGGTGCCATCGAGGTACACCAGGCTCTTGGGATCGATGATCACCTTCACGCCGTGGTTCTCGAACACCTGGTCCTCATCGGCCAGCTCGTCGACGAACTCCAGCACGTAGGCCAGGCCCGAGCAGCCGGTGGTGCGCACGCCCAGGCGAATGCCCTCACCCTTGCCGCGCCCGTCGAGGGAGCGGCGAATGTGGTTGGCGGCGGCTTCTGTCATGCTGATAGCCATCGGAACTCCTTGACTCTTACCTTGCAACGGGCGGCTTAGATCAAGCCTTTCTTCTGCTTGTAGTCGCGAACGGCTGCCTTGATGGCATCTTCGGCGAGTACCGAGCAGTGGATCTTCACTGGCGGCAGGGCCAGTTCTTCCGCCAGCTGGGTGTTCTTGATGGTTTCGGCTTCGTCCAGGGTCTTGCCCTTCATCCACTCGGTGGCCAGGGAGCTGGAAGCGATGGCCGAACCGCAGCCGTAAGTCTTGAACTTGGCGTCTTCGATGATGCCTTGCTCGTTGACCTTGATCTGCAGACGCATCACGTCGCCGCACGCCGGAGCGCCGACCATGCCGGTCCCGACGTCCGGGTCCTCGGCGTTCATCTTGCCGACGTTGCGTGGGTTTTCGTAGTGGTCGATGACCTTTTCACTGTATGCCATGGTGCAATTCCTTCCTCATCAGGGAGCCGCTCTTGCCGGCGACTGCTTAGTGGGCGGCCCACTCGATCTTGGAGATGTCAACGCCGTCTTTGTACATGTCCCACAGCGGCGACAGCTCACGCAGTTTGTTGACGGCCATGCAGACTTGCTGCGCGGCGTAGTCGACTTCTTCTTCAGTGGTGAAGCGGCCGAAGGAGAAGCGGATCGAGCTGTGCGCCAGCTCGTCGTTGCGGCCCAGTGCACGCAGCACGTAGGACGGTTCGAGCGAGGCGGAGGTGCAGGCCGAACCGGACGATACGGCGATGTCCTTCAGGGACATCAGCAGCGACTCGCCTTCGACGTAGTTGAAGCTCAGGTTCAGGTTGTGCGGCACGCGGGCAGTTTGGCTGCCGTTGACGTACAGCTCTTCAAGGTCCGAGACCTGCTTGAAGAAGCGGTCGCTCAGGGCCTTGATGCGCACGTTCTCGGCGGCCATTTCCTGCTTGGCGATGGCGAAGGCTTCGCCCATGCCGACGATCTGGTGGGTCGGCAGGGTGCCCGAACGCATGCCGCGCTCATGGCCACCGCCGTGAATGATGGCTTCCAGGCGCACACGCGGCTTGCGGCTGACGTACAGCGCGCCGATGCCTTTAGGGCCGTAGACCTTGTGCGCGGAGAACGACATCAGGTCGACTTTCAGCTTCTGCAGGTCGATTTCCACCTTGCCGGCCGACTGGGCAGCGTCGACATGGAACAGCACGCCGCGCGAACGGGTCAGTTCACCGATGGCAGCGATGTCGTTGATCGAGCCCACTTCGTTGTTCACGTGCATCAGCGACACCAGGATGGTGTCGTCGCGCAGCACGGCCTCGACCATGGCCGGGGTGACGATGCCGTCTTCGCCCGGTTCCAGGTAGGTGACTTCGAAACCTTCACGCTCCAGCTGGCGAGCGGTGTCCAGGACCGCCTTGTGCTCGATCTTGGAGGTGATGATGTGCTTGCCTTTGGTCTGATAGAAGTGCGCCACGCCTTTCAGGGCGAGGTTGTCGGACTCGGTGGCACCGCTGGTCCAGACGATTTCGCGCGGGTCGGCGTTGATCAGCTCGGCAACCTGGCGACGGCCATTCTCTACCGCTTCCTCGGCCTTCCAGCCGAACACGTGGGAGCGCGAGGCCGGGTTACCGAAGTTGCCGTCGACCAGCAGGCAGTCGGCCATCTTCTGGGCGACACGTGGGTCGACCGGCGTGGTAGCGGAGTAATCGAGGTAGATCGGCAACTTCATGGGTATCTCCTATCAGGCGGTGGCGTCGCTCGTCACTATTAATCGGTCAGTCGACGGCGGACGTCTCAATCTTGTCCAGCTGGGCGGTACGGCCTGCGACACGCCGCAGGTCCTGGCGCTGGGCGACTTCCTGCACCTCACGGCGCATGACGAGGTCGGCCAGGCTGATGCCGCTGAGGAATTCGTGAATCTGCTGGCTGAGGTCGCACCACAGGTGGTGGGTCAGGCAGGTGTCACCGGCATGGCAATCCCCGAGGCCCTGGCAACGGGTGGCATCGACCGATTCGTTGACCGCATCGATGACCTGGGCCACCTGGATGGTTTCCATACCCCGCGACAGCTGGTAGCCACCGCCTGGGCCGCGCACGCTGGATACCAGGCTGCTGCGGCGCAGCTTGGCGAACAGCTGCTCCAGATAAGAGAGGGAAATGCCCTGGCGCTCGGAAATGTCGGCCAAAGACACCGGCCCATGCTGCGCGTGCAATGCCAGGTCGAGCATGGCAGTGACGGCGTATCGGCCTTTGGTAGTCAGTCGCATGGCTAATGGGTACCACGGGAGTTACGGGATGTGTACGAGTATGCGATTCCCGAGCATTTAAGTCAACTATAAGACCTACTGCTTTAGTCGGGTTTGCAGCGGGAAAGCGGCCGCGAGTGTAGCAGCAATGGGGCGTGAGCACACGCCCCATATGTCAGCACGCCATCAGCGCGGCGCAATCAATGCGACTGAGTGTCGCGCTGCGCCGCCTGGGTTTCGACGGCAAAGTCGTCTTCAGGCAGCTTCGGCAGCTCCTTGGCGCAGTAGTCGCTGCCCATCCGGGTCAACGCGCCACACATGCCCTCCAGGCGCTCGTCAACGGCCTGCAGGTGGTCAAGCATCTGGCCGATGGCGCGGGCCACGGGGTCTGGCATGTCGCCACTGACGCCATAGGCATCGAAGCCGATCTTCTCGGCCATGGCCTTGCGCTTGGCCTCGACGCCATCGTCCTCGCTGCTCTTGACGATGATCCGCCCTGGGATGCCGACCGCGGTGGCGCCAGCCGGCACCGCCTTGGTCACCACCGCATTAGAACCGATCTTGGCGCCGGCGCCGACGGTGAACGGGCCGAGCACCTTGGCCCCTGCCCCGACCACCACGCCATTTTCCAGGGTTGGGTGACGCTTGCCTTTGTTCCAGCTGGTGCCACCCAAGGTCACGCCCTGGTACAAGGTGACGTCGTCGCCGATCTCGGCGGTTTCGCCAATGACGATGCCCATGCCATGGTCGATGAAGAAGCGCCGGCCAATGGTGGCACCTGGGTGGATCTCGATACCGGTCATCCAGCGGCCAAAGTTCGACACCAGCCGCGCCAGCCACTTGAACTCGCGCTTCCACAGGGCATTGCCCAGGCGGTGCAGCCAGATGGCGTGCATGCCGGGGTAGCAGGTCAGCACCTCGAAGGCATTGCGCGCCGCCGGGTCACGGTGGAACACGCTTTGAATATCTTCACGCAAACGCTCGAACATCTATCAGTCCTTCCGTTTATGCGGCTCGCCCCGGACCACTTTCTGGGTCTCGGTGAGGATGCCGCGCAAAATGCTCATTTCCGAACGATCGACCGAGCTGCGCCCATACAGCCTGCGCAGGCGCGGCATCAGGTGCCGGGGCTTCTCGGGGTCGAGGAAGCCGATGTCCACCAGGGTTTTCTCCAGGTGGTCATAGAACAGCTCCATTTCGTCCATGGTCGCCAGCTCGCTGCCACGCTGGGCGTTGGCATCGGGCGCTTCGCCCCCCGAGGCTTCGCCTTCGCTCGCCAGCCACGCCATGCGCACCTCGTAGGTGAGCACCTGGACAGCGGCGGCAAGGTTCAGCGAGCTGAAGCCGGGGTTCGAGGGAATGTGCACGTGGAAGTGACATCGCTGCAGTTCTTCGTTGGTCAGGCCGGCGTGCTCGCGCCCGAACACCAGGGCGATTTCTTCACCACCAGCGGCGTGCTCCACGGCCTTGGCCCCGCACTCGCGCGGGCCGATCAGCGGCCAGGGGATGCTGCGCTCACGGGCACTTGTGCCCATGACCAGGTTGCAGCCAACCAGCGCCTCTTCAAGGCTGCCGACCACCTGGGCACTGGCCAGGATATCGTCGGCACCCGAGGCGCGAGCACTGGCCTCGGCGCACGGGAACTCTTTCGGCTGCACCAGCACCAGACGCGACAAGCCCATGTTTTTCATGGCACGCGCAGCGCCGCCGATGTTGCCGGGGTGGCTGGTATTGACCAGAACAACACGAATATTTTGCAGCAAGGTGTTGTGCTCTCAGATGCAGGTTTGGGGGCTATCGATCTTACAGAACCGACCAGCGTAACGCCATGAAAGCAAATGTGACACTTCTGCCGCCAAACTTTTCTGCTAGAATGTTCGGCTTTCTTCTTTAACATCTCCAGGTGACCCGCCCATGCAGCCTATGCTGAATATCGCCCTGCGCGCCGCTCGCAGCGCCAGTGAACTGATTTTCCGCTCCATCGAACGCCTGGATACCATCAAGGTCGACGAGAAAGAGGCCAAGGACTACGTCTCCGAAGTAGATCGCGCTGCCGAACAAAGCATCGTCAACGCCCTGCGCAAGGCCTACCCGAACCACTCCATCCAGGGCGAGGAAACCGGCCTGCACGCGGGCACCGGCGAGGAAGGCAAGGACTACCTGTGGATCATCGACCCACTGGACGGCACCACCAACTTCCTGCGCGGCATCCCCCACTTCGCCGTCAGCATCGCCTGCAAATACCGCGGCCGCCTTGAGCACGCCGTGATCGTCGACCCGGTTCGCCAGGAAGAATTCACCGCCAGCCGTGGCCGTGGCGCCCAGCTCAATGGCCGTCGCCTGCGCGTCAGCTCGCGCACCAGCCTGGACGGCGCCCTGCTGGGCACCGGCTTCCCGTTCCGTGACAACCAGATGGCTGACATGGACAACTACCTGGGCATGTTCCGCGCCCTGACTGGCCAGACCGCCGGCATCCGCCGCGCCGGCTCCGCCAGCCTCGACCTGGCCTACGTGGCCGCTGGCCGCTTCGACGCCTTCTGGGAATCGGGCCTGTCCGAGTGGGACATGGCAGCCGGCGTGCTGCTGATCCAGGAAGCCGGTGGCCTGGTGAGCGACTTCAACGGTGGCCACGATTTCCTCGACAAGGGCCACATCGTTGCAGGCAACATCAAGTGCTTCAAGGCCGTGCTGACCGCTATCCAGCCGCACCTGCCAGAGCACATGAAGCGCTAAGCGCGGATTGCAGGCATGAAAAAAGCACCCCTCGGGGTGCTTTTTTTGTGCCTGGGGTTTGGCGCCGCTGGGCGGCGCATCGCGAGCTATGCTCGCTCCTACGGGATGCGCGAACGACTGGTAGGAGCGAGCGCAGCTCGCGATGCGACGCCCCGCGGCGCCGGAAACCTCACTGCCCCACTTCGCTAAGCATCAGCTTGCCGTTCTTATCCAGCGGAATGGTCGACCCCGGCTCGCGATCCATCTTCACCTGCCCCACCTGGTCACCGATGGTGTACTTGACGTTATAGCCCACCACCTTTTCGCTGATGTCGTTGACCGTGTTGCAGCGGGTTTGCGTGGTGGTGTAGGTGTCACGCTGCTGCATGCCTTCCTGCACCTTGTTACCCGCATAACCACCACCGACCGCACCGGCCACGGTGGCGATCTTCTTGCCAGTACCGCCGCCGATCTGGTTGCCCAGCAGGCCACCGGCCAGGGCACCGACCACGGTCCCGGCGATCTGGTGCTGGTCCTTGACCGGCGCCTGGCGGGTGACCGTGACATCCTTGCAGACCTCACGCGGGGTCTTGACCTGTTGCTTGATCGGTTGCACGTCGGTGACCTGGGCGTATTCAGGCCCCTTGTTCACCAAGCTGTAGGTGGCAACAGCACCTCCGGCAGTGACACCGACAGCACCCAGCACAGCGCCTACGAGCATTGATTTGTTCACATGAACCTCCTGTTGTACCCGCAGGGGTTACCCTGCTTTCTCCCAGCCTTGGAGCCAAAAAAAAGGCGCGAGTTCAACACTCGCGCCTTTCGGGTCGCCCAACGGCGTAGGAAAAACCCTTATGGACGGTCGTCCACACCCTCGGCTTTCGCCGGCGGAATCAGGTCTTCACTGCTCAGGTTCAGCCAGATCAGCACCACGTTGGCGATGTAGATCGACGAGTAGGTACCCGCCATTACACCGATGAACAGCGCCAGGGAGAAGCCGAACAGGTTGTCGCCACCGAAAATCAGCAGCGCGGCAATCGCCAGCAAGGTCGACACCGACGTGGCGATGGTGCGCAGCAGGGTCTGGGTGGTCGAGACGTTGATGTTCTCGATCAACGAGGCCTTGCGCATCACCCGGAAGTTCTCACGCACCCGGTCGAACACGACGATGGTGTCGTTCAGCGAGTAGCCGATGATCGCCAACACCGCCGCCAGCACCGTCAGGTCGAAGGTGATCTGGAAGAACGACAGGATACCCAGGGTCACCACCACGTCGTGGATCAGCGAGACGATCGCACCCACGGCGAACTTCCACTGGAAGCGGAAGGCCAGGTAGATGAGGATGCCGCCCAGGGCCAGGAGCATGCCGAGGCCGCCCTGGTCGCGCAGCTCTTCACCCACCTGCGGGCCAACGAACTCGACGCGCTTGAGGGTGGCCGGGTTGTCGCCGCCGGCCTTCTGCAAGGCCGCGCCTACCTTGGCGCCCAGTTGCGGGTCATCGCCGGGCATGCGCACCAGCAGGTCGGTGGTGGCGCCGAAGCTCTGCACCACGGCTTCGTGGAAGCCGGAGTCGACCAGCTCGGCACGCACCGCCTTGAGGTCGGCCGGGCGTTCGTAGGTCAGCTCGATCAGCGTACCGCCGGTGAAGTCCAGGCCGAAGTTCAGGCCCTTGTGCCACCAGCTGAACAACGCCAGCACGGTGAGGAGCACGGTAATGGCGAACGCGACATTGCGCACGCCCATGAAGTTGATGGTTTTCATCGCAACTCCCTCAAACCCACAGCTTCTTGATGTCACGCCCGCCGCAGGTCAGGTTGACCATTGCGCGGGTCACCATGACGGCGGTGAACATCGAGGTGAAAATCCCGAGGGACATGGTGACCGCAAAGCCCTTGACCGGGCCGGTACCCATGGCGAACAGGATGCCGCCGACCAGCAGGCTGGTCAGGTTGGCGTCGATGATCGCGGTGTAGGCGCGGTTGAAGCCTTCGTGGATCGCACGCTGCACCGACATGCCAGCCGCCAGCTCCTCACGAATACGCGAGAAGATCAGCACGTTGGCGTCCACCGCCATACCCATGGTCAGCACGATACCGGCAATACCCGGCAGGGTCAGGGTAGCGCCCAGCAGCGACATCAGCGCCAGCAGCAGCACCATGTTGCCCGCCAGGGCGATGGTGGCGATCACGCCGAAGCCGCGGTAGATGGCGATGATGAACAGCGAGACGAACAGCATGCCCCACAGCGACGCATCGATACCCTTGGTGATGTTGTCGGCACCCAGGCTTGGGCCAATGGTACGTTCTTCGGCGAAGTACATTGGCGCGGCCAGACCACCGGCACGCAGCAGCAGCGCAAGCTCCGACGACTCACCCTGGCCATTGAGGCCGGTGATGCGGAACTGGCTGCCCAGCGGCGACTGGATGGTCGCCAGGCTGATGATCTTCTTCTCTTCCTGGAAGCTCTGCACGGCCACGTCTTTCTCGACGCCGTCGACAGTCTGCTTGACGTAGCGGGTAACCGGCTTCTGCTCGATGAAGATCACCGCCATGCTGCGGCCAACGTTGCTGCGCGTAGCGCGGCTCATCAGCTCGCCGCCATGGCCATCCAGGCGGATGTTCACCTGCGGGCGGCCGTGCTCGTCGAAGCTGGCCTGGGCGTCGGTTACCTGGTCACCGGTGATGATCAAGCCGCGCTCGACCTGGGCGGAACGGTTGCCCTCACGGAACTCGAAGGTTTCAGTGGTGGCCTTGGACGCACCCGGCTCGGCGCCGAAGCGGAACTCCAGGTTGGCGGTCTTGCCGAGAATACGCTTGGCCTCGGCGGTGTCCTGCACGCCTGGCAGCTCGACCACGATGCGGTTGGCGCCCTGGCGCTGCACCAGCGGCTCAGCCACGCCCAGCTCGTTCACACGGTTGCGAACGGTGGTGAGGTTCTGCTTGATCGAGTATTCGCGGATCTCGGCGACTTTCGCCTGGGTCAGCGCCAGGCGCAGCACGGCAAGCTCGTTGCGCTCGGTGGTGGTCAGGTCGAAGTCATTGAAATTCTTGCGGATCAGGGCACGTGCCTGTTCGCGGGTGGCATCGTCAGCGAAGCCCAGCATTACCCCGCCATCCTGCTGCGGCAGGCTGCGGTAGCGGATGCGCTCTTTGCGCAGCAAGGTCTTGACCTCGCCTTCGTAGACTTTCATGCGGGCGCTCATGGCCTTGTCCATGTCCACTTCCAGCAGGAAGTGCACGCCACCGGACAGGTCCAGGCCCAGCTTCATCGGGCTTGCACCCAGGTTCCGCAGCCATTGCGGGGTCGTCTGGGCCAGGTTCAGGGCCACGACGTAATCATCGCCCAGTGCCTTGCGCACGACATCCTTGGCTGGCAGTTGATCTTCCTGGTTGGTCAGGCGGATCAGGCCACTGCCCTTCTCACCCAGGCTCGCGCCTTTGACGGTGATACCGGCATCGACCAGCGCCTTGCTGACGCGATCGAGGTCGGCCTGCTTGACCTGCAGCGCCGAGCTGGCACCGCTGATCTGCACCGCCGGATCATCCGGGTAGAGGTTGGGAGCGGAATAAATGAAACCGATCGCCAGTACCACCAGGATCAGTGCGTATTTCCACAGAGGGTATTTGTTCAGCATCACGCCGCCCGTTCAAGACGCGGGGCGCTTTGCGCGCCCCGACTGGAAAAATGAAACCGGTAACTCAGATAGCCTTGAGCGTACCTTTTGGCAGGGTCGCCGCGATGGCGCCCTTCTGGAACTTCAGTTCGACGGTGTCGGACACTTCCAGAACCACGAAGTCATCGGAAACCTTGACGATCTTGCCGGCGATGCCGCCGTTGGTGACAACTTCGTCACCTTTTTGCAAGTTGCCCAGCAGGTTCTTCTGCTCTTTGGCGCGCTTGGCCTGTGGGCGCCAGATCATCAGGTAGAAGATGACCAGGAAACCGACCAGGAAAATCCACTCGAAGCCGGTACCGGCTGGGCCGGCGGCGGGTGCAGCTGCGTCCGCGTATGCGGCGGGGATCAAGAAGCTCATTGGGCACTCCTAATGTAATTTTCTAATAATGTATGCGAACAGTCAGGCCAACGGCGGCACAGGAAGCCCGCGTTTGGCATAGAAGGCGTCGACAAAGGCGGCCAATTTACCCTGTTGAATAGCCTCGCGTAAACCGGCCATCAAGCGCTGGTAATGGCGCAAGTTGTGGATGGTATTCAGCATGCTGCTCAGCATTTCGCCGCACTTGTCCAGGTGGTGCAGGTAAGCGCGGGAGAAGTTGGTGCAGGTGTAGCAATCACAGGTCGGATCCAGCGGCGAATCATCGTGACGATGGAACGCGTTGCGGATCTTGATCACCCCTGTATCGACGAACAGGTGGCCGTTGCGCGCGTTGCGCGTGGGCATCACACAGTCGAACATGTCGACGCCGCGGCGCACACCCTCAACCAGATCTTCCGGTTTGCCTACCCCCATAAGGTAACGAGGTTTGTCAGCCGGCATCTGGTCAGGCAGGTAGTCGAGCACCTTGATCATCTCGTGCTTGGGCTCGCCCACCGACAGGCCGCCGATGGCCAGTCCATCGAAGCCGATGTTTTCCAGGCCTTCCAGCGAACGCATGCGCAGGTCCTGGTACATGCCACCCTGAACGATGCCGAACAGCGCAGCGGTGTTGTCGGCGTGGGCGTTCTTCGAGCGCTGGGCCCAGCGCAGCGACAGCTCCATGGAGGTGCGCGCCACGTCGTGCTCGGCCGGGTACGGGGTGCACTCGTCGAAAATCATGACCACGTCCGAGCCCAGGTCACGCTGAACCTGCATGGACTCCTCAGGGCCCATGAACACCTTGGAGCCGTCGACTGGCGATGCGAAGGTCACCCCTTCCTCCTTGATCTTGCGCATGGCGCCCAGGCTGAACACCTGGAAACCACCGGAATCGGTGAGGATAGGGCCTTTCCATTGCATGAAATCGTGCAGGCCGTTGTGTTTCTTGATGACTTCGGTGCCTGGGCGCAGCCACAGGTGGAAGGTGTTGCCCAGGATCATCTCGGCGCCGATGGCCTCGATGTCGCGCGGCAGCATGCCCTTGACCGTGCCATAGGTGCCCACCGGCATGAAGGCCGGGGTTTCCACGGTGCCACGCGGGAAGGTGATGCGGCCGCGACGGGCCTTGCCGTCGGTGGCCAGCAGTTCGAACGACATTCGACAGGTGCGACTCATGCTTGATCCTCTGGGCCGCGTGGCGCCGGATTGCGGGTGATGAACATGGCATCACCGTAACTGAAGAAGCGGTAACCGTTGTCGACCGCCGCCGCGTAGGCAGCCATGGTCTCGGGGTAACCGGCGAAGGCCGAAACCAGCATCAGCAGCGTGGACTCCGGCAGGTGGAAGTTGGTGACCAGGCAATCGACCACATGGAACGGCCGGCCTGGGTAGATGAAGATGTCGGTGTCGCCGCTGAAGGCCTTGAGCACGCCGTCGCGCGCCGCGCTTTCCAGCGAGCGCACGCTGGTGGTGCCCACCGCGATCACCCGGCCGCCACGGGCGCGGCAGGCCTCGATGGCGTCGACCACCTCCTGGCTCACTTCGAGCCATTCCTTGTGCATGTGGTGGTCTTCGATCTTGTCGACCCGCACCGGCTGGAAGGTGCCAGCACCCACGTGCAGGGTAACGAAGGCGCGCTCGACGCCCTTGGCGGCGATTTTTTCCAGCAGCGCCTCGTCGAAGTGCAGGCCTGCGGTGGGCGCGGCCACGGCGCCGGCACGCTCGGCGTAAACGGTCTGATAGCGCTCGCGGTCGGCGCCTTCGTCCGGGCGGTCGATATACGGCGGCAGCGGCATGTGGCCGACGCGGTCGAGCAGCGGCAGCACCTCTTCGCTGAAACGCAGTTCGAACAGCGTATCGTGGCGGGCGACCATCTCGGCCTCGCCACCGCCGTCGACAAGGATCACTGCGCCGACTTTCGGCGCTTTGCTGGCACGCACATGGGCCAGCACGCGGTGGCTGTCGAGCACGCGCTCGACCAGCACTTCCAGCTTGCCGCCGGAGGCTTTCTGGCCGAACAGGCGCGCCGGAATCACCCGGGTGTTGTTGAACACCATCAGGTCACCGGGGCGCAGGTAGTCGAGCAGATCCGGGAATTGCTTGTGCGCCAGCGCCCCGCTCGGCCCATCGAGGACCAGCAGACGGCTGCCATGGCGCTCGGCCAGTGGGTGGCGGGCGATCAGGGAATCGGGGAGTTCGAAGGAAAAATCGGCGACGCGCATGATGATGTTCGGGTTCGACAGGGCCGGGAAGTTTAGCCCAATGTGTGAAAATTGACCATGAAAGCCGATTGACCGGCTTGGGCGACCTCTCTATACTGCGCGCCACAAGCCCTGATGGCGGAATTGGTAGACGCGGCGGATTCAAAATCCGTTTTCGAAAGGAGTGGGAGTTCGAGTCTCCCTCGGGGCACCATCACATAGTTCCAAGCGGTCCCTACCAGACCCGGAACACCAGAGAAACCGGCCACTGAGCCGGTTTTTTTGTGTCCATCGTTCCCAGTGATTCCCTTGTAAGCCCCAAAGTATGTGAGTAGATTTGTGAGTAGGACGAGTTCGGTCCAGAATCCTACTCACACACCGACCGCAATCCAGCGCGGTTCGGCACTGCAAGGGAATAGCCGTGGCGCTCACAGATACCGCCATCCGCACCGCCAAACCCCGCGACAAGCTCTATCGCCTCGCTGACGCCCAGGGCCTTTGCCTTGAAGTGACGACCGCTGGCGGGAAGCTCTGGCGCCTTCGCTACCGTTTCGAGGGCAAGGCCAAGATGCTGGGCTTGGGCGCCTACCCCGCCGTCACACTTGCCCAAGCCCGCGAGCGCCGGGATGCTGCGCGAAAGTTGCTGGCACAGGACATAGACCCAAGCGCACATAAACAGCAGGAAAAGGCCGCTGCCGCCGCCCAGGTGCTGACGCTCGAAGTGCTAGCGCGGGAATGGTACGACTACAACCACCCACGATGGGCGCCAGCCACCGCATCGAAAGCGCTGCAGTATCTGGAGTCGGACATATTCCCGGTGATTGGCAAACGGCCCGCTGCCGAGGTGCAACGTCCTGAGCTGGTTGACCTGGTGCGCAACATCGAGCGGCGCGAGGCATTCAACGTCGCCCGCAAGGTTCGCCAGTGGCTGAGCCAGATATTCCGTTTCGGCTTGGCCAAGGGCGTGGTACCCGGCAACCCCGCCACCGATCTGGACGTGGTAGCCGCGCACGCCCCGCGCACTCGCCACCATCCGCACGTATCAGAAGGCGAACTGCCAGATCTGCTGGAGAAACTGGACGCGGCCCAGTGTGATATCACCAGCAAGATCGCCATTCGCCTGCTAATGCTGACAGCAGTGCGACCCGGTGAGCTGCGGCTGGCGCCCTGGGACGAGTTCGACCTGGAGTCAGCTACCTGGACGATCCCTGCAGCACGGATGAAGGCACGGCGCCCTCACATCGTCCCGCTCCCACGCCAGGCCGTGGTTCTGCTGCGTGCCCTGCATGAACTGACCGGCTCCTATCCCCTCGCCTTTCCTGGGCGCAACAACCGGGCCAGACCAATGAGCGAGAACACGGTGAACAAGGCGCTTTCCTCAATGGGTTACGAGGGGCGCCAGACTGGCCACGGTTTCCGCCATCTGCTGAGCACCAGCCTGAACACCCGAGGCTACAACCGGGACTGGATCGAGCGGCAACTGGCCCATGGCGATCAAGACTCGATCCGCGACACTTATAACCATGCGCACTACCTGGAGCAACGCCGGGTCATGATGCAGGCATGGGCCGATGAGATAGATGCGCTCTGCGCAGGCGCAGATGTGACCGCGATAAGGAGGTCTACGCATGATAAGCCTTGAAACAGCAAGTGACCGCTACCGAAAAATCGACAGCTTTGCCGAACTGGCCCAGCTTAAAAATCAGATACTGGAACTCAAAGATTTCGGTGTCCTCCAGCTGTCCCTCAGGCGAGCTGCTGAGCTTATGTCATTGGAGGTCTTTACCAGTGGCGACCTCGACGTAGAGGCCGATCCACAGGAATGGATCGACATTTATGACGAATCTCTGCTCGCCGCTTTAAAACCCAGCACCGACGAATACCTCGAAATTCTAAAGAATGGAGTAGATATTGGAAGGCTTCCGACCACTCTTATCAAGCGAGATCTAGATGAGAGTATTGACGAAGATAAAACATTCGTCGACTTAACCGACTTCGAGGTTTGGTTAAACGAGCGAGACTTCCCCCCTGGTGATATCTTCCAAGATTATTTCGACAAAGAGCTAAGCATCAGCGTAAAAATCTCTGAAGAGATTATCTGGCTAAGGTCAAAAGCGTATAGAGATAGCGGAAAGTCTGCATACTCGAAAGTGAACATAACGCCTCTATCGGACAATTGTACAATTGAAGAAATTCGGTCTGCATATCAAGCCCTTCAGTTAGAAAATGAACGACTGAGCCTAGCACTATCCACATCCACTAACGCTGCACCCTCAAGAAACGAGGCACCGGCATCTCCTAAGCATAGGAAAACCCTGCTCATATTGATCGCCGCGTTGTGTGAGGAGGCAAAAATCAATCCACAAGCAAGAGGTGCCGCGCAACGCATCGAGAAACTCACCGAGAAACTGGGCGCTCGTGTGGATGACGAGACCATCCGCAGAGTTCTAGGTGCTTTGGTGGACGCCTTGGACAGTCAATAGGGCCAGAAAAAACCTAAGTAGGAATTACGAAAACCTACTTAGGACTCACTCAAATCATTTTCCGCCAGCATTGCCATCGTCGATTACCGAAACCGCCCAAGGAGGCGCAGACGATGGCTATCCCTACCAACATCACCCCATCCGCTCGCCGCTTCATCAAGCGCCAGGACGTTGAGTCGATCACCGGCCTGTCCTGCACCGAGATTTACCGCCGTATCGCCGCTGGCGCTTTCCCCAAACAAGTCACGCTCGGCCCGAAGTGCGTCGTGTGGATCGAGGCAGAGATTTACGCCTGGTGTGATGAGCAGATCGCAGCCAGCCGTGGCGAGGTGGCGTGATGACCTACCCGGCCTCCACTGATTCCCTTTCTCCTTACTCGTGCCCAAATTTCTCACTCGTGCCCACGCACAGGGATGGGCACGAGTGGAAAAAATGGGCACGAGTAGGACTTGCACCCATTCGGCGCTCGCTGTATCGTGCATCTGTCGCTGCAAATTCAGCGACCGGGTTTGGCGACCCGATTACTGTTAGGCGCACAAGCGCCCCCTTGATGATTGCAGGCGCTTTTTTTGTGCCCGCACATCCTGTTTATGGCGGCTGTGCGCGGGAGACCTTCGGGTCTGCCGGGTGCCTAACGTCCCGGTTCGCCAACCTGCGCACAGCTGCCACCCTAAATCGTTTGGCGACGATCCGTGGCAGTTCCTCAACGTTAGGAGCTGAACCGATGAACACCCTCATTCCGTCCAAAATCCGTGCTCTTGCTCACCGCAAGATGGCCCTCAGCGCCCTTCGCGCAAACTCGTCCCTGTCCATCCGCTTGAAGCGCTACAACCACCACATGGATCAAGCCCGCGCCCTGGAAGCCCAAGGAGGTGCGCAATGATCCGTGGTCCGAAGCGAACAATGCTGGAGCCGGCCGTTCTCGCCGATTTCGAATGCCACCACCAAAACCAGGCCAGGGAGGCGTTCAAAAAGCTCGAATGTATCCTTACGGCGATGATTATCCCGGCTCTTGGTCAGCAGCATCCGATCTCGAAAGACCTTTACGCGCAGCTCGATAACGTCAAACTCGGCTCGCAGAACTTTTGCTGGCGGCACCGGTACATCGGCTATAGCTACAGCGCGACCGACGTTGGGGGTGTGCAATGAGCTACTGGAACGATCTCCTGCCACGCCACGAAGCGCTGAAGAACATGACTCCCGGTCAGCTGAAAGCGACAGAGCAGGCAACTGAAAGCTGTGTTTCCGTACTCGCGCATGGGATATCCGGCATTGGCCACCTGCTGGCTTGTACAGCATCGAACGACGACACCGGCCTGAACCCTGGGGCAGTAACTGATATAGGCTGGCTTCTCGAAAGCCTAGGCAGTCTCGTTGCTAACTTGTCTGACACAAGCGCTGCAGCAACTCTCCATTTGTCCGAAGTCAAACCCGGAGCATAACCATGAACATCGAAAACGGTGCACATGCGCCGATGGGATCGGCTTGCCTGGATAAAGTGCTTAACCGATTAGAAAAAGTTAAGTCTGCTGGCGCCGACAAGTGGAAAGCCTGCTGCCCCGCACACAATGACAAGCACCCCAGTTTGGCAATTAGCGAAACTTCGGACGGTGTCGTCTTGCTCAAATGCTGGGCGGGCTGCACAACAAAAGAGATTGTCTCGGCAATTGGTCTGGATTTGCGAGACTTGTTTCCCGGCGATAACCAACCGCGGCGCGGGCCAAGTAAGGCGGCAATTGAACATGAGCGCATGGTTTATCGACTCGGCCACCCTCTCCAGCGACAAGGGAAGTTGGAGGGTGACGACCTGGCGCGCTTCAACCTCGCCAAGCTGCGCCTGGGGGTCAAATGACTACAGATCGCTTTGCACAAGAATGGACCGAGCCTCTTAGCCCCATCAATCGTGAAAACGTAACGCCCCTATGGCGCGTCAATGCGGTTAAGGCGTCGACAATCAAGGCCGTTCCCATCCGCTGGCTGTGGCCTGGCTGGTTGGCCAAAGGAAAACTGCACATCCTCGCCGGCGCTGGCGGCACAGGGAAAACCACGCTGCTGATCGGCCTGATCGCCACCATCACCACTGGGGGGCGCTGGCCGGATGGCAGCCGCTGCACCGAGCCGGGCAATGCACTCATCTGGTCGAGCGAGGATGATCCAGCCGATACGCTGATCCCCCGCTTGACCGCTGCTGGCGCTGACATGAGCCGGGTCTACATCATCCAGGGGCTCACGAACGCAAGGGGCGACGCCGATCCATTCGACCCAGCCAACGACATTGTCCGTTTGCGTGAAACGGCCAGCGAGATTGGCGGCGTATCGCTTCTGATGCTCGACCCCATCGTCAGCGCAGTGAAGGGTGACATGCATAAGGCCAATGACGTGCGCCGGGCGCTGCAAGGCGTGGTGGACTTCGCCGAGCAGAACCTTTGCGCCGTGGTGGGAATTTCCCACTTCGCCAAGGGTGGCGCTGGCTCGACGCCTGCTGATCGAGTTATTGGCTCGCAAGCGTTCTCGGCGCTGGCGCGCACGGTACTGGTGGCTGCCAAGCAGGAGGACTCCGACCAACGCGTGCTGGCGCGAGCGAAGTCGAACATCGGCGCTGACGAGGGAGGCGTCTCCTACACCATCGAGCCATGCGACATCGGAGATGGGATCGAAGCCACTCGCGTGGTGTGGGGCGCAGCCATCGAAGGTAGTGCCCGGGAGATCCTCGGAGAAGCGGAGGCATCCTGTGATGAGGAGGCACAAGACCTGGATGATCCCAGCGACTGCCTATATCGGATCTTAAAGGACAACCCGCTCGAAAGTAATGAAGCAAAAACCCTGATGAGGCGCAATGGCTACACCGAGAAGCAGATTCGCCGAGCGAGGGAAAAGCTGTCTGTTGTCACCGCTAGAACCGGCAACAAAAAGGATGTGAAGTCGTTCTGGTCATTGCCTCAAGCGGGTGGCTCATTCGCGCCCTTTCAACCACTCGTGCCCTCAGAATCCTACTCGTGCCCATCCTCTAGCGTGGGCACGAGCAAGGAAAATGGGCACGAGTGCGAGAATCAGCAGGAAGATCCGCTTCCGGGTGTCGCGTCGCTTCCATCGCCGGATGATGACGCGGAGGACCTGTAATGGCCGCGCTCGACTACCTGCTGGAGCGAGGATTTTCCGCCAAGAAGCAAGGTATGCGGGTACGGATCTCCCCCGCCTCGAAGCTGACCGACGATGTGCGGAAATACGTCAAAGCTAACCGGTTGGCGCTGCTGGCCGAACTGGCTGCGAACGACGGCCTGGAGCGCCGCTGCAACTGGACGGTGCTGGTGCCAGGGTGCCGGCCGTTCACCATGATCAGCGAGCCGATCACCCGCGACGAGGCCCTGGCTGACGTTCGTGTGCGCTGGCCAGGTGCGGAGGTGGGGCCGTGACGAGGCTCAGTGGGTACCTAGACGAGCAATCGGCGAGCGCTCGCCGAGGTGGGCGGGAATTCCCGCTTTGGCAAAACGTGGGATTTTCCCACCTTATCGAATGGCCCGACCACGTTCGCCACTGTGTAGGAAACGCCACGGTGTGTTGCTTTCTACACAGTGGCGCCCTGATCCGAACCGGCTCATTTGGTCCGACTCGGATCATCTGGCTTCTTTCCAAGAAACGACACCCTCACATCGAGGAGCATGCATGACGACCAAACACGTCACCCTCAGTGACACGGAGATTCGCAAGCAGGCCGGCCAGCCGGTGCGCCAGTTGCGCGACCTGCGTTACCCCGAACTGCGCTTCCGCTATTCCACCGTCGACCGTACCCGGGGCGCCTGGCACGTTGTTGTCAGGGGGAAGTGGGGCAAGGCCGGCGACTTTCCCAGCCTGACCACCAAGGCCATGCTCACAGCGCTGCCGGCCATCCTGGGGCGCCGCGCCGCAGACGCCGAGGCCACCTCGCTGACCAGTACCTGGAGCCGTACCGGTGAGCTGCTGGACTGGTACCTGGATCGCATGCTGCGTGATCGCAACCTGTCGGCCAAGCGCAAGGCCGGGGCAAAGTCGGCCATCACCTGCCACCTGGCGCCACGGCTGCATGACCTGCCGCTGGCCGAGGTGAGCAAAGCCACGCTCGATCAACGCCTGATGTGGCCACTGCAGGAGCACTACGCCCTGTCGTTCGTGCGCCTGGTGTTCAATGTGCTGGCGGTGGCCATGCGCAAGGCGCACCGGCTCGGGATGATCGAGCAGAACCCCATGGGCTCGCTGCGCTTCGGGGATTTCGTCGGAGTGCGGATCAAGCCGAAGTCATCACGGCTGCGGGAGCGAGACTTGCCCGATCTGCTGGCCAAGCTGGCGACCTGGCGCGAGGCGCGGCCTGGTGACGCCCTGCTGGCGCTGATGATGCTGTGCCACGGCACCCGCCTGGGTGAGACGCGCAGCGCACTGTGGCGCAACGTCGATCTGCAGGCCGGCCAGTGGTTCATCCCCGCCGACGACACCAAGACCAAGCAGAACCACACCTTGCCGCTGACCCGCCAGGCCTGTGCACTGCTGAGCCGCTATCAGGCCCAGCAAGCCGCCCAGGGCTACCAAGGTGCCTACCTGTTTCCGGCCAGCCGGCGCGGGCCACTGGGCGCCACCGCAGCCAGCCAGGTGTTTGCCGACCTGAGCTGCCGCCAGTGGACCAGCCACGACGTGCGCAAGGTTGCCCGCACCTGCTGGATGGACCTGGGCGTGGATTACCTGGTAGGCGAGATGTTGGTGAACCACGCCCTGCGCAACATGGACGCGACCTACATCCACACCACTGCCGAAGCCCTCAAGCGCCAAGCCCTGGAACGCTGGCACGACCACTTAGACGGGCTTGGGTTGAGCACGCTCACGGGCGAGACATGCCCGAGATACGCATTTTCACAGAATCCGCCACAGGCCACGGATAACGCGGCCACTAGCGAAATCCCGGATGCATCACAGAGGAGCATGTAAATCATGGTGGACGTTGAACAGGACGTTACCCAGCGGCTGGCCCAGGCCGGCATTACGCCATTGATTGGAGGTCTTGTGCCCGAGCCGGCCACGGCAGACCTGCTGGGATATGCCCCCAGCTACCTGCGCCGCCTGGCCGCCGAGGGTCGCTCACCGCTGCCATTCGTGCGCCGGGGCAATCGGCGGTTCTACAAAATAGCCGACATAGTGCGCTTTGCGACGGATACCGACTAAGGACGCCGAAGTTAACCGCTGACCGGGGTGTGCGTGCGCGCATAGGGTAGACGGCATCAATTCGACACACCGGAGAACCCTATGACAGACCCGTACAAAGAAGACATGACCAAGCTGGAACAGTCCATCAAGGGCGTCGGCGCGCAGATCATGGAGAAACATACTGAGTTCAGCGCCCGCCTCCTTGAGGTGGAGCAGAAGATGGTGAATGTCAGCGCCCTCCGAGGCGTCAACGACGACTCAGCCGACTCCAACGCTGTGACTACTCAAGTAGTGGCCGCTGAAGGCGTCACTGGCTTTCGGGGTGGGGCGAAATCCACTGGCCAGATCAACTGCAAAGTCGGTGTCCGCGCTGCGATCACCAACCCCAACAAGGGTGTCACTGGCTCAACCAGCTACCCAACTGCCCCGCAGCGCGATGGCGCCGGCATTCGTGGCATCCCGCAGCCGCGACTGAGCTTGCTGGATGTGCTGCCGATCGTACCGGTGACCAGCGCTACCTACGAGTTCGTTCGCCTGGACGGCTACATCAACGGCGCGGCCTACCAGAAGGAAGAGGGCGAGGAGAAGGCCGAAGGGTCGATGCCCACCAAGATGGAGCGGGCTGAGATCGCCACCATCGCTACCTGGATTCCGGCGAGCCTCCAGGTGCTGCAGGACAATGACCAGCTTGAGGGGCAGATCAACACGCTGATGAGCGTGGGGGTTCGCCAGAAGTTAGAAACCGAGCTCATCAACGGCGACGGTGGACCAGGTGAAATCCTCGGGTTCAAGAAGCAGGCAACCGCTGCTGGCATCACCACCGGCAAGCCAGCTGACCGCATCGGCGCAGCCCTCACTGACCTCAAGGCCGAAGGCTGGAACCCGAACGTCATCGTGATGAACCCGCGTGACTGGTTCGCCATCGAGAGCGAGCGCGCCGAGGATGGCGACGGCCAGTATGTGATTGGTACTCCACGCGATCCAGCGCCGCCCAGCCTGTGGGGCACCCCTGTTGTCGTCACCAACGGTATGCCGCAGGGCGAGGCGTTGATCCTCGATACCAGCGTGGCCGCGTTGCTGGACCGTCAGGAAGTGACCGTGGAGGCCAGCCGCCACGACGGCGACAACTTCCGCCGCAACATGGTGACCATCTTGGCAGAGCTGCGCGCCGGCCTGGCGGTGTTCGCTCCTACCGCCACCCGCCTGGTGACGCTGACCGGTGCGCCGACTCCGTAAGCGCAAGCGTGGGTTAGCTGTGAGTGCCACGTAACCCATAACCGCAGCAGCCAGAGCCCTTCTTTCCTTTGTTGGGTGATCCGGCACTGGCCCGCACTCGCGGGCCTTTTCATTCATACCGGAGAAGACCATGAGCCATACCCATCTACCCAAGCCAATTCAACGAGCCCTCAACCAGATCGCCCACAGCCGCGCCCTGCTGCGCCAGATGGAGGAGCGTGAGCGGTTGAGCAAAGAGGTCGATCGACTGTTGGCCAGCGGCCTGAGCGCAGCAGAAGCGCTGGAGCAGATCCGGTCGGCGCCGCCGTACAAAGCGCCGGACTACTGAGGGGGCGGGTCGAAAGTCTGGAAGGTTCGCTGACCTAGACCGCCTCCGACCCCACGCACAGATTTTTTCCCCCTTTAACAAAAAATGTTAATCCAACGTCAACAGCATGCCAAATGTGCATGGGGCTGAAAGGCACAGAAATAGGGGCATAGAAGCCGAAGGCGCCCACTGGCAGACGTTAACAGGGTTAACACCATTAACACCGAAAAGTTAACGCTTTAACCCCCACAAGTTAACGTCTGGAGACGCCCAGTGATGACTCTTCAACCAGCCCCACCCACCTTTCAAGAGCGTTTCGCCCGAGCTTGCGACGTTGCCGCCTTCACCCTGGACAAAGGCGGTCCCTGCTATCTGCTTTGGGAAGTCGACCACATCCAGTCCGGCCAGAGAGTGAAACTCGATGGTGTGTTCTTCACAGAGGAGGAAGCGCGAATTTCCGCCGACCTGCTCCGTGGCACGTTGCGCGGCGCCCGCGCTTCCGTGGCGAGCTATGCACCCAATTGGAACCCTGATCCGGCCCGAGAGGCCTCGATCCGTATCGAGGCGCTGCAATGCCGGGAAATGCTTGCCCGACGCTTGGGCATTCATCTGCCGATGCCACAGGAGGCAGTGTGATGGCTGCAACCGCGATTGATTACGCGCCGAGAACCAAGATCCGGCTGTATGGCTTCCTGGGGCAGAAGTACGGAAAACACCACAACTTCTTGCTGGGGCGCCGTGACTCTAAAGAAGCCATTAGGGCGCTGGATGTTAACAACCCAGGTTTCGCTCGGGATTTGGCTGATGCAGAGAGCCGAGGAATTCGTTTCGCGGTATTCAAAAACGGCAAGAACATTGGCGCCGGTGAGCTTGACCTGGGCGGTGCGAAAGAGCTTTGGTTCGTGCCGGTAGTGACTGGCAGCAAACGTGCTGGTCTGCTGCAGACGATCGTTGGAATCGCGTTGCTCATTGCTGGACCGTTCACCGGAGGCGCCACCTACGACCCAGGTATCGCGCTGTTCGCTGGCGGTGTGATTCAGATGCTAAGCCCTCAAGCTACCGGGCTGACCCAAAGCGGATCACCTGAAAACATGCCGAGTTACGCCTTTGGGAGTGCCAAGAACACTACGGCCAGCGGCCTACCCGTACCGATCTGCATCGGCCATCGCCGCTGGGGCGGGGCGATTATCTCGGCCTCAATCGTGGCGCAGGACAAGGCTTGATGTGAGCCGAAGTCACTTGTAAACAACCCGTATCTGGGTGTACGGGGTGTCCTCAGTTTTGAGGACCCCCTACTGATCGTCTTCCATTAACTTAATGACGCGTTTAACTATCATTAGTAATGTCAAAACAAGGTTGGATGTAAAAAATACCGCTACCGCAAATAGCAAGTTCTGATAGTTAATAGATTCAACTATTGTCTTTAATGTCCAGACTTCCTCTTGTGGTGGTGCGGTCACTTGCGACGGGAGTAGGGAGGCGATGATGCATACTACCGCCGCAATGACGGACATAACTATCGAGAAAGAAATATTGACGGTTACCTCTCCAAGTACGCTTTTGTGAGTGTCGTATCGAACGACGAGCGGATCTACAGCTAGAGTCTGCTCTTTAAGCTCCGCTAGATTTTTAGCTGGCTTAATTTTTCCCGCATTTCTCTCTTTTAGGCGCTCAAGCCTTTCAATTACTCGTTTGTTCTGATCGTAGACAAGAACCAGCAGGTTCAACAGCAGGCCAGCGAAGATCGCGCAAACTGACGTTAGTAAGCTGATGGCTCCGGACTTGTCAGCTATTTTGGAATAGCTAACCAGTACGGCTATGGCGATCGGAAGTCCGATGAAAACCAGGATATCCGGTATCGAGAGTTTTCCTGAGTCTGAATTCCGAAATGCAATACCAAAATGTTTTCGGACTATGAAAAGAATGTTTATCTTGCTGCTCATTTAGAAACCTGCTTTATGAACTCATTAATCAGGTCCTGCGCGTAGGTGTGAAGGCTGGTCACCTCAGGCGTGCCGTCGTTCATCGTAACGTTCGTTTCATCAATTTCGATCGCGGAAATGGGTTCGCTGTTTCTAAGAGAAAGGACCTTCTTTCGGCCCCCAGACTCTACTACGGCCTTGATGTCGCTGGCGAAGCTGGACATTATTTCAACAACTGATTGATCGTCATCTGGTTGTTTTGTTTGCAAGCTAATCATACTTGCGAAATTTCTACCGCGCTGTGGTTTTAGAACTAGCTCAGCTCGCTCGACACCAATCTTGTTTGCAATGTCCGCACTTTTATCGGTGAGTGCGTAGCGACCTAGTCTAATTTCTTTAACCTCAGAATTTTCAAGCCAGGTTTTGACTGACTTTTCATGAGCCAAAGGTGGCATTTGGAAATTTAGGCCTACTGAGTTTTTAAAGTAGGCAGAAAACTCTTTATAAAAGAAAGTTTTAACCCCGCGACCGCCAGCAGTATGTAGCAATGCAATTCCGGTCTTGCTTTTTTCTGGGATGCAGAAATTAAAATAGAGCGGTGTTACATCGCTATCGTCATGAGCCTTGTCGTATGTCTTACGCTTGCTCTTTCTGTTAACAATAGTGCCCGCCAATCCATACTCGCCGTACTCGATCCACCCGTAGACATGTCGTCCCTTCTTAGTTACTTGAGTGACCTGGTAAGTTTTCTTGGCTTCGCTATCGTCATGCATTTCGGATTTTAAGGTATCTAGAAATGCTTTAACGAAGTCCAGCATGTCATGTGTACGAATACTGCTCAAATCGTGATATTGCTCGCCGCGGGGCGCCGCGATCAACTTATCATGGACTTTGAGGGTGTAAGCGGAGAACGAGTGCATATGAATCCTTTCTTTGTATTCTGACAGCTAGTGTATTTATGTGATGGCACACGGACATTAGCTCAGCTGGCAAAGGAAGGCTAGAGGCTGACATGCCTGTCAGATGGTCGGCCCGTGCCCTATCGCGGGGAAGGACAGGAGATTCATCTGACGAGCGAAAAAGCAGAAATGGGGAACGAACGGGGAAAATTACGTAGCGGAAACGAAAAAGGCTTACGATTTCTGTCGTAAGCCTCTGAATTTATTGGTGGGCCCACACGGACTCGAACCGTGGACCAAAGGATTATGAGGCTTCCAAAAATTGGTTCCTCCCCTCCCCTTTCACCTCTCCCACTGGCAAGCAGTACGAGCAGCGACGAGGCGCGCTAGAGGTGGCAAAATGCCCTTTCAATACCAGGGAGACTAGAAAATGGAACCAGCTTTTTGGATAGGTGTGGGAACCGTGTTTGCCGCCCTTGTAGGCCCAATTCTCGCGGTTCAGACCCAAAAGTACTTGGAGCGCAGGCAGAGCCAGCGCGACCAGAAGATGCGTATATTTTCAATCCTCATGTCCACCAGAGCGACTCGTCTATCGCCCATGCATGTGGAGGCTCTCAACATGATTGATCTAGCTTTTGCGGGAGGAGCCCGAAGCCGAAGCTCAACTGAAACTGAGGTCCTTGAAGCGTGGAGAGATCACCTCGATCACCTAAATTCGACATTCAACGAGCACACACTCGGACGCTGGAGCGAGAAGCAGGACGAGAATTTGACCGCCTTGTTGGGAGCAATGGCAGCAGACCTGGGCTTACGTTATGACCGGATCTTGCTCCGCAATGGGGCATACATTCCGAAGGGTCTTGCTGATATGGAAAGCGAACAGCACCAGCTTAGACAGCTCGCACTGAAGGTACTGTCGGGAGATCAACCAGTAAGCATGAGAGTTACGGAGTTTCCATCGGATCCTGATTTTGCTCAGTCACAAGTCAACTTGCAGGAGGGCTTAGCTCGCGTGCTGTCGGGCCAAACGACGGTTGGTGTCCATTTAGAAAAAGCACCTAAGCGCCCCGACACCGACGCAAGCGCTTCAAGGGAGTGAAACCATAGCTCTAAATGTGAGTAGGAATGTGAGTAGGAAATTTATCAAAACTACAATATCTCTGATTTTACTGGTCAAATTACTGTGATTCGAGTCTCCCTCGGGCACCATCTGCTGTACATAGACGTCCAACGACGGCTAAGAAACACCCCTAAAGCCCGCTAACTGCGGGCTTTTTGGTTTCTGGGATTCCGTCCCCGCCTCTTGCCCGTCAATCGCTCCGCGAGTACCTGCCGAGACGAGCGCTCGCCTCAGCAGGCCAGGAGGCTTTACCAGGAATATTTCACACTGGTCAGCAACGTACGCCGCATGCCCGGGTAGCACTCGTAGGAGTCGTCACAGGTGGCGACGTACTTTGTGTCCAGCAGGTTCTGCGCGTTCACCGAGAGGGTCACGTTGTTGTTCAGCGGGTAGCTGGCACCGGCATCGAACAGCGTGTAGTTGTCGATGTGGTAGGTGTTGGCGTTGTCGCCGTACAGCACGCCGGTGTAACGCACGCCGGCACCCAGGCTCAGGCCGTTGAGCGGGCTGTCGTGGAAGGTGTAGTTGAGCCAGGCCGAGGCCATGTGCTTGGGCACGTTGGCCGGACGCTTGCCCTCGTCGCCGTTGTTGCTCTTGGTGATTTCGGCGTGGGTGTAGGTGTAGGTGTACGAGGCCAGCAGGTCCCAGTTCTGGTCCAGACGCGCCTTGATTTCCGCCTCGATACCCCGCGACTGCTGCTCACCAGAGGCCACCGAGAAGCCCGTCGTCACGCCGTTCACGATCTCGTTCGTGGTGACATTGGTCTTGGTCAGGTCGTAGGCCGCCAGGGTCATCAGGATCGCGTCGCTCGGCTGGTACTTCACGCCGACTTCCCATTGATGGGCCTTGCTCGGCTCGAAGGCGCTGCCGCTGCGGTCGGTGCCGGTGTTGGGGTTGAACGACTCGGCGTAGCTGACGTAAGGCGCCAGGCCAAAGTCGGTCAGATAAGTCAGGCCCAACCTGCCGGTGAAGGCGTTGTCCTTTTGATTGGTCGACGCGCCGACGTGATTGTCGAGATCGTTGCGCACGTAGTCATAACGGCCGCCCGCCGTGAGAATCCAGTGATCGTCAAACTTGATCTGGTCCTGCAGATAACCACCCACCTGCTGGATGGTCTGGTTGTAGTCGATCGAACTCAGGCTGTTGGCCGCCGAAGGGCGCGCGATGCTCATGCCGTACTGCGGGTTGTAGATGTTCAGCGTCGGCGCCCGGGTGCGCCAGCGGGTGACGTCGGCATCCTGCCAGGTGTAGTCGACGCCCATCAGCAGCTTGTGGGTCAGCGGCCCGGTGCTGAAGTCGGCCTGCAACTGGTTGTCCAGGTTGAAGGTGTCCATGTGCTGATCGAAGCGGTCGGCGATGCGGGTGACATTGCCGGTGTCGAGGTTGACGGCGGCTGGCAAAAGATTCTGGAAAATCAGGTCGACCTGGCCGTAGCGTGCGTTCTGGCGAAACTCCCACGTGTCGTTGAAGCGGTGGCGGAACTCGTAGCCCAGGGTGTACTGGTCCTGATCGAAATGGTTGAAGCTGTGGTCGCCCATCAGGATGTTGGTGGTGTGGCCACTCGGCGTGCTGTAGGCAAACAGCGAGCCGCCGTTGTGGTCACGCAAGAAGTCCGTGAGGATCGTCAGGCTGGTGTCTTCGTCCGGCGACCAGGTCAGTGACGGCGCGATGTACAGGCGGTTGTCCTGCAGCTCGTGGCCGTCTGCATAGTCCACTTGGGTGTCGGCATCGCGAGCCAAACCCACCACGCGATACAGCAGGCTCTGGTCGTCGCTCAACGCGCCGCCCACATCGAACTGCCCCTGCAGACGGTTGTGGTTCCCGCCACTCAATTGCACTTCATTGACGTGATCGGCCTCAGGCTTTTTACTGACCCGGTTGACGATGCCGCCCGCATCACCCTGGCCGAACAGGGTCGACGAAGGGCCACGCACCACGTCAATTCGATCGAACGCGTAAGGCTCGCTGCGGAAGAACGCGTAGCTGTTGTTCTGCTGACGCAGGCCGTTGAGGTAGTCGCTGCTGGCCTGGCCGTTGAAGCCGCGCAGGTACAGCCAGTCGAAGCCTTTGGGGTCCAGGCCGTAGGCCTCGACCTTCACGCCTGGCACGTAGCGCAGCGCATCGGTCACGGTCTGCGCGCCCTGGGCCTGCATCTGCTGGCGGGTAATCACGGAAATCGACTGGGGCGTCTCGATGATCGGCGTGTCGGTCTTGCTGCCCGAGCTGCTGCGGGTGGCGACGTAGCCCTCGGCAGGCCCCGCCGCCGACTCGACGGTTTTCCCCGACACATTGGTCGGGCTCAGCTGCACTGCAGCGTCTGCCAGCGGCACCAGCGAGTAGCTACCGTTGCCCAGCAACACCGCTTGCAGCTTGCTGCCGGCCAGCAACTGACGCAGGCCTGCGTCTACCGCATAACGGCCATGCAGGCCTGGCGAGCGCTGGCCTTGTGCAGCCTGTGGGTCGTAGGAAATGTTCACCCCCGACACCGCAGAAAACTGCTCCAGCGCCGCGCCCACCGAACCTGCAGGAATGTCGAAGCGCATGTCGGCAGCAGCCTGGGCCCAGGCAGATGGCGCGAGGGTCAGCGCCACCACGGGCGCGCCCAGCGCGATGCTCATGACCCCATGGCGCACTGCGCGCCTCAAGCTGTCAGGTCTGTTGATGGTTGGCTTGCGTGCAGACATACGTTTTCCCTTCGCCCCTTGGCAGTCAGTGATGGCGTCAAATCGCGCCTCTGTTACCAAGTCGCACGAGAATTCAAATCGACAACACCCAGGCCAAAAATATTTTCCGATGCCCCCTCACACGGGCTCCACGCGGGTCCAGTACGGGGTGAAATGGCGAATGCGTACCGGCAAGGTCGAAGACAGGTTGTCCAGCAAGGCATCGATATCGGCCAAGTGGAAGGCGCCGGAAATACGCAGGTTCGCCACCGCCTGCGCACAGCCGAGATAGCCTGGCCGGTAGCGCTGCAACTCGCCGATCATGTCCTGAAGGCGCCAGTCGTCGACCACCAGCATGCCGCGGGTCCAGGCATCGACCTGCTGATTGGCCGGTTGCACCGCACCCACTTCGCGCTGGCCAAACAGCACCTGGTGCCCCGCGTCCACCCGCACCGCCGACAGCTGGTTCGCCGGGCGCACTTCGACCGCATGTTGCAGCACGCAGACCCTCGTCTGCTCATCGCCACTGCACACCACAAAACGCGTGCCCAGCGCCCGAATGCTACCCTGCGGCGTGTGCACGACAAAGGGCCGCGCCTGCGCATCGCGCGCGGTTTCCACGAGAATTTCCCCACGCAGCAACTGCAGTTCGCGAAGCGTTGGGCTGTAGCGAATGTTCACCGCCGTGGCCGTGTTCAAGTGCAACTGGCTGCCATCGTCCAGCTGCAAGCGCCGGTGTTCGCCCTTGGCGGTGTGCGCATCGGCCATCAGCGATGGCAGTGGCGTCATGCGCCACGACACCGCGCCGGTTCCACCTGCCGCCACCAGCACCGAGAGCACCTTCAGCACCTCGCGCCGCTTGACCCGCGCGCTGCGCAACATCGGTCGCGCAAGGCCAGGGTCGACCCGCTCGAAGCGCTCCTGCAAACGCGCAAGCCGGTCCCATGCCTGACGATGGCAAGGGTCGGCATTCAGCCAACGCCGGTGGGCCTCGTGAGTGGACTCGTCCGACTCATCGCAGCGCAACTCCACGTACCAGCGCGCCGCCGCCTCAAGGGTCGCGTGATCCAGCGCCATGCCCTACGCCTCGGCCGCCAGCAAACAATGGGTCAGCGCCCGCACAGCGTGCTTCTTGACCGTATTGACCGAGACATTCAACTGCCTACCGATCTCCACGTAACTCAAGCCATCGAGCTGCGCCAACAGAAAAATCTCTCGCGTGCGTGCCCCGAGCCCGTCGAGCATACGGTCGATTTCCAGCAGCGTTTCAATGATCAGAAGACGCGCTTCTGGCGAAACGTCCAGCGCCTCGGGCCGCGCTGCCAACGTCTCCAGATAGGCCTGCTCCAAGGCCCGGCGCCGAAACCTGTCGATCATCAGGCTGCGCGCCACGCTGCTCAGATACGCCCGCGGCTCCCGCAATTCCGGTGCCTTGCGCTGCAGCAACACGCGAATGAACGTGTCCTGCGCCAGATCCTGCGCATGATCAAAACACCCCAACCGCTTGCGCAGCCAGGCGCACAACCAGGGGTGGTGTTCGGCGTACAGGGACTGAACGGCCTGATGCTGCAAGGGGTCAACGGAGGGCATTGCTCAATACCTGAGACGGTGGCATATGAAAATGAATCTCACTTTCATAACAATACGGAAATTTGTTAAGCCAGGGAAGAATGCTGGCCTTGTAACCTGCCCTCATTTCGTCGCCGAAGGGGCGGCGGAGGTTCACCGTGACATCGTCTGCGCCTATGAGATCGAGCGCCGCCCGCGCGGCGCATCGCGAGCTGCGCTCGCTCCTACGTCTATTTCGGGCCAGTTATTCCTGTGAGGCTTGCGCGCGACGGCTTTGGCGCATGACGCGATATTGCGTCGCACCAACAAGACGGTCGCGCGACTGGCACAGGCGTTACTGGCCCGAAACAAACGTAGGAGCGAGCGCAGCTCGCGATGCGCCGCGCGGGCGGCGCTCGATCTCATAGGCGCTGAATATTTCATGGCGAACACATCCGAACACTGCACTAACCCCAGGTATGGATCCTCCACAATGGGTCCAGGCTGTGTGAAAACGCCAGTAAGTACGTCGAGTAGCGAAAGAAGCTGGGACCCCCTGTAAATTCAGCAGATCTAAGTGCAGATCTACCTCAGTCGGGCACCAGGCGCGACCTGTGC
>NZ_VWXJ01000015.1:0-160532 GCF_011752535.1 Pantoea sp. Tr-811
TGGAACGCCTGCCGCAGGCGTGCTCAGTGGATGATTACGAAGCCTTGCTGCCGTGGAACTGCACGCCTCATTTGCATAGCTAAGCGCTCGCCCATCTTTGGATAGGTGGGGTTCATGGAGCGCTTACAATAGTCGAGCGTGTCACAGTCGTTATAGAACGTGAGCACCCAGCCATCGGCCTCCAGCGTCATCAAACCGCAGTAGATTTCAGCCCACGACTGCTGGCCTAGTCGGCGCATGCTACGAACCCCGAGAGCGATGTCCCGTAGGATTTGATAAGCCTCGCGGGCTGTCAGGGGTTTTGCTTCCAAAAGGACGGTACCTGTATCTGGGTGTTGTCGGTCTGTCCGTGGCCGACCTGGGCTGACCGAATGTTAAATGAAACCTTGCGTGTTGAGCGTGTTGCGCGGGCATCAATTTGATAGCCTTCAGCCCTTTTGGAGCACACTCATGAAAGCCGATGCCCAGTCCAAGCTCAACGCCCGCTATGGCGCCCCTGACATTGCTTTATGAGTCGATAAATCGAAAACTGAACGAACTGATTTCTGCCCATCGTGGGCTGTGTTTCCGCACCTCATCCCGTGCGACACGTTATGGTGATTGCTCGCAGTACTGCCTTGACGTTGTCGATGAGGGGTGGCACAAGAATGGACGAGTATTAAGAAGGGGTCGGCAATGTCGTATGAAAAAGACGTCATCAACGGTGATAAAGAATTACTGACGCTGCTGTCAGCGGCGGATGCCCTGGATGTGGGGGCTTTGGTCGACTTCCTCACAGATTTTGGTAGCGGGCGATTGGCAATGAGCTCCGACGTTCAGCAGGTTTTGCTTTCTGCAAAGCAGAAGGCCAAATATTCGCGCGATACCTTGCTTCTGCTCATACGGGAGCTCCAGCTCTTTGGAGGAAACAGTGTCGCGAATCTTGTGCGTCGCACTGGTGTTCCCTACGCCGAAATCGTGCGAGACGTTGCGAAATACGTGCACGCCGAGGTGACGGGCAAAGAAGCCATAGAGGTGTTGGAACTCAAGATTCTTCAAAAGCTAGTCACTAAGCTTTGGGAAAAAATGACCGAACAGGAACGCGCTGAGTTTGCGGGGAAGGTTCATGCCGACAACGGTGTCATCGACGTCGGATTGGCGGCAGTACTTTCGGCGATCGGCTCTGGTGGACTCGGTGCAGCGAGAGCAGGGGTAATGGGAGTCGCAGCAGTGGCCCCTTTGTTGGCTGAAGGTGCATTCAATGCGGGGGCGGTTGCAGTTGGTGGGAGGGCAGCAACTGCTCTACTGGGCGTTGTGGGTATTGCCATTGCCAGCGCCGCCGGCGTGCACATGGCTGCAAAAGAGGCTTATAGAGTGACATTGCCATGTGTCGCTCAGATTGCCTACATTCGCCAAAAGCATCGAGGCGCCGCTGACGCGCGCTGACTAAGGGGAAGTTCGCATGGACGTCTTCAACGAATCAAAGGGTCGGGAACTGTCAGGTACTCTGATCATTGGAGTCACTGGCGATAAGCCTTTGGTGACGGTCAAACCGGTGAGTGTGTATCCAAAGAACTCAACTGCCGTCGACCGAACGACCTCAGGGATCGACAGACTTTCGCCTCTGCTGCAGGCCATCCCAAGCGCAGCCGTGGCCTCCGAGGTCGCACAGACTCGACTGATGGAAGTAGTGATCAATGGCCCGCTGGCCAAGGTCGCCAACGGTGAAGGGTTTCGCGCCTTCAACATTGAGGGTGGACGAATCCGCGAACACGCGACTCTGTTCGAACCAGAACGCCTTCAGAACCTCGTGAACTCCGCTGCGCTATTCCAGATTGCCTCAGTCGTAGTAGCGCAGAAACACTTGGCGGATATCAGCGCCAAGCTAGATGACATCAAAGCTGGTATCGATGCGATCAACGCTTACCTCTCGGATAAACGCAGATCTGAGATTACTGGGGCGTTGAAGTATCTCGGCCAGGTTGCCGTCATGCTTCACCATGGTGAAATGGATGATGCCGCCCGCGCCCAGCTGGAGTTCATTGAGCGCGAGCTTGGCGGTATCAATGATCATCTCGTGCTTTCATTGGAGGCGCTAAAAAAGGAAGTCGATGGATTTGATAGTCCAGGGTTGTTTGACGGTTCGTCTGGGCTGGTCTCGAAGCTTGGCGTTAAGCAGGGAGCTGCCGAACGCTTGGTGGAAGAATGGAAGCTATGTATGAGCGCGCGATGGGTCGCGTGTAGTTTGCTCAGACAAATTACCGGTCAGACATCGCTCTTAACGAAACGCGAGGAGGATCTCAACTCTGAAGTGCACGCATTCTTCTCAAACCAGGGGCCGTTGGAGAGATTCAACACTGCCTTGGACGGTCGGATCGACACACTTAGCTCTGTCTGGGAGTGGCAGTCCACTATCCAGATCAACCGTATCAAGTTACGCCAATGGAACGAGGAGAGGTTGCCGAAACTGAAGACTGATGCTCAATCCGATATTCAAGGGGCGAGTACTTTGCTGCTTGAACGAGAGGCGAACGTGACCCTTACCATCGAAATGCGCGACGGTGAACTGGTCGGGGCTTACCAGCATTGAAGAGCTCAGCCGCTGTTGATCCTTATAACCGGTGCTGATTCGGATTGAAGACACGACGCAGAGGAGTTGAGGTGGTGACTATCTCGACCCAACTCCCAGTTCGTCGTGCACCAAATGCTGGAGTTCGGAAGGTGAGTTCGCCGGACGTTTACTTTGAGTCCAACAAATTGGCGTTAAGCGCAGGTTGGCTTCTGTAAACGTTGATAGTTAGCCGGACGACTGTAGCTTGTTGATCTCAAAGGTTATTTCAGCCTCGTACAATCATAGATCGGAAAATTTTTAGAAATTGTCCGGTCTATTGATGGGCAAAAAAAGCAATCGTCCACTCAATGGTCAATCAAAAGAGAAATCTTCCGATTTTTTCCATAGGTCGTCCAGACGCAAAAAATCCAATTATTATCAAAATCTTGTCATGCGGCATGCGAAGAAGATTTTTTAATACATTTTTAAATAATGAGCTTTGTCCATATAGCGGGCGGTAGTAAAAGCTTCCGCCTTAGGTTTTACTTATATTGATATTTATATTTTTTTATTGTTTGGCGGCATTTTTAAGTGTCTGATTTTTAAGGGCGCTGAATGCACTGAAATTATTTGGTGTTATTTTTATTTATCTGAATTTAATCAATATACTGTTAAAGTGGCGTGTGTGAAGTTGCTCCCTTGAGCATCAGGGTAGTTGCACTTCCTTTCTAGGCGACCTACATTTTCTTTGGTGGCACCCTACCACCCCTGATTGCTTTTCAATCTGCCTCACGATTCTATTGCGGCTTTAATCGGCTGCATATCGCTCTTTAATAACTCGGTAGCAACCGTTAATGCGCTCTTCATTCAGGACGAGTGAGGCGCGAAGGATTGTATATGAAAACAACTAAAGGTGATGTTGCGTGCTATAAGATTCTTTCACAAGTTTCGGAGCCCTTGAGGATTCCCTTGCAATGGGAGGAAGCACCTAGTAAAGAGCTTGACAAACCAATCGCGAATCCAGAACCTCCAGCTAATCACTATGAGCAGTTTCTTGCGGACTTTAGATTTAACATTCTTAAGCAGTTTGCGAAAGGAATGGTGACGCGAAAGCAAGCGATGGTGGAGTTAGAGCTTGGGAAATCGCAGTTTTATAAGTTGCTTGAACAATTCAAACAGGCCACTGACTACACCGCCCTGTTGCGGGAAAAAAGAGGAACAAAGAAAGGTTCTGTCCGGTGCACTCCAGGTCAGAAAGGGTTGATGCAGTTGGCCTATGACGACAAATATCAATTAGGTGGCACAATTGCTGCTGTCTATGCGGAGGCTGAAAGGCTCTGCAAAAAAATGAGTGAGGTTAAGGTGACCAAGCACATGGTGAGAACCTTCGTGCTTGCGAAACCTAAAAAGGAAAGGGACTACAGAACGCTAGGGAAGGAAAAAGCTGATCAGATTTACAAACCAAAGCCAAAGAAAAAGATTATGGACTTGGCCCTTCGCCAAGTTCAGATGGATCACACTCAAGTAGACCTGTTGCTGGTTCACGAGTTCAGAAAGGATATCATTATTGGCCGCCCTTGGGTAACGATGATCATCTGTGCACTCACTCGGGTGATACTGGGCTTTTACTTGTCGTTGTTCAGGCCCAATGTTCGAACAGTGTCAGCTGCTCTTGCATTTGCTGTTCTCCGTAAGACCCCCCATATGGAGTATTACTCGAAGAGCCCAGAAGAATATCCTTTTTTTGGGATACCTTGGGAAATTTATACAGACAATGCTGCGGAGTTCCTAAGTCAGCAGCTAATCCTGAAGTGTGCGCGCTGGGGAATGACCTGGAATCATCGGCCCGTAGATAAAAAGTGGTACGGTGGTATTGTTGAACGGGTGATCGGGACATTTATGACAACCGCGGTTCACTTCCTGCCCGGTACGACAGGTAGTAACGTTCTAGAGCGTGAGAAATTCGATAGTGAAAAAAATGCTTGCTACGACTTCCCAACGTTTTGCGAGTGGTTCATGGAAGAAGTTACTAGGTATCACGGTACCGTCCACCAGTCTTTAGGATGCACTCCTAGACAAGCCTGGGAATACTATGAGAGGAAAGGCATGATCGATCCATCTCGCGTAGTTGAGGGGGATGCGGTGCGAGAGCTACTGATCGACTTCATGCCATCTAAAGATAACTGCCATGTCCATAACTATGGTGTAAATTTCGCAGCTAGGAGGTTTAACCACGATGCTTTGAATTTATACAGAGGGGAGAAAGTCGATATTCGCTACAACCCTGTTGACTTGAACTCTGTCTACTGCTTGCTTGGCAATCAATTTTTGGAAGTTCCGGCCACCTACACAAAGCCACACTTGTCAAACAATTGGGAGTCGTATTCCTTCAATTCCAAACTGGCAAGCATGAACACGGTAATAAAAAATGCTTCGGTCGGCGATATAGATGATCCGTTCGCACATCAGGCCATGGAGCGGCAAGATCAGCTTACAGCTGAAGCCAAAGCCTCAAAAGCCAAATGGCAGCGCAGCACTGCCAAGATTAAAAATGACTTGCAGGGAGACTTTATAGAAGGTGAAGTGGTTGAGTCATTTCCTAATGTGTTGTTAGTGTTAGATAGGGATGAAGAGGGCCATAAGGATAAACAACTACAGAAACCCAGTGAGCCTAAGAAAGATAGTACACCTACGGAGGAGGTCGCGTATACCCCGAAAATCTTCATTGATCCTTTAGATATCTGAGGGCGAATGATGGAAAGGTATGAACATATCATAGAAAGCAAACGCCATCTGGCTGACCTGCCGAGTCAGGATCGTATCAATATTTGCAGGCATGACTTTTGGATTGAAACAGAGCGACTCAAGCCATTTTTTGAGCGGTTGAAAAATATACTATACACCGATGGTCAACACCAAGTCTCTTGTATGTTTGCTCATGGATTAGGAGGTGATGGAAAGACAGCTGTTTATGAGCGCCTTCAGGTTATGAGTAGTTTTTCATCTGAAAAAATGATTTTCGTGGAGCTAACCGAGAGTGTTGATCGATATACCCTCCATGAAGCGATTCTTGTAGCATTTGGTTTGCCTTTGAGAAGGAACAGATCCGCAGCCAGCCTGACTGAGGCAATTGCTCGAGTAATGAGAGCTGGAAATATCAAAGCACTTGTCCTTGATGAGCTTAATGATGCGTTGTTGAAGGCTTACTCAGTGAAGAGAACAATGTTGTCGTTACTGAAGAACCTCTCTGCCAAAAAACTTAAGCTGTGCGTGATCGCGCTTGGTAACGACGCTGCCTTTGACATTATGAGCATTGATCCGGCGATTGGTCGTCGATATGTTGATTATACTTTTCCACTCTGGGAAATGGGGGAGGACTTCGTGAATTTTATCAGTACCTATGTAGCCAATCTACCACTTCGGCTTCCATCGAATCTCGCAGATGTTAAGCTGCGGACGCTGATTTTCACCAAGTCCAATGGGATCATGGATAATGTCGTTAAGATCATCAAATCCTTTGCCATGGATGCTATCGCTACTGGTGCTGAAAAAATCACTCCCGATCAGTTTGATAGGATGGAGGACATAGTCTCCCTATACGGCTACGCTATGACTGTTCATCAAAAGGGGGAAAAGCCTGAACTGCTCAAGCGCGCTAGGTACACTAGATGAAACTTACTGTTTCTCAGCGAGAAATCTGCGACTCAGTCTTGAGTTCTCTCCAGCAAGACGCGAGCCCCAACGGGGCTCGCGTTTCGCATTTTAAAATCATTCGAGCCTACGGCGGAGGGGGCTTAACAACCTGCGTGAACTCAATCGTCCAACGCTTGAATTGTCGTTCTTTGATTGTCGCGCCTGATTACTTATCATCCACATGTATATTCCACGAGCTTTTCTACCAAGCGCTAGGGTTGAGGCCGGAGGTGAAGTCATATTTGCACCTGGCGCCACCGTTTTTAGTGGATTTTATTCGCCTTCGCCGAATTCGAGTAGTGCTCTTGGAAGATGCGCATTTTTTTCATGAGGGTCAAGATAAACCTTATCAGAGGCTCATGTCAGAGTTCAATCACGTCATGGCCATGCTTCCTGAGGTAGATTTTATTGTCTCTGAAGCTTTTCCTCACATCTCAGAATGGCAGTCGGAAATCCAAACTTCACATGCTCGTGAAATAATTCAGCTTCAACCTTTTTCCGATTTAAAGGAGTACATGGCCTTTGTCCGTGATTTGGTTGAAAATGCGGATAATCCTCGGGTTTCAGTGGATCAACTTGACGCGCGCTACGCTATCGATTTGCTAGCATTGACTGGGGGAAACTTGGATCTGACTGTTAGTTACCTCACATTTCCATTTTATGAGCTTAGGTAGAGGTATGCCTACTTTGGAGGTGAAGCATGTCTTCCAGGTTTAATTTGGTTCCAGGCGAAACATTCGCTTCATGGCTCTATCGGCAGTCGATTTTTGATCCTGGCACATGCTTTTCATTGGATCAGGTTTCTGAGTGCTTCTTGCGGTCATCACACGTGCATATTGGTGACTTCGACTTTGATTCGAGTGATCCATTCGTCCTTGAGTGCTGTCAGCGTCTAAATGTGTCGAGTCTGATGTTTTCAAGTATGTTTGCAGCGAATGGCGAGTGGCGCATCCCACGTTTCTATCGCCGGTCGTTTTGTTATGAGTGTTTTTGTTCTCATATAGATGGGTATGCGCATCCGGCACTGCTGAAGGATTGGAGTCGTACATGCTATACAGTCTGCACCCTCCATCAATTCCCCATGTATGATAGCGCTGGTGAGTATGGCTATAAGCTCGATGGCGCTATCGAGTTATTCAAGTACTACCATGCACAGGGTGCTCGCCTTAAGGCAAGTTTACATGGTGCTTTCCAGCATCCGGATGAGGTGCTGGGACTAGCTGCACATGCTCAGACGTATCTTCATTGCGCAGAACATGAGGCTCTGGGTTCGGGCTCCCGAGATGCTCGTGCACGCTGGGCGTTTTGTAAGCTATTGCTGGAAATTTTCCTGTACGCGCGGTACGGGCTTATTTATCAGTTTCAGGGTTTGCCACATTATTCTGGAGATAGTAGACCATTTCGGTATCGGTTTCACATGGGAGCTATTACGGCAAATGTTCTACAGCGAAGGGCTGCGATGATTATGTTAGGGTATGTTATGTCAGTGTACCGCTCCGATCAAATTGCAGCCCTAGAGCAATACCTAGCCTTGAGCCCGATATCACGACTCCGTCTCAAAGACGTCAGGGATGTGGGAAGGTTCTCCAACGTCTTCAGTCCCTCTCAGTCTTCAGTTGTTGCAGGTCAGTTGAAGCGCTACGTTGGGGATCTCGGAATCCCATCAGCAGTTGAGTTCGTCGCAGGCTTCATCCAGGGCAGAAAAATAAAATCGGGATGGTCAGATGATTAATTATGGATTCTTAATAGCGCTCGATATGCCGCTCGGTGTACATCTTGATGACCAGTACTTTAACAGGACTGATTTTTACCCTGCGCAATTTTCCATGATTTGGATGCGTTGTGTCTTTTCCTTCGCAACCCAGTCCATCCTTTACTACGAACTGTGGTGCGGAAAGCCTACCGGAATGGCTGGCCAACCTAATTCGAGTTGGCGCTTGTCGAACCCAGGGGAAGCATTCGGTTTGAGATCGCGTTTTCATTTTATCCATAATCGCTACAATCTTTCACTACAGCAGAATTACGCGTATCATGCCAGCACATACGCGGAGGAGGAAGTTCGGGTATTTGCTGATTCTTTCCTAACGTTTTTTTATGATTTTCCAGTTCAAGCTTACGGCGGGCGGGCTAATGTACACGAACTTAGTAGAGCGCGCGTTTTGGCCATCGCCTCTTCAGCCGTCGCGCGGTTCAACACTGCACAACGATCGATCTCCTAGGCCTTAACTCTCGATCCGACGCATCGGACGATCAGCTCATGCTCAAATCAATGGCCGCGTCTGAATGATAATAATTGTCCCACCTTCATAGTGCGGCGCTTACGCGTTTTCCGATAATGGCAACCCTGGACTTGATTCGTGCAGTCACGAGATAGTAGTGGCCGCAACCTCAATGCGGGAGCTGTGTACTCTGAGCCCCAGCTTTTTGGGGGGGCAGTGCGTCATCCGCCATGGAAGTACGGTTGTTCCATCCGAATGCTGATAGGAGCACTCATCCGAAGAAGACCATTCCTCGCAAAGTCATTGGAAACGGCCTTGCCAAGCGCTTGGTACTTGGGGATTCTTGCCGCGGTGTTCGCTCCAGGCCACAAACGATTTGTGGCGTTTGATACGCGTAATACAGAGCCTCGCGGTGGAGCGGAGCAGTCACGCTGCCGGCTGCGCGATCGTCGTGGCGCTCACTTCGCAATCATGGATGATTGTTCAGAGCCTGCGCGAGCTCCTCGGACGTGAGACCAATGATGAGAGTTGAGTGCCAAAGCTCGTCTTCAAATTTGTAGGGCGATCATTAAAAGGGGTGTAGCAGAGAGGTAGGAACTGGTGACAGCTGGGATTTACGGTGCCCGCCGGCAAGGGACTGCTTGGGCGGTTTACCGGCGTCGCTGCGTTTCTCGCGAATCTGACCATGTTGATTGCGCGAGCGAGGCTGCTCAACGCCGCTAGGCTAATTGGTAAGTAAACTCAGCGCTTTCCATCATCCATTCTCTTAAGGGCGTTTGCTCCACGGTGCGAGCCAGGCAGAACCCGCTTTAGGTTCCGGTGGCTTCGAAATGTGGTGAGAAGGGGATATCAATCTTCGAGTGAATGCCAGAGCCGGCCAACCGTCGATTTGGGTACGCCAAGTCTTAAGCTGACTGATTTCTGCGTCTCACCGGCTGCCTTGGCCTGGCGGATAGCCTCAAGCTTGTCAGGGTCGATCTGACGACCTGGTTTCACCCGGGTGACCTTCCCCTGTTCAAAGTGCTTCGTGAGATTTTCCCTTGGCCCTAGAGCATCCAGCTTCTTGAACTCAGTGCGCAGGTGGTCAAGCATTTGATCATCAGTCAGCCCGCTAGTGAGCGCAGACGCCAGCACAACCAGCGCGGCAGGGTCGATTTCGAGCCTTAGCGC
This sequence comes from Pantoea sp. Tr-811, assembly GCF_011752535.1. Taxonomy (NCBI): domain Bacteria; kingdom Pseudomonadati; phylum Pseudomonadota; class Gammaproteobacteria; order Enterobacterales; family Erwiniaceae; genus Pantoea; species Pantoea sp. Tr-811. The sequence goes on from NZ_VWXJ01000015.1 coordinate 9,613, forward strand.
TACTGCTTCAAGCTTGTCGAGGGTGATGCTGGAGCGCGCGTTCTCAATATTGTGCAAATGGCGCGCTTCTACGCTACCGGACATCTGTTCTTGCGTGAACGCTTTAGCGTGCCTGATCCCGCGAACCAAGGCTGCCAGCGCGGGCATCAACGCCATTGTTCTTACCTCGCAAATGCGAGGATGAAGCCACGTTGATCAGTCTCACACTATGCAATATAGTGCCTCTATCGGGATGTCAGATTGATATCGCGACACAACCAGAGCAGACCTGAATGCCCATCGCCCGTTTGAGGTAGGGGTAGGTTTGCTGAATTCACTGGGCGTTTTTACCAAGGTGAAGCGTAGTCCGCATGGACAGGTCAGCTCGCAGCCGAGGGTTCGCGAGCACGAAAGGAGAGGTGATTATGTCGGACGCGAGTGTCATGAAAGGCGTGCTTGAGGTCGTTGGCCCTCACAACAATTTACCCGAGGGCAGTGAGTACACCTACCTGCGCTTTAAAGAGCCGGGTGGCGCCGTTCGAATGATGAAAAAAGTAGGGGTAGGGCATTACATCGCTTCCTACCTTAAGCCTGGTTTGGCGGGTGAATTTCACTTTGTGAAGCTTGGGCGGCTAGGGTTCATCCTGTACGCCATCAAAACCGAGGCAGGTGAGAAGCTCTACGAAGCCGACGGGTTCAACAGTTGGATCAGAAAAATGCGGATCAGCGGAGGCGTTCTGGCCCTGCTGTTCGTGCCGCTTAGCTTGGTAGGTCTTTTGTTCGGGGGGTACTTCGGTATCGTTGTGCCAATCGTGTTCGTGTACGTGATGTGGAAACTGATTGTCGGGTTTCCCAGGGTGCTTAAAGACAGTTATCTACGAGGCCAGCTCGCTGCAAGCGGCTTCAATGTCTGACCTCAGTAGCGCCACTGTTCCATAAGAAGCAGGGGTTGATCGTTGTTGCTGAGGTGATCATCACGCGATTTTCACATCGGGTGGCGTAGGGTCACAGAGCTCCTAGCAGATTTCATCCGGCCCGCTTCCCCCATCGCGGGCCTTTTTTTGTCTCGAGAAAAGTGCTGGTGTCGGAGTTTGCCGTCCTGATCTCAAGAGAGGTAGCTAATCCCCATCAGGCGTTCGCCGCCAAAGGTCGTGAACCGTTGAGGTGCTCAGGCCCAGTCTTTTCGCTGTTTGGGTTTGAGTCAGGCCCTCGGCCTTGCACGTCAACACGTTCTTGAGTTTGGCTTCATCAAACCGCTTGCCGGGAGGCCGCTTGATCAGCTCGCCAGCCACTACCTGCTGCTGCAAAAGGTCAGCAAGACCAAGCTGCTGAAGCTCGAGGATTTCCTGATGGGCCCGCTCGAGAATCGCCGACGGCGGTTCGTTAGCTTCCATGCTTTGTGTCAGTGCCAGGAGGGCTGTCGGACTGACGCCCAGCGCCCGGCTGAGAGCATGAAGCTTGTCCAGGGTGGGAGTGGCGGCCCCTTTTTCCAGCGTGCTGAGATAGTCAGCACTCACGGCATCCGCCAATTCCTCCTGCTTCAACCCCTTAGCCGCTCGAAGCGCTCGTAAAACGGCTGCCAGTGCCAGCTTGAGACTCATGCGTTATCAGCGCCCAAAGCCAAGCATGTAGCCATGTTGAGTATTCCGGTTCTACATTGTATAGTCTTTCCACCCGGAATTACGGGTCGCAGGATGTCGATTTGCGAGCCGGGTGAAGAGTTGGGTGCGGAAGCGCTTTCATCGCTGCTCCGGATGCAGATCAATTTAGATCTAAATCGAGGGCATTTGTAAATTTGCTCGCTCGGGCGGGTACAGGAGCGTGGATTCGAGGCCGTCGCTGTAGCAGGTGAGGACTCGAACCTTGCTCAAAATCGTTCAGCTAGTGCGTGGAACCAGATGATGAAGCTACGTATTTTCTCTGACTTACATCTTGAGTTCGCCCCTTTCATGCCGCCGCCATGCGATGCCGATGTCGTTATCTTGGCTGGGGATATTGCCAGAAAGAGGGGTGTACAGTGGGCAGATGAGTCATTTGAATGCCCGGTGCTCTACATTGCCGGTAACCACGAATTTTACGGCGGCCATGTAGAAAGTACGCTCAGAAAAATGAAGGCAATCCAGGCTCAGTATGTACATGTGCTTGAGAACGAAGTTTTCGTATTGAACAACACGCGGTTCCTGGGAACGACGGCATGGACTGATTTTTCCAGCACGGGTGACGTGGTCGCCGCTAAGCGCATGGCGCTGGAGTGGATGAATGACTTCAGAGCGATCCGCGCAGGCGACAGCTATCGTCGTTTGAACCCGGGTGATCTCGTCCTACGTAACCTTGTTGCGCGCGAGTGGCTTGAGCAAGAGTTGAAAAAGCCCTTCCCAGGAAAAACAGTGGTCATCACTCATCACTGCCCGATCAGCAAGGTCGCGGGTGACAAGCTTGATAGCCACCTGACGGCGGCATATACCAACGAGTGGGGCGAGCAGGTAGAGCTGGCAGACCTTTGGGTTTTCGGTCATACGCATCGTCGGATCGATACGGTCGTGGGCAAGTGCCGAATCGTCTCGAACCCCAGGGGTTACCCTGGAGAGAAGTGCGGATTCGATCCGGCCTTGGTTGTCGAAATCTGATGAAAGATGGCGGTGGAGGTACACGCGCTCCAGGGTACGCGGACTACATGATCAAGACCTTTGGTGCCTCACTGGATGCCTGTCAGTTCTATCGGCTACCCAAGGTTATCCAGAGAGCCAGAGAGGCGATTCCATCAGAGGACATTGTCGGCTTTCTGGCTTGTGCGCTGGAGCGGCCTCCGCGCATGACCGGTCTGATTTTCTGCGATCACAGGCATACCTTTCCAGAAGGACTCCCCATGCGTAGTCCGCCAATCGTAAACCGCTTTCACCGCAAGGGCTATCTGGTGGTACAGGCTGAAACTGGTGGGCTGTTTGTCGTCGCGCACTGGTATCACGAAAACGGTGAGATTGGCCCGCTGTACTCATTGCAATAGCCTGGAGGTGGCGCATGTGGATTTTTTGGCGGCAGTCACGCTTGAGCGAAGCAGAGCAAGAGATAACGGATTCAATCAAGGCACTTAAAACCCTGGAGGTTCACGAGGGGAGGGTATCGATCAGCCCGCTAGAGGTGCTTGGCCAGCCGGGTTACCTCGAAGCGCGAAGGCACGCCGCGAAGCTCGTAACGTGTCATCAGAAACTTCGGCGGTTCGATACCTGGGCTGACGTGGATACGGTCGGTATGTACGCGTACATGGATTACATTCGCAAAGGCCTTCTCCGGAAGCGAGCTGACGGGTTATCTCTAAGGGAATCACTGCAGCACGCCGCGGATGGATTCGGATTGAAGGGCTGTTCCTGTGAAGGGTCAGCTGAAACGTGACATTTTCACGCCAGCGCTATGCTGTGCAGCAACGTTAGTCGAGTGGGGCAAGCAAGTGGACGAACATCTGATCTCAGATATTTTGTATGGGCCAGCGCAAAGCCTGGGTGGATCAGGGCTTAGTGATGAAAATCTTGTGCGCGTTGCTGCAGAGGAGTACGCCAGGCAGGATTTCTGTGTCGTGAGGCATTGGCTTTTGCTTGATGTCCTGCTACCCGAGGCTGAACAGTCCCAGCTAGAGCGTGAGGGGCTGCGGGCAACGGTTCTCTATGCTCACAGTGTTGTGCATCACAGTTCTACAAACATGGGAGTTACAAAGGGCCTCATCTCGGGGTACGAGTCTGAATCCTACGGTTGGCTCTTTCGAGCGGATGACACCACTTACATCCTGGCCGGCCCTGGTGGCCGGAAATACGTCAGTCTGCCAGCCATCAATGCCCTGCGTGATCATGTAGGCTGAGTCCTCTCTTGAAGGCAGCCTCACCACGCTGAAGGCAAGACCCGCATTGGGATCCTGAATGAAGTGATCGTCGCAGTGGCTAGCGACGATGAGTGATCCTGGTAGGTGGGCTGCTGTAATCGCTCGCGACTCATCGCCTACGGGGTACAACGCGCTCCCCATTTGCCTCCTCTCCCGGCGACCTGCGGCTTCCCTATAGCCTCGGTCAACTGCTGGCACCCGACCACCGCATTCTCTAGCAAGCATGATGAGGTGATGAGTTGCGGGTATATTGGTGGCCAATTGCCCCGTAGGGCTGTCAGTCAAGGTACGTGTGTCAAGAGAGGGCGTCCGGATGCAATCGGTTGATCAGGAGGTCTGGCGAACTGCTGGCGAGATGGAATCTCTGACGCCGACACTGAGTACCTGGCTAGACAGCTACGTCCGCAGGTCGGGTATGGATGACCTGGTGAGAGTTACGCCGGACTGTGTTGGAAAGGGTGCCTATACGGCATTGCGTGAGGCGCTGCTGGAGAAGCCTAGGAAACACGTATGGTACCACGACCATGGCTGGCATCTGGAGCTGCGTCAGAGGTTGCTGGGCTACCTTCTGCGAAGGCTACAACGGCAGATCCTCGCGAACGGCCAAGGGTCAGAAGCGCTTGCAGAGGATCTGTTAGCTCATGATGTAGGAGTCTGAGGCCAGGCGAACCTCAAGACCAACGCATTAAAATTCATTGCTGCTCACCAGTGATTTATCTGAAGAGCGAAGCTTTAACGAAAGGGCGAATGGCCGTCCTTTTGTTGTCTGTCATCAACCGGAAATTTTGACTGAGTGCAATTAGACCACTCCTTTTTTTCGCTTCGCTCCCGTTGTTTGAAACCAAGATGAAAAGCAGCAGCCTTGCGGCTGAAGAAGGGCGACTTCCCCCATACCCACACGAGGCGTGTTCTCCATAAGGCTTAAACCGGGTATCGATGCAGAGCTGATAAGCCGAAAAGCGTGTGGCATAGATCGGAGAAAAAACCGAGAAAGTGGATGGGAAGGAGATCCCGCTTTTTCTTTGTCCCTCAAATATAACAACTCCGTTTTATTTTTTGCTTTTATAGGGTTGACATTCGGGAAATATGCAGAAGTGTGAAGCGCATCACAAAATATGGCCGATTTGTTGGCTGTCTCCAGGTTTATTTATCGAGGAGAGTCCTTCGACCCAGCCCCCAACACCACTTTGATAACCTCGACCTCCTGTCATTTTTGAGGCATTCGACGGCGCAATGAGAGAGCATTGCAGACCGGTTGGTTGTGGGGGAGCGCTACTGTGACTCACCGAAACCCTCGTGAGCGTCAAAACCAGCATTGCCGAGCAAGGGACGTACTTGTACGCAGCGGGAGATGCTCCCGCTGCGATTCAGAGGTCAGGTAGGCGGGATTACGATGGGTCGTTCAGCGATGTACCGAAGCGCAGCTTGATTTCTGCTTAGGCCGTGTATGAAACATGATCGCCACCCATTGAGCGAGGAGTCTGATGCTTCCTCGATTTCTTGCCAGCGCTGCAAGTCTCTGATCATGGCATTGATGTCGGTTGTATCTTGGAAATATGTGTTCGGCTTGAGGAGGATGGCGGCCCACAGGTGACGGATTTCTCGGTCGAAGCCTGCCGGCACAATGATGTTGTCGATATGCCACCTGGCCGTTACCAGCTCCGGTCCGGTTACATCGAAAGGGATTGCATTGACTTCAGGCGCTTCCCAAGGAGGTGATATCTCTATGAGCATGATTCTGCGCTCAGCGAAGACGTCAAAATAGGGGTGTACGGGCCTTTCGCCGTCGAGGTCGCCTTTCGTGAGGTTGCCTCTCTTTGTGTTGCAGTTGTAGCACGCAGGCACCAAATTTTTTGAGTAGAAAGAGAACTCAGCGTAGAAGCTCTTGGGTAAGTAGTGATCGAGCGTGGCGATGCCTCTTCCTCCGCAGACCGGGCAGGCGCCGGCCAGCGAGGTTCTCAGTTGAGCAATAAAGCCCAAGGCCACGGGTGGGCTTGCGTAGAGGTGTTGCAAATGGGCTTTCGTACCCTCGAATTGCAGATCCACATCCACGACCCAAGGATTACCGCAGCCTCGATCGTACTCCGAAAACCGCTCTCTCATCGCTGGCATGTGCGCAACAATGGCCTGTGCGTTATCGGACTTGGAGGCTTCGAGGAGCTCTAGATTCTCGATGTCATTGACAATGGGTGGGGCGATTTTACGCATTGTCGCCTTCCATTTTCTTGTGGAGCAACATCAGAGCCTCCGTGCTCAACTCTCCTGAATACTTCTTCAAGGCCTCTGTGAAGGAGCTGCTCTGATTCTTTGCGTGGGTGACGAGCTCTTCGTATAGGTGTTGGGGAAGGTCATCGCCAAACACCTCATCAGAAATGGAGGCTACGTTGGCGCCCAAAGTTTGCAGGCGAGGGTGGCTCACATTTATCGCGCCCTCAGATTCCCACATTACATGAACTTGAGCGCTCTGGACTTCACGAACTACAAATGGAGAGTGAGTTGCAATGATGGCGATCGATTTTGTCGCTTCCAGGATTTTATTAAGGGTACGCATGAATCTTGAGATGAGATTCGGGTGCAAGAAATTTTCAGGCTCGTCGATAATGAATGCGGACGATGGGCCTGCGTTTGATAGCGCTATCAAGCAAAAGTTTAGGAAGGACTGCTGCCCCAAACTTAATGTGCGTTCGTTGTTCTGCCCGTCGACAAATTTAATGAAGCGGGAATGATCAACCTGCGCGACCTGTTCAAGCTGACTGAACTCTCCCCCTTCCATCCAATGTTCAAGATTGACATAGCCGTCACGTGCTTGGGGGGTTGCTTGGTCAGTATCAGAGCGCTTGACTGGAATGTAGAGCTGGAGACTCGGGAACTCGTAGTTAATTACTTCTCTAAGAATGTCCAGTGATCGGTACATAGGGTCTACGCTTCTCGCGATATCCACCAGTAGCTGGGTCGTGGGTACCGAGTCGTACTTTTTAGGCGTAGCGGGGTTGAACGTGAAGATCCGGGCCCGTCCCATGCCTTCCTCAGAGGCGGGAGTGAACTGGCGGCGGGATGACGTGTGGATGAAGGCTAGAACCTGATTGAGGTCTGGGCGATTGGTGATTGCTACGTTCTGGCTTTTGGTATCCGCTAGACCACGTGCAAGCTTCGCCAGCGAAGCCGTTTTTCCTGATCCGTTTTGGCCGATGATGACAGAGATCCGTCCCCGGAAGAAATTTGATTGGTCGAAAAGAAAGTCGAAGGTCACTTTTGGCCCTTTGCCTTTCAGTTCGGCACTAAAAGTCTGCCGTGCGTCTGCTGCCCTGATGCTTAGTCCCTGGATAATCCTCTTGGCGCGGCGATAGGCAAAATAAGCTTCGCTCGATCTGATGAAGCCCAGAGAGAATTCAGAGGAAGATGTGAAGCCTTGCCAGGGTATGAAAAATGTAGAACTGACAGCAATGTCTTGAGCGGCTGTCAATAGCTCCTTTGCACGTTTTGCGCCGAATCGGTTGTACAGGATGTTGTAAGACTTGCTATCGCTGAGCAATGTTCTGAATGGGACTTTTATTGAGCGTGCATCAATTGATCCTTCACCGCCCAGTGAGGTGCTCACGAAGAATGCTAGGTTTTGGGTATCTGGCACTGCGCAAAAGCCGTCGAGTATTTCGTATTCACCGTCGCCTATTTTGAAGGCGATAGCGCAGCCCATTTTAAGATTTTTTTCTCTTACGTATTTGGTTTTGGCTATGATGTAAATATCTGCATGCTCTGTATCGTTTTCTTCGAACGACTGATGTGCAAACCGTACTGTGATCAGGTCTATCGGGGATGGCTGTTTCATCTTCAAGATCAATTTCTATTACGAGGTCAGAATAGTTCGGCACATCTCTGGGTGCTATGCAAAAACCAGATGCGCATGTGGCGATATGATATCACGAACATCGAGGCCTCCACCGAGGTGCTTCAAGCTCAACCTGATATGCATCAATCGATCACTGAAATGTGGAGGCTCAGGAGAATGAGGCTCCGATCGTTGGCCTTCGGGTAAACCTCGGTCTATTAGCTTCAGGGCGAAACAGTGCGGCCAATGGTCGGAGATCCGGTGGTCGTTGTGTCGATTGGCTAGGTACCATTCACTCGCGACTCCAAGCTGTGTATGCCGACATCAACGCTATCGGCACGGTGGGCGGGCTCCGTTCGGCTTGAGTGATGTCCGAAGCGTTTTTTATCCCGTCATCTAGGTCGGTGATCAGCTGAAGGCATGAGGCTGTGCAGGCCAACAAGCCCTGACGGCTCCTAGGCCCTAAGAAATAGCTGAGTGGCCCCGCACCGAGATAGCCTTACCTGCACATCCAGCAAGGCCCCGTCACTGATAGCCCCGGGGTGGGGAGTGGGAGAGTGTCGGGCGTTGGGTCAGGCTTGCTCAAGCACGCGGCGTTATTCCCTATTTCCTAGGCCATGGTCTTTTGATGGTGGACGGTTCGCACTAGAATCAGCCGCGCCTTCCATGAGAAGGACATCTCCGTAATCAAGCAAGGAAGTCGACATGCAGTTTGGAAAAGCCCTAGGCCTACTTTTGGCGTTGAGCCTAGGTGGATGTGCAAGCTTCACTAAGGATGAAGTGGCACCAGTGGATCTGCCATCGATGGCTAGCTACTCGAACAAGCCGAACGTCTACGTGGACTTCGATTTCCTGCAGGGCGACCCCAGCAGCTCCAAGGCCAACGAAATGCCACAGGCGCGTGACATGCTTAAGCCTGAGCTCAAGCGTGCATTCAACGAATCTGGTCTGTTCGGGCGCGTCACCTTTGACGAGTTCGAGAAACAACCAGGCGATTACAGCCTCCGGCTGAAGGTCTACAACCATGCACCCGGTGGTGGACAGATGGCACTGGCTTTCCTAAGCGGTCTGACATTTACGATCATTCCCGCACTCGCTACCGATCAATACACCATGAGCTTGGAGACCCTGGACGAGCGTGGCCAGTCCTTGGGCAAGACCAGCAATCACGACGCAGTAAACACCTGGATGGGAATATGGTTCCTGCCGCTGGTGGGCAACACGCCTAAAGCCGCTGTAACCGATACCTTCAGCCGGCAAGTCAATGCGCTGCTGAAGAACTGGGTGGATGCCAACCGCACGAAATATTCCGCTGTTGATTTGCGTGTACCGCGCATCTGATCAACAAGCAAAGAGCCGCAATCGCGGCTCTTTTTTCTGATCACTTCAAGGCTTGGACGAACTGAGGGTCGCTGTACAGGCTTTTGAGTAGCTGCTGTAGCATAGGGTTGTAGTTGTTCGCTGCCGCAGGAATGGCAATGGGCCCGAAAAAGCTACTGTCCCAGTCCCGCTCAACGTCCTTGGTCGTCTCGTACAGTACCTGGTCACCTTTGCGTACGGTGAAGCGTGCGGCCAGCTCGCCATGACCGTTGGCCACGCCAGTATTGAGCCGGCTTTTGATCACCTGAATTTGCAGCTGACGGTCAGCCTGCGGATCAAGCAACCCGGCATGACGCAGTTCCTCGTTGATCGCCGCCTGAATGTGCAGTGGAACGCTACCTTCGGGCGAGGAAATCGGATTTAAGCGAACCATCAGCGAGTCTTGTCCAGAATCAGCCTTAACCTGCGCGTCACGTAACGACTGCATGGGAGCATTCTGTTTTAGCTGCTGAACGTTCTGGTAACTGGGTTCGTAGCGGGCCATGGTCACACCGCAACCTTGCAACAGAAGTGCAGATAGGGGGAGGGCTAGGTAGAGCTTCTTCACGGCAGATCCTTGCGTGAGTCGGTGGGGGCGAGATTATCAATTCTGCGCAGGATGTCTTCAAGCGAAATGCCGGCTGCTAAATACCACAAGGGATACAAATGTGCTCTTTCCGGTGAAGGCCTCACGCAGCGGTTTCGTCAGGAGCAAGCAACAGGGCAACCCCCGTAATTGAGTACGAACCTGAATGGAGCGGGTGGTTTCGCCGCTCGCCTTCGAGCCGGAGGAGGTCGGCTGAGGCAATGCGCGTCTGCGTACTCCCCGCACGGTGATCTGAACTCGATGGGCGATTGCTGTCGTTTAACGTCGGTCGGGGCATCATTCAGATGCCCCATTCGAACTCCAGAAAGCAGCTCGGATAGCCTTACTGACAGTCTTGCTCAAACTCCTCAAGCATGTCCGCCCTGATCAAGGCATCAGGATTTTCTGCATGAACGGCGTCGACTCTGCGCTGAACGCAGTTGTCCAGGTCGTTTGCTGGAGCGCTCGTTAGCAGCGGAGCAGGGGACGGCGCCTCCGGTACCGTTTGGCCTGGAGCAGGAATATCGACGATGGTTACATCGTTGATCGCATAACCACCACCCTCGAAGCGGCTAGGGCGCTCGAAATCGGCAATTTCCTCCACCGGGTTTCCCCAACCGCCCATTCGATCAAGCATTGCCATCTTTCCAGGATGCTGACTGCGGCGATCAGCTGGCAGATTGACTAGGGTGTTGACGACCTCGCCTGAGTTCCACTGCACTACAGCCTGGAGCTCACCATTCCGATCATAAATCCGCTCTTGGCCATGCTTCACGACCTCGTCTTGATGATCCTCCCCACCGCGGGCTACACCTTGATACTGGTTCACCTGTTTGCCGTTCACCCAAGTGTACGCGGTCGCGTTGATCAAACGTCCTTTGTTCCATTGAAGCTCGCTGAGCAGATTCCCCTCGTTGTCCCAATACTGCTCCAGGCCATCATTGCTAAGATCGCTGGCGATGTACTGATTCACGTCCGCTTTGATTGCAAGTCGACTGACGTGGTGAACGTGCTGGCCATCGTAGCTGTACTCATCCACGGTGCGCGAGCGCAGCACGCCCTGCTCGAACTCACTTAGCTCCGTCACATTGCCCCGGGCATTGATTCGTTTCTGCGTGCCGTGGAGCTGGCCATTATCGTAATTTTGTTCTCCCGAAATGTAGAATCGGTTGCCATCAAGGCCGAGTGTTTTCTGGATGCCGTGGTACTTTCCTGCCAAGTACGAGTGGTGATCAGGCCCGCGATTGTCGAATCCTGTCTGCTTGCCATCCTCCCACTCGAGATCAGCAATGAGGGTTTTCCCTTGGCTGTCCCAGGCGCGTTCACTCCCGACCTTGTTGCCGGCGATGTAGTTCACTTGGGCAATGCGCTCACTGTTTTCAGGATTAAACTGCTCCTGCAGGCCGTCCATAAGCCCTTGTTTCCAGTTCCCCTCCGCAATTTGGTTGCCGGTCTTGGCATCGTATTTCTCTTCTTCACCATCGCGCTTACCAGCTTTAAAATGGATCACGCCCAGTAGCTGACCTGCGTTGTCGGAGCAGCGCATCTCACCATCTGGCAACCCCTTTTTGATGTCGACTGCACAGGAGCCAACGCTGAACAACCCGAGTACCGAAACGGGATAGTTCACGATCCTGCCTGTGAAGGGCTCGTCAGCGTGAATTTTGTAAATCAAACCCTGAATTTCGTGGGTTTGACGATTGTCGACCTCCTCGGTGAAACACCCCGAAAGGCTGAGGGATGCAGCGGCAATGGCGCTCAATGCAAAACAGCGGCGGGTTTTCGAATGCACCAGAATCTCCTTATCCACGTACCGGCACCTGCCGATGTCAAAATGTGTAGAAGGAATTGTAAAGCAAACCACGGCAGTGATTCCAATGTGCCATTGTGCGCGCCAAGTGTTCGCAGCCGCCAGATCCTTCCCCCGCCTCCCAGGCGGGACAGTTGCTGACGAATGGGATTTTTACAGAGCGCATGCCAAGTAAAGATTAAGACAGCCGCAATTATACGGATATCAACTCAGCAAACTGGGCGATGAATCATTGGGAGTTATTTCAGGTGTTTTTCAAAGCGAACATCACCTGATGACAAGTTATCCACGACCCGCCAGCCGAGATTTCGATAAAAACCACTCGCGCGACTTCCTTCAGCGGTTTCGAGCCATATCGTCTGGTGGGTTTTAGATAGGAACGCCTCTGCCTCATTCATCAGGCGGCGCCCCAATCCAAGGCCCTCAAACTGAGGCAGAACGAAAGCTGCGAAAACACAGCCATCTTCAGCATCAGCCATGGAAAAACCTACGGGAGTGCCATCGACTTCGGCTATCCAAGCGCATGGAGAAGCTGAAATGGCCTGTCGTATAGCTTCGGGGGTAATGCCCATCTCCGCTAATTGATAATGGGATAAGTGATTTTCCTGAACGTTGGTTCTGATGTAAAAAATGGCATTGATGTCTGCCAGGCTGGCGGGTCTTGTAGCCTTTTCCATGACGCACTCCGTTGTGTTCCATCACCGAGAGGGGGCATCCTTGCATATAGGCCGTAACCAAAGATAGCCCCATCCGTGTACTGGCGTAACCATCATTTACGTTACGCTCAGTGATGGTCGCGTCATGGTGTTGGTACGAAGTGCTCGTGACCCGATGCGATCGCCTGGGGATCTGGCTGCAAACAGCCTGTAAGACTATGTGATCCCTTTGCGTCACGCGTTACGTTCTGCACCAGGCGTCGAGCTCTGCATTATTCAGGATGATCGAGTCGCCCGGTTTGGATAGGGACACGCGCGAAACACTGCGGCTGAGCCAGAGGAAGAACTCCTTGAAGTTCAGACCTTTCAGGCGCAGAGGAGGGCGGCCAGGCGAGAGTAATGCCAGCGTATCGAGATTGGCTCCGGGGCCAATGGCGATCGGAAAACCGTCAATTCTCTGTTTGCATAGAGTTCGCGGATGCGTTCGCTGGCGTGGCTGATATCGTCTGTTGGCTCACCGTCTGTCATCACTACCATCCAAGGCTGATAGCAATCGACCCCTGCGCGTCGGTAATCGCTTTTCCGCGCATCGAGTAGATCCAGTGCCAGGTTCACGCCGCGACCCATCGGGGTCGTACCACCGGCGACCAACACCGGGATGTCTTGGCGCTCAACTGGCATGAAGTCCACAATCCGCTTTGCGTCACGTCCAAAGGTCACAATGCTGATTTCTGCCGCATAGCGCGCCACCTCATCTTCGCGGATAGCGTCGTGAAAAATGTGAACGCCTTCCTGGAGCTCCTCAATCGGAGATCCAGCCATCGATCCGCTCACGTCGAGTACCAAGCAGATGGGCACCCTGGCGGTCGGGTTGTTCACCAGATCCTCTTGGCTGAAGAGGTAGTCATCGTTCAAGCGTGAGCTCCTGAAAATAGTTGATTCGTAAGGGTGTCACTGCAGCATCTGGCGCGGGCAGCAACCCCCCACCGGCATGGCCGGACTCTGAAGAGGTTTGAGAACTGCATGATGATCTCGGCGTCCACGCGACTGCGGGGCCATGAATTGGTTGTAGAACAGTCGCCAGCGGTTGTGACGGGCATCTCGGGGGCGGCAGGTTGCGAAACCAGACGGGTAGTTTCCGTACGTTGTCACAGGAAAAGCCGGTGCCTCATCAGCACCGGCTTAGGTCATCTTTACTTGGCCTTGGGTTTAAGAGGAGCAAACTCTTTGACCAAAGTGTTCCAGTTGGCATTGATCCATTTAACGACGGTGCCGCGGCCAGGAGAGGTCGATTTCAGGTCGTCCTTTACCAATCGCTCGATGCGCAGACGGGCTTCCTTCTTGAGCGGATTACCGCTCCCGTAGAGAATTTCTGACCCATCGGCGGCTATGCCTAGGTTGTTCAGAAAACGAAGCATCTCGTACCCTTCCTTGCGGCTGAGATGATGCCCGTCATCATGGATCAACTTGGGATTATCGCCATTACTGGCTTTCCAGTCATATTCATACTGCAGGTCTTGCCGGGTCAATTCTGTCATGATCTCTTGCTCAACGATGCCCTGGATTGGGCTCGGGAGATTTGGTGGCAAAAGGCCTCTAGATCAAGAGTGGTGATAGATCATTCTCGTATCTGTGAATTGATTCCAGTTACTGCATCTGATGGATCCGTACGGCACCTTGTGGATCGTTAGTCGGCTCTCATCCCCGCGCTTTGTTCAGCGGCTGCTTCAGGCCTAATCGCGAGTTGTGAGGTGAGCCAGGGAGTCCCGTTCGAGAACAGTGATCGTGGCTGCTTTAACTGATGCGCCCGGCTCGACGTCCAAATCTACGGCTTCGAGGGGGGATCCTGACTTTGGCACGGTACTTTCCAGTAGAATCTGAACATGCAGTGCTGATGCCAGATCGAGCGGATAGACAATGACGGAACCGGGGAACATCACCTCCCAGCTAGATGTACGAAGCAAGAAAGCAGGGGGTGGAGCAGCATTCGGAGGAGGGGCAAATTTTCAGGCTCAGCTTACTGCTATTGTTGCAGCGCATGTCCTTGGCGGCAAACCGCTTGGATGGTTGGAGGGCATTTGCGATGACCGACCAGTTGCTGTTTGGGCTGAAAGCGAGGGCCCAGGTGATGATCTGCGCATCGAGCTGTTAGATGGCAGCTCGATCGAAGTGCAGGCCAAAAAAGGCCTGGAGCGGGGAGATAAATTGTGGGCGCCGCTCTTGAGGCTTGCCAAAGCGATTCACGAAAATCAAATTGCCTACGGGATCCTGGTGGTTGCTTCGGACACCAGCGCTACGATTAGAAAAAATCTTGCAGACGATATCGAGCGCATTGGTCAAGGCCGTACAGATCGCCTATCTGTTATCGGGGCTGATCTGCTTTCTCGCTTAGACAAACAAGGCACCCCAGCCATAGGCATATGCTCGTCTCTGCGAATCCGGGAAGTCGAAACGCTGATTGCAAACAACCGTGACGTTAATGTTGCGATGAGCGTTCTTCGAGAGGTTTGTGAGGATGAAGCGGGGGCTTCATCCGCATTCGACATCCTGGGCTATCGTGCACTGCGCCTTATCGAGAACCGGGGGCGGTGGGCGTTGCGAGACCTGGTGCTTCTACTGAGGAGCAAGGGGATCCAGCTTAGAAACGATGGAAGCCCTGCAGCGTTGCTGAATCGACACGCAAAATGGGTGTGTAGCACTCACAATGATTACGTCATTATTGGCGTCACTCAGAGGCTGTCCATTGAGCACTTGCTCCCCATGCAGTTGGAGCACCGGCCATTTGAAGTCGAGGAAGCAGCCGATGCGCTGGCAGCATTGGAGCGGTATCAATCAATTCCTTCTAGGCCTTTCGGGAGCAACGTTTTCGATTCGATCTGGACGGCTCGCTTCAAAAAACTCGCGGTGGTGGTTGCAGGCCCGGGGCTTGGCAAGTCCACCATGCTCAGAGAGCTGGCCCATCAGTATGCCTTAGACGGTTTCACAGTACTGAGCGCTTCGCTGGCATGGATCGCGGCAGGCATGAGAGAGGGTAGGACGTTTAGCGATAGGCTCTTCACCAAATCCTTTGATGGCTCGGGGGTTTCCGCCTCAGAAATCATCCATGACAAGCAATTTCATTGGGTGGTGCTTTTGGATGCCCTTGATGAGTGTGGGCAGGATCACGCAGCCATTGCTGAGGAAATCCGCTGCTTTTCACAGGGGCACCCTAATGCCAGGATCGTGGTAACAACCAGGCCGATTGGCTACACCTCTAACGCTTTGCTTGACTGGCAGCACTACAACTTGTTACCCCCAGAGGATGGGGTAAGAAGCCTCAGGCGATTGCTCAGCGTAATCGCACCTGATCAGCAACACCTTCCTACGTTGTTCGAAGGTTTTGGCGGGCGTGGTGCACCAACCCGTGGTTTTGCAATCAGTCCTCAGTTGCTAGGAATGTCTGCCGTTCTGATTCAGCGGGGCCGTGCACTGCCAAGTACGCGGGTGAAGCTGTACGCTGAACTGATCAAACTGTTCGAAGAGAATAAGGTCAAACCAGGGGCGTTTAACGCTGCAGAGTTGACTGATATCGCGATCGTTGTCCTTGACTTAACAGGATGGTTGCTTTTCCAAGATCCGCTGCAGCCCCTGGATCAATTGGTGAATAGTGTAGCACTGGAGCTGGCGCCTCTGATTGAGAAGCCGTTAGTACTATGCAAAGGCCACGTGAGAGGCTCGCTGGAGCACTGGGAGCGGCTGGGGCTGATCGAAACACTCCATTACGATGGCACTCGGCTGGTAACGTTCATCCATAAAACCTTTTGTGAGTTTGTCGCTGCACGCTACCTCAGCAGTCAGCCCCTGGCTGTTGTCGAAAGGGCGGTGGATCGTGGCGATCTAGCGGAGGTGGTGAACTTTGGTGTGGCTCTCGGACTGACCGACAAACTGCTCGACCTTTACCTGCATCGGCATGCTTGCGGTGAAGACGGTCAGCTCCTACTTGCACTTGAACTGCTCGCCAAACCAGAGCGCGTGGTCTCAACAGAACGGTTGATGAAACTCATCCAAAAGGCTTTCGAATCGATCGATGACACATCAAAAGACAGGTTTGCGATCGCCTTAGCGTTGTGCGGTATCGGCGAGCAAGCTGCGAACTTTGTGAAGGCCGAGGCTGTCCGTCGCTTATCATCCGGCGATTCCGCTATCAGACTGCTGGCATGGACGCTCGTGGCCGAGGCTCAGGCATGTGTAAACCGGGACGATTTGGCTGCCGCGCTCAATCAACTGGCCCAGGGTGTTGCTCCTGCGCAAATGCGAGTGTTCGGGGAAGACAGGGAGGAGCGAAGTGATCTCGTACTTTTGCAGCGACTCGCCATGTGTGTTCTCAAGGCTCAACCAGACCATCTGGCGTGGGCTTTTGCTGAGCATGACCTGCGCAACAGCGTGTTCAGTAGTCTCGGATTTATTCTGCAGGTCAATGAGCATCTTGAAGCGCGAGGCCTTGAGCGCCTAACAACGGCGTTTGATCAAGCGGACAAAAAAACCGCAGCGCCAAATGTGAGATACGGCGTGCCAGGCCTCAACGAAGTCAGCATGGGTGGGATTCTGGCTGTTGCGAGAGCATTTGTACCCGAGGATCCTGCCTGCTCATTCGACGCCCCACGCAAGCTCGCATTTCCGCAGATTACGGGTCTCTTGAGAGCTTCTGGGTACATGGATGCGCCCCTAGGAAACATCCTATGGAGCAGCCATTTCGAGGAAGTAGCTGCTCGCAGTGCATTGCGGTATGTGGCCTCGCTGCTTCCGCTCGATCTTGAAGCGCTGCAGGATGAGTGCTGCAATCTCCTCAGGTTGAATGGGGAGGTAGCTCACTCCTTTTTCGAGATCATCACGCACGTGGACATCCAGGAGATTTGCTGGGCCGCCAATGTCGTTGCCCCGCCGGAACTGCCGGCAATAAAGCGAGCGATCCTTCATCCCTCAGCATGGCTCTCAAAGTTAGCAGCATGCATCTGCGAGCCCTTTCCTATGGCCCTTGCGGAGCTTGAAGCATTGTTGAGTGAGTCGACCGGCGCTTCAATGCATTATTTGCTGTACCTGATTGAGCTGAACCACAGGGAGGCGTTGATCGACTCAGCCTCGCGCCGGCTGCGTCTAAACTGCTCCGGGGATGTGAGCGCGGTCTTTGTGATGTTCAAACAAAAAAGTGTTATGCCGTCTCCTGAGATGATGAACGTGACGCTGACGTGTTTATGTTCCGACAGTGAGAAAACGGCGAGAACAGCCACAGAGCTTTTGCAATTTTGGATGAAAAAAGGTATCCACCTGGACAAGGATAGGCTGGAACGAGCTGTGGATCACTGGGGTGGGCGGAGTGCGCATTCCCTCTTCGAACAGTGGTTTAGCCCACTGCATTTCATCATTGAGTTGGCCGATAACGCTGATGGGCAATCTGATCGATGAGCCCCAGCGCGCGATTTAAAGCGGCTCCCCCGCGTACTGAACAGACCTGCCGGGGGTCTCTCCGTATCACCTTTGCCATTTTTTCTAATCTGCAGGGCAAAGCTTGTTGTAGATGCTTTCGATCACCAAAGCCGAGCCCCCTGACCTTTCTTCATCTGTCGTCAAGATGATCCTGAGGTTCATCGAGAGGGGCCTCAGCGGCCAGCGCAAGTGTCACCAGGGTTCATCTCAGAAGTGCAAAACCCATCTTAACTGCTGCGCACTCACACCCCGGGCGGTGTAGTCGTCTTCAATCAGGAGCGGAATCGCATCGCTTAGACCTCACGCCCGCCGGTTCACAGGCGTGAGCACGGTCACCCGGTGGACGCGTAATTTTTAGACCGCCCTTCAACTTTCGTTCGCTTTCACTGTCCGAGTTCGATGCCGACGCGGGCACTCAGCTTGAGATTCGGCCCTCTATCGATGAAAAGGATCTTTCTATGCCCCTACGACGAGTGACTGGTGCTTCCCTCTGCCTTGCAACACTAGTGATGGCCGGTACGGCTGTGGCCAACGCTGACAGCGAGAACTACAAGACAGCGGTGACCTTTCTCGCTATGGAGAAGGTCTGCAACAAAGCTGTTCCTGGATTGAACGGCACAGTCGACAACGCCCTGGCAAATGAGCCCATGGACGAAGCGCTGAAGGTCGAAATTCAGGCTGTAAGGTCGGCACCAGGAAGCAACATTCAAATCGACGATATGGCCAAACGGCTTTCTGCCTCTCCGTTATCTGCGCTACTGGTCGAGAAAGGGACGTGCAAGGTCTACGCTGCGAAATAGGCGTTCAAAACCACTTGCTCGCAAGCCCCGTCAGCGAGGTATGCCGGGGCATTTTCATAGCATTGGCTGGGGCCATGAGCGAGGCCTGCATCATCAGATTCATCCTGTGCTGAGACGCTGCGCGTTCCGAATGACTCAGACGGTTGGCCAGTCAAGCCGGTGCATGGCGGGAGTGCGTTCATCATGACGCAGCGAGGCGTAAAACGCTGCACGGTTTCTTCCGGATGCCGGAGAATGATCTCCTTCACGCCCATCTGTTAAGTGATCTTGAGTCGGCTATACCGAACGTGTCTGCAAGGCGCCGTAGTCCAGGCATCCAGTTGGTGTCACCACTGGTTCTGCGATGCGAGCGCTGCTGGCGAGTCTAAAGATGCACTATTTCTCAGTCTGCGGAGCCAAAGCATGGGACGAGATTTCCTGAAAATTTACGAAGACAGCCAACCGCTCTCGCGACAGGCTGCAGAAGCTCTTCGGCGATACCATGAAGGCAGAATGGCGGGACTTCCTGCCGAGGAAGTCGAACGTCTCAAGGCGCAGGCGGAGTTTCTCTTCAAGACTGTCTCAGACTTCCAGCTAAGGGCTATGGGCCTTCCGTCACCAACCCTGCAGTGATACGCATCGCTGCCACCAGATCCTGATCACCCAATTCTCAATCGCTAAGATCTGCTGAAAATCCAGGAGCGAGTAGGGCATTGCTGACGCCAGCAAGTACCTCATGATTGCGTAGCCACAGCCTGTACTCCGGGCCCCGAAGCCGATGATCAGGAGAGCAGTCCACACTCCATTGTCGCAGGGTATAACCTGCAGTCAGGGCCTGAATAGTCATCTTCATCAGCCCATCCTCCATGCCATAGTCCAAATGCGTTACCTCTGGACGAGGCTGGTCAGGATGGTGCACCAACTCCAGAGTCACCTGCTGGTTCCATTGGCTATCGGCCTGTCTCCCCTCAATCGCGTGATCCACGGCCTCATCAAGCAGCTGCGGTTCAAGAATCCGTGTAATCACAAAGTCCCTGAACTCACCCGATTTGCGATCAAAACCTCGGACGTGCCAGCGCAGGCCATTATCCACGAGCACATGGGGCACGATCACGCGCTCACTGGTCGCGTTCAAGGACTCATAACGAATTCGCAGCGGCTGGCGCTGAAAAACAGCTCGGGTAACAAGGCCAAGCGTTTGGAGATTCGGATTACCCAGCCGTGCAGGCTGCAGCGCCGGCACACCGGCTGACCACACGCCTGGAAAACCGTCAGCGAATCCTTGCGTCAGCCAGGCAATCACGCGCTCGGAGCTGAAGCTGTACATGGGCTCGAAGGCTGGGCCGATGTAGAACGTCTTAGCGCTGACGTCGTAGTTCAGGTTGTTCGGGTTGAGGCTCGCATAGAGCGCAAGATCCCGGGTTGCCGACGCGGCTTTGATCTGGAATCGACGCACGAGCGCTTGGCGCCGCACCTCCCCCAAAAACCACAGGTTGAGCTCGATATAGGCGAGACGCTCATGCTGCGCTTGTGAGTGATCCGAGGTTTCGTTGGTCATTAAATTCTTTTCGTTTTTAGGTTGCGCTTTAGGGGTATAGAACTACTATCCTGCAGACCACCTCAAAATGAGTCGGTTTTAGATCGACTGGGATCAACAGCTCGGCAAGGGCTCTGTGAGCTGATTATGAACGATTTTATAAGCATGTCAGAGCCTCCGAGTGCGAGGAGCATTGACCTGGTCGACCTGACGGCCCACCAGCGCAATCTGCTGCTCCTTAAGCCTATCTTGCGGCTCGACCTCAACAAGATGGCACATTCGACCGAGGATAACGTGTCCCTCCTTGAAGGGCTCGACACCAATTACCTCTGTCTTGCTGCGCTGTTTTTCATGATGGAAGGTGCCGCGATCAACCAAGGGTATACGCGCACCGATGTCCAAGAACACGTCATGGCGTTGGTAGCGTCGATGCGGGAAGGACTGACTGATGCGAATCGGCTGCGGGTTGCTGGGATTGTGATCGACGCGCTCAGCAATGCGCCGAACAAGTACGCCTCGTTTGAAGAGGCATTTTTCCAC
Organism: Pantoea sp. Tr-811; assembly: GCF_011752535.1. Classification (NCBI taxonomy): domain Bacteria; kingdom Pseudomonadati; phylum Pseudomonadota; class Gammaproteobacteria; order Enterobacterales; family Erwiniaceae; genus Pantoea; species Pantoea sp. Tr-811. The sequence goes on from NZ_VWXJ01000015.1 coordinate 30,019, forward strand.
GCCCCCTCCGGTGAGACCCGCTACATCAAATTCAAGCTCATTCGCTATGAGCCAGATCACGAGGATATTTTCCGATTTACGCCCACGGAAGCTGGATATGTCGTGTTGATGGGCATGCTTGACCTTGAGGTTGAGGATTATCAGATCCTCATCGAGAAGATGCTGGTTCACCTCATCGAAAACGGACGCTTTGAGCAGGCACTGGAACTGGCCAACCGCGCTCGCCTGTTGTCCATTGAGCACAGGCAGAAGATTCGCGACCTGATTCGGCGTGCGGCACGATCGCCGGGGACGGTCAACTGGCGTGACGACATCTACCCGCAACTGAGCGATGCGCGCCGCCACGTGGAGGAGCGCCAGACCGTCGACCACGCGATGATGGAGTCACTGTCAGTGAAGATCCGGAGCCTGGATAACGAGAGTGCCGTCGCATCCCTGCAGCGGCTTCTGCGCCAGCTTCAGAGTGCGAACCTGCAGCGGATGCGACTACTGACTGATATCGGGGCTGCGGGTGATGATTTCCTGAAAGGGCAGGCTGCAGGCTTCCGCGCACGCCGACGTACAGGTCTTCCCGACCTCGATCACGAACTGTTCCCCAAACTCATGCAGAAACCAGCCGGCGAAATTGCTAGCCACGCAGAGGAGCTCTTGCTGAGCTTTTACCCCGCGGTACCTCCCAAGGTGTTTGACCTGTCGAGTTTGTTTGAGCTGCTGCTTGAGCGCCGAGGCAGCTACGAGTTCGACAGTGACGACGATGACGGTGGAGAAATCGAAGAGTTTCCTGAGATTCCGAATCCTTTCCCGGATGAGCTGATTGGGAAGATTCTCGACTGGCTGGACGCAAAGATGCACTCCGGTAGCGAGTGGACAATCGATCGACTGATTCAGCTGGCGCAGGCAGAAGGGCTGACCTTTCTGGAACGCAAAGCCATTGCCTACGAGCTGTTCAGGGCGTACGCCGACAGCGAATCGCGATACCCCCATCTTCATGCAGTGGTGGATGGAGAGTTTGAGACATCGGTCGTTTCAGGGGACAACCTGCGCTACGTGAGCACAGAGGAGGGGCAGGATGAGCAACAGTGAAAGCCGGGACGCCGCAGCGCTGCTTTACAAGGCCATGGGGGCTTACGCAAGCCCGGGCTCTGATGTCGAGTACCGACATCTGCTTGCCAGGTACCGTGCTGACAGCGCCTTTTCAGAAGTGGTCAACGGAATCGCAGCTGGTATGGAGCTGGCCATCCTCGACGTCAGCGAACGAGGTCTAGTCATCGCGCCCAGCGGCAAGAAAAGCCGCTTTTCAATCAAGATCGGCGACTTGCGCCTTAACCTGAGCGAACGTGAAAAAGTGGCCATGGTGCTGGTACACATGGCTATCGGCACCGTGTTCTATCCAACCACAGATCATCTGGAGGATGAAGGGCGCACCCCGTTCCCCAGCAGCCTCATCGACATCAGAGAAAAGGTGGTCGGCATCGCTAACCAGTTGCGTGTGGCCGCGGAAGGAGACAGCTATCCAGCCGAAGAGCTCCGTCCTGGGTGGAGCCTGTTGCTGGATCTGCAGGAGGTGATGCCGGATGCGTCGCGAGCTTCCATGAGCTCGGTGCACGGGATCGTGAAGGTCTGTCTGATGCGCATGCTGACCTACGGATTGGTGAGAAAAGAGGGGCGTGAAGAGATAGGTGACAAGACCGTGCTCACCCCGACCCATCAACTGCGCATCCAGTTGCGCGAGTTGACGCTCCCCAACCTTTACCGAGTGACTGCCGAATCGGCAGTTGTTGAAGCCAATCAGGGGTGAACCATGCGCATTTCCAGAATCTACGTTGACCGGTTTGGATCGCCCACCAGTTGGTATGAGGAGATGACTTTTGACCTGTGCGAGCCTGTCACAGGCGAGGCCATCGATAGCTGCATGAACTTGGAGAACGCGGGAGGCAAGACGTCTCTGCTGTCCTACATCTTCAGCTGCTTTGAGCCAAAGCAAGATCGTTGGCTGCAGCACCTGCAATCCAGCTCCCACGCGTTCAGGGATTACTTCGCCCGCGATATCAGGCCATCGTTCATGGTCATCGAGTGGATCATGCCCTCGCGCAGTCCGAACGGCCAGAGTTACCGCCTCGTCATCGGTCAGGCTGTGCAGCTCAAGGAGTCCGCAGACCGGGCATCAGAGGTTGATCGTCGCTTTTTCGCGTTCGAGTCCAGTCCGGCGCTGGCATGGGAACACCTTCCGGTACCGGGGATATCGATGGCACCGGTTCAGTCGCTGCAAGAGTTTCTGAATTGGGGGCATCAAACCGCTCGGGTGCAAAGCCAGGGTGACTTCCATATGACCATCAACCAGGGCGATTGGGTCACGCACTTGGAGCAGCGTCGGTTGATCGACGTGGAGCTGCTGAAGATGCAGCTGTCCTTCAATAGCCGCGAGGGCGGCAGTGAAGAAGGTTTTCTGTCGTTCAGTTCGGAAAGCGATCTGGTTACCAAGCTCCTACACCTGTCGATGAACCAGGAACATACAGATGCATTGCGGGATATGGTCGCGCAGACCATGGATCGTTTGAAGGCAAAGCCCAAGCATGAAGCCAGGCTTCACCAGCTGAAGTTGCTGCAGCAGTGGATGAAGCCGTTCTCCGAAGGCGCCGCTGAGCTTCTCGGCGCCAAGGCAGCATTGCTGGAGGTCGAGCAGCAGGCAGCAGATACCACGTTCACAATGCGCGACCAGGTGAATGGCCTGGACGTGCGCCTCGCCAATGCAAACACCGCCATCAGTCAACTTCAGCAAATGGCTGACCTTGCTGCCGAAGAGGCGGCGGCATCCCGGCACAATCACCATGCGGTTGTTGGCCTCAAGTTGTCCCGTGCGGATGAGGCCGCAAAGGAAAAATCACGGCACCTCCAGAAGGCATTGCAAGCAGGGCAGGCAAGGCTTGAGTGTTTGAACGGAGCGCTGATCAAACGTGAGATCGCAAGTGTCGAAAAGCTCATCCAGGAGCTCATGCAACAGGCGCAAGCCCTGAAAGCGGAGTTGAAACCGTTTGAAGATGACGCTGATCGCATGGGCGCCATGCTTCGCTATGTCATTGGCCAGCATATTGCTAAGCACCGGGCCAAAGCCGATGACCTGGTCGGGCAAGCGCGTGAGGGCATTGCCGCGCTGGATAGGATTGCCCAGCAGCGCCAGGGGGCCAATGATCGGATAGCAACGCTTAAAGGCAGCAAAGGAGCAATTGAAGAGAGCATCAAGAGCGCCATCCAGTTCCAAGAAGGGCTGGTCGCGGGCGGGTGGTTGCTGCCGACAGACATTGACGTCGCAGCCGCCATCGAGCGGTTGAACAGGTCGATCGCAGAGCTTGAAGCTCGGCTTGACGATCTGAAGGAACAGCGCGCAACGAAAAAAGCAGCGTTAGCCCAGGCTCAAACTGTTGCTGCCGATGCGAAGCAACAGCTGACTCAAGCCCGTGCGGAACAGGTGCCGCTGAATCAGTGGCTGCGCAACTATGATCATCGTGTTGAAGCGCTTCAGAACGATCCTACCCTAGCGGCCTTGGTGGAGGGTCTGTGCGACCCACACTCCACAGCGCTGGTGACGCAGGTACAGCATTTTATCGAGTCGACTCGTACGCAAATGTCAGACTGTACGATTCGGCTGAAGCAGCTCGAAGAACAGCAACTTTCAATTGAGCAATCGGGCCTGGCAGGGCAAAGCCATGACGTCGATCTGGTCGTACGCGCGCTTCATGGGGCAGGAATCCGCTCTGCAAGAGCGGCCAATACCTACGTGGCAGATCTGCGACCCGATGCGCCTGATGCGCGAGCGCTCGTCCTATCAGATCCAGGGCGTTTTTTGGGCGTCAACGTCGCGAAGGACGAGTGGCCCAAGGCAGTCCGCGCTGCTCGTTCGATGCAGCTGTCATTGTCGCTTCCCGTAACATTGGCCATAGCTAGCCTGGACATTGAACCTACAGCGGACGATCGCTATGTATTTGGGCCGGAGAAGGACGCCGTCTTCAACAAAGCTGCCGCGCAAGAGGTGCTAGCTGAATGCGAGAACCTGATCCGCGCAGTCGAGGCAGAGTACGATGCATTTGCCGAGCGTGAGATGAAGGCACAGGCGTCCCTGGCAGGCCTACAGGCCTTCCAGCGTGAGTACTCCCGCGAATCTATCCAGCAAACCGTCGATGCCTTGGAGCAGCTGGAGAGAGATGCAGAATCGGCTGAAGCGAAGCATGCCGAACACAGTCAGATCGCGCGACGTATTGACAGGGAGATTGAGGAGCTCAACGGCCCGATCGAAACGCTTCCTGGTGAAATAAGCACGCTGGGGGATGGCTTGCAGCGGCTGTCGGATTACGCCGCAAACTGGGAGCCCAGGATTGATTCGGGTCGTAAGGAGCTTGCCGAGATCAGTCGTGAGTTGGGCCAGGTCGAGGCATCTTTGCTTCAGATGAAAACTGACGAAGGCGCAGGGAAAGACCGCCTCGACAGCATCCGAACAGAACAGAGCAGCTGCATAAGGGCTGTCGATCTTCTTCAAAACGAATTCGAACAGGTTTCACGCTACGACACCGCGCACGATGCCAGTGCCGAAGTACTTGAGAAGGGCTACGACCTCAAGGCATTGCGCGATCTGTACGCACACGCGTTTGCAATGCTCACCACGCAAGAGAAAGACAAGCTTGGTGTGATCGGTGCTCAGCTTGAAATGCAGCGTCGACAGGTCGCGCGATTGACAGAGCAGTATCAAAGCGATTTCGGTCGTCTCGACGTTACCCTTGTCGACGCGCTTGTCTCAACTGACATCGAGGAGGAGATAGAAAGCCAGAAACGGTTGAATGCTCAAACAGCGGATGAGAAAGATCACGCAGCCCACTCTCTCGGTGTCGCGAGCGCCCAACTGCAAACTTTCCGGGATGAGCATCCGTTGGTTCAACCTACCCCTGAGATGCTGGCGCTTGAAGACGATGAGTTGCCAGCGCTGGCAGCGCGGGAGCTATCGCGCTCACAGGCGAAGACTGAAGAGACGGAGTCGATCAATCGTCAGGTTACCCAAAAACGGGCCGATGTCGCGGACGACATAAAGCAGAAGGCGACCTTGGAAACCCACATCAAGCTGCTGACTTCGTCATTCACTGCGAACAACCTAGTGCCAAAACTGATCGACCTTGGCGACGAGGTGGGTGACCGCGTCGCTGATCTACTGTCCACCTGGCGGCGGCGGGGCGAATCAGTGAGCGTGCTCCGCTCCAAGACGGACAAAGCGCATCGTGACCTGCTCAAGGTCGCGACGAATGTCGATTTTATAGTTGTAGAGGGTGAGGTTTCCGCGTACATCAGCCAGGACGACTTTGAGAAAGCTTGCTTGGATCACCAGCGCCTGGTTGAGATGGTTGATGATCGGGTGGCTTCGGTCACCGATCAGTTGGACAAGATGACGCCCGATTTTGAGAGTTGCGTCACGGAAGTCTACAACCAGGCAACATCCGCCAGCTCGCTGGTCAAACACGCCGTGGGCATCAGCATGCCACTCGGTACCCCGTATGTCAGTGGCAAGCCCATACTGAGGATGGCGGCCAACCTGACGGGCAAGACGCCAGACCAGCGCAAGATCGAGATTCGCCACTACCTCAACAGTCAAATCGAGAGCGGCGTTGTACCCAGGACGGGTGCTGACATCATCACTCAATGCCTGCTGAGCTTCACAAGTCACCGGTCGTTCGGCCTACAGATGTTGAAGATGGAGCAGAACGCGGCGTTCCAGTACCAATCCGTTAACGACATGAAGAAATCAGGTGGGCAGGGCACAGTGATCGCAACCTTCCTCTACATGCTGGTCAGCCATATGCGGGTGAACACTCAGACTCAGGCCAAGCGGGGTGGCGGCGGCCCGCTGCTCCTTGATAATCCCTTTGCAAACGTACAGACCCGAGCGCTTATCGACGCGCAACGGATCCTCGCCGCTAGCCTGGGCATTCAGCTGATCTGCTTCACTGCCAACGCCGACGCCAACATTCTTGAAGGTTTCCGGCGCATCATCCGCCTGCGCAAAGCCGGGGTGAATAGCAAGACCAACCGGACGCATATCGAGATGGCCAAGGCCACGTTCGCAGGATAGTTATGAACGAGATCTTCCTGGACAGACTCGTTCAACAAACAGGGAAGCGCATCGTGTTGTCCGCGTTGCGTACCTTATGGCTGGACACATTCCCCGAGCAGGTTTCAACGCCGGACAGGGATCATCAGCTTCTCAGGGCATTGCAGCAGGGTGAGGGGGAGGGCAGGCTTCAGCTTCCAGGGCCGCTAGGCTTCGAAAAGTTGGGTAATCCTCCCATGCCCAAGTCCATCATTTTGATTCGAGAGGCCGTGCAGAGTGATAGACCCAACTACGCGAGTCTATCCTGGCTACCTGAGATCGGCTTCTGGCCGAGCCTATCGCTTGGCGATCGCGCGATTGCCTTCACGATCAACGAGTGGTTGATCCAGCGCCGCGGCATTTTTATGCAAGTCCCGTTGCGTGAGCGCTCCCTGGAGATTTTCGGTGATGAAAAATTTCTGGATAACAGAGTCCGCAACGGGGCGCTGTTCAGCGGGCGAATGCCGTTGAGCGTCATCGGGGCGATGCGTGTCGAGCATCCATTGGCTTATCGCCCAGCCGATGCTGTTGGGCTCCCAGTCCTGGTCGTTGAGAACCACCATACGTTTTGGAGCATCGGGGAGTGGAATGAGCACGCCAAGCGTTACAGCGCCATCGTCTACGGATCCGGCAACACCATCTGCGCGTCGGGCTTGGCACTCAAAGAGGTCATGCGTGAGCGTGAGGCTCTGCAAGCCGAATATTTCGGCGATGTGGATCCCGAAGGCCTCAGCATCCCACTCAAGTTCAACAAGCTCCACGAAACTCAGCTCACACCGAGCCTGTTTTTTTACGAAATGCTGTTGGACATGGGGCGCCGGCGGGACGCGGTCATCCTGCCGACAGGGTATGAGAATCTGGCAGCTGCATGGTTGCCTCATCTCGCCACGAAGATCAATGGGCTGTGGAGTGATGGACTGTGGCTACCTCAGGAGGGTGTTGGGCTAGAGCAGCTCATGGCGCACAGCAACGACTGAAACATCGTCGCAGCCGGAACGCCATCCATGATCGGATATGACCTGAGTACGGCCACGTGTCCGTTCAGAGGGGCAATTCAGTTTGTCCTGCTGGCGGGTGGCGGCGTGGTTGAGCTGAGCCGCGTGGCCTATTGGGCGTAGCGATCGTATCACCCTCAGCGGGCTTCAATACATTGAGGCCCGGCAAACCTCCATCCCGCGCCAGTTCGCGTAGCTCGGCCCCTAGCTCGGCAACAAGCTTTAAGGCTGGCTCACCCGTTTCTTCACTCACCGTCAATGTCAGCAATGCTAGCGGAGAGAGCTCAAGCCGCTCACTCAGTTGCTGCAGTTTGTCCAAGGTAACGCTGGATTTTGCACCTTCGAGCTTCGACAAATATGTCCTGCTGGTTGTATCAGCAAATTCTCGCTGCGATATGTTCCTTTTGTTGCGTAGCGCTCGCAACACGACAGCAAATGAAGACTTCAGAGCCATAAGGCTTTCCTCGGATCAAGACGATCATCAGGCATGATTCTTAGGCCCATCGCGGTGGGTGGGCGCTCCGCACTCTGCTTTGGGATCTCGATCCGCCACACTCGACGCGAAGAAATGCAGCATCCGGCCCACCACCAGCCTGGGCAACATATCAGCGAAAGCACTGTTCGAATGTACAGAAGTCATCATCATTCTTCCAGGGTACATTTGTACTCCTGGTGCGTTTTTGCCGCACGTCGAGAGCCTTGGACTGCCTCCAGAGTGGGGCTGATGGCTGGCGCCGGGTACTGAATGTCACCAGCGCCCCACACGACCAACGCTGTCCCGCATGATTTCAGCTTCATTACTGCGAGATACCGGCGCCTCGTCCGTCGACCGTTTGTGGTCACTCATGCCGGTTGGACACGATTCCAGCCAAATGCAGCGCTGCCTGCGCACGGCGTATACCAAGCATCGATTGGGTACGCGCTGAGATAGGAGAAAACCACCAGTTCTCACTACCTGCACGTCGGAGCTCGACGAGGCCGCTTGAATGGCAGCGAAGCGCATGCCGATCTAGATGAGTGACCTAAAGGAGGATGATACGGAGGCTGCGCGGCTGCTCAAGCATTGGGGACAATCGCAGCGGTGTTCAGTAGCTGCTGATAGCCAACTTACGGCTCCACTCGCTGAGGATCGAGCGGGTTAGAACGTGGCATTCATCGCCCAAGACAGGTTTTCCAGGATCGCTGACTGGGTGTCCGCTGAAAGGCTGGGCCAGTACTTGAAAGCGAAGAAATACGCGAGGCCAGCAATCACATAAATCGTGAGTGCCAGGGCAGGTACGACATAGCGAATGTTGTAGATGAGGCCAGCGGTTTTTTTCAGGATCTCAGTCATGAGAGGAAATGCATAAGGAAATCGTTTGAAGGGTGAACATGCGGCTTATGCACGAGAATCGCTTCGCCGTGCCATTTTACGCTGCAGTACTAAACAGATAGATAGTTTAGCAAGCTAAGCAACTACAATGCCATGGCATTGTGTTACGCATAGGCAACCTCCCGACCGATGGGTGTGGGTGTCCGGAATGTTTAGGATTGCCTGGGTGAGCTTGTCGGCGACGACCGATGGAGTGGTATGGTAAGAATTGACCCACTCATCCACGAAGGCGACGAAGACGCGGGACAGGGTGCACGCTTACGGATCTGCCATTTGTCTCGGCGAAGCAGTCAACTGGCTTCGCCTCACGGAAGAGGATGTCATGCCTAATCAGAACAGAGATCAAGCTGAGCAGTTGATCGCCGAAGTGCTTGCGGCGGCTTGCCTGCTAGCTAAAGAGGAGAGGGGTTCTGCGAAAGACCGAAGCCTCGTTCTAAGGGTAATGGAGTGTACCGAGCTAGCACTACGTACCCGGCAAATCTCGGTGCACGGTCGAGCAGGCGTAGGGGGCGAAGTGCTGTTGCCTACCGCTTTGGTAAATGGCTCAGTTCGAAGCGTGGTCATGAGGAAACGTGGCCGGCAGATGGCGCTCGATATGACTCGTCTCCGCTCATACGGAGCCCTCATAAACATGGCCAAATGGTGCAAATCGGCCCTACGAAGCAATCTTTTAAAGGCTTTCAAGATAGTCGGCCAACCCGAGGTTTGCTGAGCCATCCGTGTCAGATCGGCATCACACGTCATATCCCGTCACATTACCGATTGATAATCCGCTCGCCGGTAACAGCTCAGCTGCTTCGCTGCGCTATGGTGAGAGCACCCCACAAACAAGACTAAAGTCGTAGGAGGTCGGCATGCGGATACGCGGTGATGTTTTCTCGAAATGGGCAGATCCAACGCTTCACCACATGTCTCACGTTGAGACGCTGGACGACGGCACGTCCATGGATATCCAGGTGCGACTGTCGCGCACGGGCAACACCCAACTGTTCATCGGGGTGTATGCCGGTACAGGGATGGCACTGCATGAAGAAGCATTTCCCTCGCGGCCAGGTGAGTCGATAACTCGGGCCCTGGCATGGGGCGTGGGACGTGCAAGATGCCTTGCAACCAATCAGCAGACTGCTGCACGGCAGGTAGCTTAGGGCTGATGTATTTTTGCTGGTGGCGGCGACCTACTGGCCGCCACCCAAGTGCATCCACTCTATGTACGCTGACTCCAGGGCTTGTGGAAGGCTAGGGAGTTCACATTGGATCTCCCTCGCTGAATCAGGATTCCGAACCCGCTCAGTCAGCCAGGCAATCAGCATTGGACGCGTCGTTGGGCAAGGTGCCACTTGCCGCTCAAGCTCATCGGCTACCTGATCGATGTACTCCATGTACGCATCCATTTCTGCCATTTGATCTGCCATGTTTTTCGGCCTCTTTGGGTTCCCGGCGAGGGCTTGCCGCAACCCCCAGTTCTACTCCCCAGTTCTAATTTCAGCACGGGAGCCTAGCTCGCGCTCTCCCTTCAAGCGTTTTAACCATCTCGAGACATTTCAGGGCTAGCCCGCTACGAGTTGCCTTGATGCTTTCACATGGAGGGACTAATACTAAAGGACTGCTACGAAGAGGGATGGTCATGCAGACACGTTTCGTTGTAATCCCCGCCATGCCCCTGGAGAAAGAGCAATTCCCTCGCCGTTTTGGCGTCTCGGCTGCCGTTGGCACCGGGTACGATCTCTACGATACCCATGGCAAAACGCGGCTGGCGTTGAACTACCCCTCGCGGGCGGAGGCAGAGTACGACTGCGCAAGTCGAAATAGCCAAGAAGCTGCACACGGGATTTGCCAGGTCGGGCACAGGTGAGGGCTCGCGCTGACGAATCGTCGCTGAAAAAAAAGCCCGCTGCTAGGCGGGCAATGTCTATCACGTAGGGATGGCTAAAGTCTCCCTCTGAAGCCGTGAAAAATGAGTGAAAAATCGCCCTCGCCATGCGATCCGAGTTCAGTGTCAAAGCACCGCAATCTCCTCTTCCTTCAACCAGCCGGCCTTTACAGCACTTGCCTTGGCAACCTCCGGCTGAGCTGTGTAGACAACGATGGCCAGGCTTTCCTCGGCGCGGCTGCACGTGACGTACAGCAGTCGCCGTGTGCGAGACAGGGCGTCGTCCTTCCCGGCGAGCTGGTTTTTCACGTCGTTAGGAGACGCGGGCACCACGCCAAACAGCTTCTCATAACTGAATAAAAAGCCGCCGGCCTCCTCATCGTTTAACACCACCATAACCCTCGGAAACTCCAGGCCTTTTACACCCTGGTGAGTATCAAACGGCGATAGGCCATTTGCATATCCTGCGAATGCGGCCATCTCCGAATATGGGCGTCCGAGAACAATCCGGTAGGCATGAACCTCTAGCGCATCACGATCAGTCGTTTCTGGTGGAGTGTCAGTGGTTGCGCCTTGGGCCAGTGCCTCAACGAGGCGTTCCGGCAGCGCGAGCAAGCCGGTCTGGAAAAGGATCTGTGCAACTTCCTCTATCAACGGATCCTTGTCTTTGAAGAGCCCGCACAGCGCCTTGGTGGCTTTACCGACTGACTCGAGCACGTCGAGCTGATTAGGTACCGACTGCAAGTGCTGGGGCTCAAGCAGCGGAGAGCGCAGTCGCACCGCCTCCATCAACGCAAAGTCATCTGCTTTCCATGCTTCAAGAATTGGGTCTACACGCTCGAAGAACAACTTAAGGAGGGGCAGCGTTCCATCCAGAAGCCCTGTAGTCAGATGCTCGACCTCATACAGGGGGGAAAAGACGCCTTCGAACCCCATACGGCGCCCAGCCATCTTGTGCTCCAGAATGAGCGTTTTACGACCCTTTGCACCCGCTGACCACTGTTCATCCTTAGTGATAACTCCCATTCGCTGCGCGATCTGGTCTTCCAAGTTGAAGTCCGCGCCTGCAACCCGGCGAGTGCAGAACATACGCACAGTACCCCGAGTTGCGCCTGGCTTGGGTATCTGCTCATGATCATCAACGCTGGCGCGGATCTTGTTGATCAGCTCAACGACTCGCGTCGGGCAGCGACGGTTTATGCGCTTCTCTGGCTTAGCCCAGTCCGTCGGAATCGCGTTATCCAGCCCGACCTTTCCATCGTTGTAGATCCGTTGCATGGTGTCGCCCAGCAGTCCGAGGCAAAAACGCTCGGGAATTGCAGCCTGCGCTTGCAAAAAAGCATTCATAAGAGCGCCGTTTGTATCCTGGCTTTCATCAATGAGCAGTACCGGATGTCGATCGGCCATGACGTCAAGCAACGGCGATTTAGGGATAAACGCCGCAGCCATCTGGATAACCTCGCTATGGTTCAGCGACTGCCTGGTTCGGTTGTCACCGGTTGGGCTGTAGGTGAAGACAGGTATGTCATCCAGGTTGGCCAGGCGACGGGCCTTGCTATCACGACTCGCTTGGTTCGCGCGTGAGGTTTTGTTAACCCCTCGCGCGCGATCAAGTTTGTCATCCAACTCTCTGATGTCTTCGGCAAGCTTGATGCGCAACCAATCACGAATGTCGTCGTTGAAACCCTTAATCATCCGCCAGGCGAATGCATGGATCGTAGAGACCTCCACCAACGGGTCGTGTTCGAGTCGGCGAGCGATTTCCTCACAGGCTGCGTTGGTGTAGGTGATAATGGCGATCTGGCGACCCTCAAAGGTCAAGCGCTCCCGCTCTCGATCCTTGAGCGACTTCACCGCGACGACGAGTGAGTGGGTTTTGCCAGATCCGGCACCGGCGTACAGAAAGAAGCTACGCGGGCTATCCAGGTTAAGGCAGGCCTGGATAATGTCGTCAGCACTTGGCTTCGGATCAGCAGCGATCTCGGTCATCGTGCTCATTTTTCAGTCACCTCGATACTGGCGGTTGGAACAATCAACAGCTCCTTACTCTTCTTCTTGAGCTTGGTTTCCAACCAGACGAGACCTTCACGGATGTATTCTGGAACCGTCAGGCTGGCAAAGTCCGGGTCACCTAAAACCTGTAGCGCGAACTTCGCTTTGTCGCCCTCCCTCAGTGCATCGAACAAGGCTTTGCCAAGTTCATCTGCAGTCTGAGACTGTCGAAGGGCAGCAGCGAAGGGCTTGGTCAGACCTTGGCCTTTCTTTTTTGCAAAGTGCTGCGCATTGCTCAGTACCAGGCTGTCCTCAAAGGTATTCGGTAGCGCTTCGACTTCGGTCTCATTGCTAGGCAACCGGATGGTCACCGGCGTCTGGTACGCGATGCGGATCGAGAACAGGTCGTCTATCTGCTGGGACTTTTGCTCATCACCCAGATCCAGCAGCGTGTCGACATCGTGCCCAACCTTCTGGGCCTTAACCCAATTGCGCAGGGTAGGGTTGTTGGTTTCCTGTTTTGCTTTCCGCTTGACGGGTACCGCTGCCTTCTTCAGGCCGGCATCAAGATCGGTGATGACCAACGTCACGATGCCCAGTGCATCGACCAGAGGCCTTAAGCGATGCGCATGACTCCCTCCGATATCAAGGATGGTGATGTAGCAACGGTCTAGGAAATGGAAGTGGCTACGAAGGAAATGGGGAAGCATCATCCTCTCCGCCGCACCTTCAACCAGGATGACGGCGTCGGCAAAGAAGAGATCAGCATGCTGAGCCCTGAGGTACCGCGTCACGAACTCTTTCGTTTGCTTGTGCGGGTTCCGTTGGCCGAAGACCGTACTCAGGTTGGAAACCGTCGATACTGGCACTGGCACACCGGCCATTCCCGCGGGTAGCCTACGGAAATAGCGAAGATTTGCGTATTCCATCTCATGAGCAACGTGGCTTGAGTGAGAGCTGACGACCATCTGGGTTTTCAGTCTCGGATACTTTTTCAGCAGCGGGTCATTACACAGGACATGGTACGCATGCTTGATAAAAGCCTGCTGCACTTGGACGTGAAGGTGAGCTTCAGGCTCTTCAACCAGAACCAGGTGGATTGGTTCGACCCCGGCGTCGGTTTGCTCCTCGGTATTTTTGTACTTTCTCAGCCAGTCGTCCCGGAACGCCATCAACTGGAAGATCATCGAGATCAGGTTTTGGTAACCCAACCCATTGGAGGTTTCGGGCAAGCGCATCGAAGGAGCACCAGGCGCGCCAGCGACTGAATCCAGCTCGAACAATACTGCTGCCTCATGGTTCATCCCATCCGTAGGCGACAGCCGTGTCTCCACCTTGATGGTAGGATCGGAGTGGTTCGGATACCCCAGGCCCGCAACCTCTGTCAGAGCAGGGGCGAAGCTTGAGGTGAGCCGGGAGTCGAACGCAGATTGTGCAGCCTGAATGGCTGTCAACGCCTCTAAATCGGAAATGTCTGGACTGTCGCCCGGGTCAAGGTGTCGATTGTAGTAGGCGCGCAATTGCTCTGTAAGTCGCTTTCCGGAACCCCCTCTGCCTTCAGTAACAGATTCTTCAGCGCTGTCTCCAAAGCCTCGCTGGGCATTGATTTCATGCACGCGAATCAGATCTGTGAGCGGGTTGGCTTCCAGCGGTGTCGCAGTCGACGAAAGCGCCTGCAACTTGGCATGGCGAGTTTGGGGATCCGGCGCCTGCAGCTGAATAGGATCAAGGCGATACCAGCGAACGGTGAACATCGCACCCAAGCGCCGATTGAGGTAGTCGTGAAGACTTTGTGGCCAGAGCGGAAGGGTAGGCGGTGTTTTTCCTTCCGCAGTCTGGTTCACAATCTCCTGCTGGAGCATCTTCACGCGGGTTCGCTCCTTCCGGTAATCGGTAAAGAGCTTCGACATCTCCTTTGGCTCCAGTCGGAAGCGCATACCCACATGGCCGCCTTTCCAAGCGAAATTCGGAATCAGGTCTCTGATGTAGTGCAGCTCACCTTGAGAGGCTTCCACCCACAGATCGAGGGTGGGCAACCAGTGCGCCCACTCATTGGCCTTTGGGGGCTCGAGCGCTTCATCAGCAGCTTCCCACTCGGCACCAATGGCATCAATGGTCGCGAGGTGGGAAAGCGTCATATCCTGGAGGCGGAATGCCGTCGCTTTTGAAAGCAGGAACTTGCGTAACGCCAACATCGCGGATGACTTACCGCTGTTGTTAGCGCCTACCAGAAGGGTAGTGGTGCTGGCGAGGTCGATTCGAACGGATAGGAGTTTGCGGAAGTTCGCGACCTCCAGGTACTGGATCTGCATAGCCTCTTCCTTGTGACGGCTCGTGGCGAGTTGCCGGGCTTATCGATGTCGTGACTCTAGCTCAGCGCCTGCAGGACTCCAATAGACATGATGGGGGTGTGCCACTACAAAAGGATGGAGCGCTTGGCCTGGTCGGGATTGCCCACAGTTTTAGAAGGCGAGCGGGGAGGACAGGCATCTTGGCCTGGTTAGCCCCTCACCCCGGAAAGCCAAAGCGGGAGGCTATACATGCTGGCGCTACCCGAACTGCGAGGGCGGCAGAAGCACCGAGGAAGACGTGAGCGAGAAGCTGGGCTACACGCCTGGAGGAGTCAACGTCGAAGGCATGGGCTTGTCGGCAGTGCTAAACACTGATCCAAACCCGCTACCTTAGGCAGGTGAACGACAAGGGCTCCCCAGTGACGATCTGAACATGACGCGCTCGACGATCCTGCGACGAGCGCTTGCCCCAATCACAGTCACACCGATTAAGGGGCTATTACCTGCTCGTGAGATTGGAACGTTGAATAGCCAAACGTTACCTCATCACTATCTGCGCCGCGAGAATCGTCAGTGATGCTATAGATCCGCGCAGCCAAGACGCTGCCTTCTAGGTTTCGAGCAAGAAATACTTCGCCCGTCCTAACTGTGTAGCTACGTGAAGTGCTGTCGTAAGCATCAAATGACAATGGTTGGTTGCTTTTTGCGTTTTTGACGCGCGCCACTCGTGTTCCATGGCTGCTGTAGATGTGGATAGACTCGTTGCTTGCCTTGCTGAAGCTAAGGTCAAAATACTGACCTTTTTGAGAGTAAATTCTGATCTCTCCGTTTTGCGTGGAGTAATCAAAGCAGATGAGCTCAAGGCCCTTATCCTGAATAGTAGGTGCCGCCGCATTCCTGCTAGCCTCGGCTTCAGATGCCTCAACCTCTCGGATATCTTCGACCACTTCTGGTTCTACCCCAACTTGACTCAGCAACTCTGCCAGGTGAATGATCTGCAAATTTCTCCCACCTGAAGCTCTATGGTATTCATCCAGGAGCTCTGGACGAGGATAGACACCAGCCCCGTTGGATCTTACAAACCAGTCGGCCTTTTCTTCCCCTGTAACAAAAATCAGATCCTTCTGACACTTTTTGCCAATTTCTAGAATCGTTAGCCAGATCAAATAATCACCGATTCCACCATCATCTTTGGCAGCATCCTTGTAGCCGGGTGGCCTCTTCAGAATACGCCTGTGCTTCCAATCCTTGTCTACGTTGGCGCGGTTGAACTCTGGATCGACTATAACGCCCTCAGAAAAAATTTCATCGTAGGCCCGAGTGACTGGATCGTCTCCTCGCCAGCCCTTCATACGATCAATCAGCACCTGAAGTCGCTTCGCATATTCGGCGCCCGCTGCCTGCAATTGTTCGGCTGCTTCCAAAGCAGGAGCGGCCTCCTCCAACTCTTTAAAGCAATGGGGGATCCCACCAACGATATTACGAGCTGAACTGGCTTTGTCCTGCACAGTTTTCAGGATGCTCGACAATTTGCTATCCCGATTATTGACGAACTCACGTATCACACGAGCTGGCACTTTGAGTCGCCCGCTTTTGGCTATGCTCTTAAGCGCGTTTTTGATTTCCTTAAACTCGCGCCCACCTACCTTGTAAGGCACCAGCAACACATTTGTGTCCAAAACGACGAGCACATCCGGGTCGCCTGCACTTTTGATTTTGGCAGGCTTAAGAAGGAGGCTTGCATCCGGAAAGCACTCCTCAAGCGCCCATGCGGGGAGTGATGAGCCGTCTTGCTGACTATCATTGGATTTTGGATTCTCAGGTTTTCCCACGCGTACTCTCCTTTTCAGTTTGAATATTTCGCATCTCTGCGATCGCTTGACCATCCATGCTGGCGCTGGGTCGCTGTAACCATCAAGCCAATTTATTCAGCCGCAGGCTGTCGAGGCCTGCCTGGGCGCCGTTTGGGCTTCTCGAACCTGAAATGGCCACCAATGCGAACCCCGCACCACATCAAGCTAGCTCGCCAGTACGCGACCTCACTCGAGCGTAATGCGTTGAAGAACACTTCATCGGCAACCTTTCGCTTGAATTGGCCAGTTGAGTACAGCCAATCATGAATAGTCGCCGCTGCATCCCCATAGCCAACAACGCTCGCGTACAGCGCGAAAGCGCCGTATCCCGCTGAACCAATTGCAGCTCCAGCTTCCGGCCAGAAGAATCCGACAGCCAAGCTGAGTGCGAGCATGATCCATGCGATGCTCCTTAGCGGTTTGACGCTGGCAAAATCAGTCTCAAAACCCTCGGGAACATCGACTTTGCCATACTTTGGGTCGTAGTACGTAAATTCGGTTAAAAGCTGAGCGTGTCCACCTTGAATCGATAGCTGTGCCTTCAGAGGGTGGGGAAAACGATGGTCGATCATAATCACTCCTTGATGGAAAGTAGGCACTGACACGCATACGTGTTGGCGCACCGATGCGAGGGCCGCCCGCAGTCGTGGGAAGCGGCGCTCATGTGCGGGACGCACTGAGTACTGTTATACATCAGCAGACATTGGCGAGGCGGCTGCTCTCGTTCCAGTACTGGTGGAAGACCAGGTACCTCAAGCCTTGAAGCAGCGTGGTATGAATGAACCCTTGCGGGCAGGCCGCCATGTTCCCACTCGACTCTCTCTGTTTCCGTTGGATAGCCTTACTTAGAGCCCCCTGAATGAAAGCAATGCCACCTCCAATATTTGATTTGTTTGCACTCGCACTACCTTGGGGCTTGAGCTTCGATCGCTACTATCCCTACACAGGCGTGGCACAAGAGGAGGGATGGATTACAGATGATGGTTCGGCATGGGGCGTCGTGCTGTGCTCGCCCAGCGACCAAGCATTTGGGGTATTGGTGGTTCGCCGCAGACAAGATGATGTCTGGACGATCACCTGCGAGCAGTCCGGTTATGAAACCTTTCTCACGGCCAAAGAAACGGTACTGCTCCAGATGAAGGAGGGCCACCCCCTCGAAGCCTTGCCTAAATGTGTTTCGCGACGACCGAGTCTCTTCGGTAGTGCCGGCAAAAAACGCTCGAAGCTTTTCATGTTGCTGACGACACCCTCCCGGCGCCGGGCAGCCTGGGTGCTTCGCCACCTTTATCTCTGCCTTCCCAAACCCGATGCGCATTTCGCCCAGCAGTTTCAGGGGGAGCATGTACATACCAGGATGTGGGAGCTCCTGCTTTTCGCGTGCTTCAAAGAGCAGGGCTGCTTTGTCTCGCAGAACTATCCTTCCCCAGACTTCCACCTCAAACGCAGGAGCGGCTTGAGCGCTTGGGTAGAGGCAGTCACGGCTAACCCACCGAACGAGGCGCGATACGAACACGTAAATGCGCCGCTGGCGCCGATTCCTACTGAGTCACAAGAGCGTTGCATGGGCGCTGCAGCGGTGCGATTCGCGAAGACGTTGAAGAGCAAGATCGACCGGCAGTACCACAGGTTCGAGCATGTAAGGAACGAGCCATTCGCAATTGCCATCGCTGACTTTCAGGCCGCCGGATCAATGAGGTGGACGAGAGAGGCGTTGATCACTTACCTCTACGGGGTGTATGCGACGAAGCAGGTGGTAGATGGCGTACCTACTGCCGTGGGCATCCCAGTGGATCGTCTGCTTGGGGAGCAGGACATACCCGCAGGCCTATTTCGCAATCCCCTCAACAGCGGAATCTCGGCGATCATCTTCACCAACGCTTGCACCGTTGCAAAATTCAGCCGCGTCATAGCAACCAAAACCCGTCAAGAGGGTGGCTTTACCCGAACACGCAGCGGCCAATTTTTTGATCGCACGCCGGGCGCCCTCAGAGCCGCGCCCTTCAGTCTGAATGTGAACAGTGATGAGTACCGAAACCTCTGGCCGCAGCAGTACGAACCCTGGTCGGAAGAATTGGAAATTTTCCATAACCCATTAGCTGAGCGCCCCATGTCCAGAGAAATGCTGCCTGAGGCTCAGCATTGGGTAGAAAAGGAAGGAGAAATGGTCGCGCAGGCATTCTACGAGACGTCGATACTGTGGTCTGAAACCCTGGTTGAGGATCTCAGTACAAACAGAGATCCAGGTCAAGACGGTGGTTGTGAATCAGGTTTCTAGTCGTGCTTCTCGGGGTAGTGATTCGATCCCGGGAGCATGCGATCAGTCGTCTCGACCGATCTCGCCGGCGTTGTATGCGGCCAAGCCTCCGAAAGAGTTACTCGCTTCGACGTACCTCAGAGCGGACTTCATATCTTTCCACCCGACGTAACTCATCAGCCCTTTGATATCCCAGCCATTCGCCGAGGCCCAGGTAGCGAACCCCCTGCGCATGGAGTGGCTACTGTAGATGTCCGCTGGAATCCCTGCCTCTTCCAAGATCCGTCGCAGCAACGGTATCAGGCTGCTTGCTTTGAATCCTTTGTCGGAGAGGTTGCCCCAGCGATCGAGCTTTCGAAAGACCGGCCCCTTGCTGACACCAGCCACCGTGATCCAGTTGACGTAGGCCTCGACCGGACACAGTTTTTTAAGGGCTGGGGTGTGGAAGGAACTGCCGAGATGGGCGCGGTCAGCCTTGGTGTACGGCAAATAGAAGGTAATACCAACACCAGCTTCAGCCTGAGTGTGCTCCACCTGGAGGCGCGCCAGCTCATCGCTTCGAAATCCGCGCCAAAATCCGATTAGAAGCAGCGCTGCGTCTCGCCGGCATCTCATCAGTACACGATAGTCGCCCGCCTCAATGGCCTCTCGCGCCTTGCTGTCGAGCCAGGCTACGGCTTTTTCCAAGTGACGCAACTGCAGAGGAGCTGCTTGCTTCTGCTGCGCGGGGTGCAAGACCCGAATGCCCTTGAGGACTTGCCGTACCTGGGGCGTCTTGGTCGGATCAGGGAAGCCCTGGCTGACATGCCATTGCGCTAACGCTGCCAGGCGCTGTCGCAGGGTGCTCAAGGCGTGGGTCTCCGCATACTCCGCGAGGTAGCGCACGATCCCTTCTCCCGTTGCAGGCAGGAAGCCGCCCCAGGTCACCTCAAAGTGCTCGATTGCTGCTCGATAACTCTTGCGGGTGTTGTCGCGTGTACCTGCTGTTAGGTAGCGCTCAGCCTTGTCCACGTCTTGTTCCTGCCATTCGTACGGGTTCTGGACACGATTTTGGCTCATTTCTGTGGCTAAGAACATATAAAGCCCCATTATTTATTCATTGGACACCATGGTTTTGTTCGTATGAAATTCGGTAACGTGATATGTTTCTACATGACATGTAACACAGTACGAAATAGTAGGGGAGGTCATGGCTCGCGGCGGCATAAACAAGGTATTGGTGCAGAAAGCGCGCGCCGCGCTGCTTGCCCGGGGTGCGTATCCAAGCATTGATGCGGTGCGCGTTGAGCTAGGGAACACGGGCTCCAAAACGACCATCTCCCGCTACCTGCAGGAGCTTGATAACGCCGATCCGCGGCCTCAGGCTGATCCACGTCGCCTTAGCGATGAGCTGACCGATATCGTGGAGCAGCTTTTGAAGCGATTGCTGGAGGAGGGCAACGTTGCCCTGGCCCAAGAGCGTCTGTCGCATGAACAGAGCGTCGCGGCGCTAAGCAAACAGATCGAAGGGCTTGAAGCTGAATTAAAGAGGGCCCAGCAAGAGACGGCGAGCCGGGACACCGCCTTGGTGAGCCAGGCCGAAGAACTGAGCACGACCCAGTCAACACTACAGACTGAAATGACCCGCAATGCGCGCATCAGCCAGAGCTGTACAGACCTGGAGCTGCGAGTACACGAGAAAGACGAGCAGATTCGCTCATTGGAAGAGAAGCATGCGCACGCTCGTGATGCCTTGGAGCATTACCGCGGCGCAATCAAAGAGCAGCGCGAGCAAGACCAACGTCGCCACGAAACGCAGCTTCAGCAGCTCCAGCATGAACTGAAACAGGTACAACAGTCCTTGATGGTTCGGCAGGACGAACTGACTCGACTGAATCGCGATAACGAACGCTTGCTCGGTGAAGCTCGCCAGCACAGCAAGCTCGCTCATCAGAGTCAGGATGCGTTGAAGCAACTGGAAGGGGATCTCAGCCTGGCGAACATGACTGCTGCCAGGGCAGAGGGCGCGAAAGAGATGCTCCAGGAGCATCTGACGCTCGCCAAAAAAGAAGCGGAGACAGCAAGCGCTGAGATCGCGCAGCTCGCAGCAACTGCCGCGGAGCTCACCAAACAGCGGGATGAGGCACTAAACGATCTCAAGCTTTGCAAGGAGGCCGAGTCCGAGAGAGTTGGCTCTGTGGCAAAACCCTCGTGATGCTGCCGATTTGTCGCGATCGATGACTGCCGTCGCTCACAGGAGGAGCTGGCGCAGATGCCAAGGGCTGTTATTCAGGTAACTCAGCATAGATCCGTATACCAAGCTCGTTCAGCACTTCTAGCACGCTGGCGATAGCAACCGTGCCTTTCCCCGTTTCGATGTCCCTGAGGAGGACATGGCTCTTGCCGACAATGTCCGCGAGATCGGTTTGGATGATTGCCTGCTGCTTTCGAACCTGCCGAACCGCGACTCCAACGTCTCCAGCGGTGCGCAGTTGTATCAATGTGGCCACGCAGGGCACCTCCATGAGAAAACTAAGTTATAGCTTAGTTTATACATTCACTCGCTAATAAGTGAAAGGAAATCGAAGCCATAGCTTAGTTTTTGCCAGCGTGCGCAGGGTTGTAGAGTCGTTGCGACCCAGGCGAGGCTTTGTTGCCGCCCATTAAGCGCACTGCGTTGCGGATAGGCGATCGGGCACCGCGCGTTACCTAGACGAGGATCTGAGGGAGGGCAGGGAAGTCATGGAAACCTCCTTTAGAAGCGAAATTATGAGTCGAGTACAAATGTACTCCTTCGCTGATGCCGCTAGTCGCTAAGCGATCTCGCATGGGTCGCTCAAGGAGGGCGCTTGTACATGAACGTCACAGATCCACTCCGTGAGGGGCTCCAACGAGTCTAGGCGACTCCGATTTTGCAGCTGGCGCGGGAGATCGGCGTTACCCGCTTGCGCGTGTCCTCACTGACGAGGCAACACTTGATACTGACCAGAGTTTTCGCCAATCCCGACATACCGCACAGCGCAAGTCCCGGCTAGGGCTTGCGAAGCTTCAGCCCCCAAAAGCAGCGACTTGAGTGGATTGATGATGTTGATTTTCACGTCTTCCGGACAGTTGATATCCGTCAAGCGCACACTGTAGCACCACTCATTGTCATACTCCGCGTGCACCCACCTAAACAGTTGGCCGCTCTCCAGATTCAGGTCGTAACCGCTAACCGGATCGCAAGGAAAGCCCATCTGTACTTCGACGAAGTCGATCGGCCATCCCCATTGGCCGATGTGTACCAAGGGCTCTCGATTATCAAGCGCCTCAATACCTTCACCCGCCAGACTGATCTGAACAACAATGTGGCTGGTGGTCGACCGCTTAGGTTTGGATGCAATGGGCAATGAAATACCTATGCCCGTGAATACCCAGCCGTCTTCATCCTTCGTTCGGGAGGTAACCCAGGTACCGCTCGGCTTGACGTACCTAGCAAGCTCAGGCGTCAACAAAGCCTTACTGATTTCCTGCTTGACCAGATCAGCCAGGGTTTCACATTCTCCAGCAACCTTCGACATGAATTTCACCGCATCGGTAATTGACGCTCCGATGCTGATGGGGGATGACGACATCACTGAGAACTCCATAGGAAATGATTAGGCTTGGGGTTCAGCACAACAGGTACAACTGGAGCCTTCGTGTCGAAGCCGTTCAGCGGATTCCAGAACACGTGCGTGCGTGCAGCTATTGCCGCAGGTGCCAGTTGATGAAAACCCTGGAAGCGCTTGATATCTAGCTGGCCAAGGAAGCTGGTGACTTGGGCTCGCCATTTGCTTAATCCGGGGTAGGTCGAGCAATCCAGCTCGTTGAGGATCTGAAGCACGTTCAGCCACGACCGCAGGATCAGCCGGCCATTCCAAATATCCTTCTGCCCCAGGGCGTTGAGGCCAACACTCAATTCGGGCCCAATGAAGAGGTGGTAAGCGACTTCGCGCTCAGCGTCAGTCAGAAACTCATTCCATTGCCGATGGAGCTGATCGGTACCCAGGGGAGCACGCCATTTGAACTCAACGACAATGATTCGACGTTCCCCGGCTGACCAACCCATCTCAACCAGCAGATCAGGCTCAACCGATCGTTTCGGCCAGAAATCCATTCGCAGATAGCTGACTGCACCAGTGGGGAGGGGCAGGTCTACACCAACGTCACTTTCGATTAGTGCACCCCAGAACGCGCCACTCGCGTCTGGAGGCAGGAAGTCCAAAGGGCCGGCGATAAGCGCCGTGATTTCATCTTCTTCACAAACGCGCTTCTCACCCTCTTCACGGTGTCCAAGATAACGCTTGTAGAGGTGACTTTTGTTTCGCCGAAAAGAGTGCAGCATGTCATTACTGTCTTGAGCAGGAGGGAAGGGGTGATCTGCATTCATCCAGACCGGGTTGATGCCGCGATCTATTTCTCTGGTGCTGGCGCACGTTGCCCGTCACTGATCTTGTGTACGACAACGACTGTCACTGCGTAGATGATCCAGTAGACCGCTGCAGCTGCCAGGCTGGTCAAAAACAGCAATGCCGTGCAGACGATCAGCAGGATGATGTAGAGGTTCAGGAGGGAGGAACTACTCACTTTTCGAATGTGATTCAGTCCTACGGCGATCCCCAACATGTAAAGCGTGGTAATGAGGCTCCAGACACGGAACGTCACTGACAGGGCTCTATCCCCTCTGCCATGGTCTTGCTCAAAGAAAATCGGCCCAAGCAGCCAAAACACACCGATCGAAAGACCAATCGTTCCTAAAACGCCCCAGCCAAAATATGTCGCAACGAAGCCGTACTGCCCCTGGCAGAGACGACTTCGAAGGAATGGCTTGGTGAGCAGTGAGAGTACGATAGGTATGACAAATGACATTGGTACGATCCGTCGTATTAGGCGAAATTTCCTGGGCTCACGAAGTGCAGGCCGTGGTTGCGGCGAGGCGGAATGTAGCACACTGCCAGAACCAGCGGAGCCTGCTGGCGCCGACAAAAAAAGCAGGGGCACTGGCCACATCGTCTCGTACTTCAGCGGCTACTGACAGCCTCCTCACGCAGCCCGAAACCAAGCCCCCGCCGCGGCTTGGCTCGCGCTTAAATAGCTGCCTGAGAGCTATTGGATGCGCGGCTTCCAACTTCCTGCTTGCGCGGTGACCCCATTTTCAGTCGGGACGAGCGTCCAGATCTTGGCCTCAATCCCGTCGTTTTGCAGTTTGCGCAGGAAGTAACGCGCCTGCAGAGCATCATGGGTAGCAATCACGACCTGGAACCCATGATCAACGATGTAGTCACGTAGCAAATCGAAAACCGCAGAGGCGTGAACCAGGTCGTGGTGCTGAGTAGGGTCATCCAACAACAGTGCTTTCCAAGGAGACCACTGATGGCTCATCGCCATTGAGAGCAAGAAGGTCAGCTGAAGATCCGTCAACTGTGCCTCACTCGCGATGTCCGGTACCGGTACCGCCTTATTGCCAAGCGGTACCGAAACGCCGGCACGATCCTTGTTGTACGAGTTGAAAAACTTCAGGCTTGCCTCGTGGAACCTGGACTCTCGCACGACACGCTTGAGCAGAGCCTGCCAGCGGGGCACTACCTTGCCGACATGCTTCTGAACGTTCTCAATTTCCTTCTTGAGTGAGCCGTCCAGCAAGTCCATCGCGTCCGAGATCGTCGACAACCGCAAGAAGCTGGAGCGTGCCGCGCTGATGCTGTCATTGAGGAACGCTTCGAAGGCCTCTTCTGATCGGTCAAGACGCTGAGCATCAATCAACCGCTGGGCCAGTTGTGATTCATTCAGCTTGGCCCAAGCAGAGATCTCCACCCCAATGCCTTCGAGTGCTGAAACATACCCTTCGAGGAGGGGCAACGTAGCGCGCAGCGCCGCTTCACGAGCCTGCGCAGCCTCCGCAAGTGGGTCGCCGGTAAACTCCTGCTCTTGCCAGCTCGCCCGGAACTGAAGAAGGAGCGT
The DNA here is from genome assembly GCF_011752535.1 of Pantoea sp. Tr-811. Taxonomy (NCBI): domain Bacteria; kingdom Pseudomonadati; phylum Pseudomonadota; class Gammaproteobacteria; order Enterobacterales; family Erwiniaceae; genus Pantoea; species Pantoea sp. Tr-811. Next base: position 54,734 of record NZ_VWXJ01000015.1, read on the forward strand.
TTGAACCCTTCTGATTTCTTCCTCGATCCCCTGGACGGCGGTTGATGACACAACCAACTGATGCTGCTGGGTGTCTAGGGCGGATTGCACAGTCTCAACTTTCCCATTCAGATCGCTGATCTGCTGTTCCAGCTGCGCTTTTTCCGCAGTGAGTTGCTCAAGCGTACGAGCCAGCGGTTCACCAGAGGTGAGCGCGGCCAGCGCAGCAACTGCTTGTTCCAGTCGCGTAGCTGCTTCGCTCTGTTGAGCTCGGGCCAGGTCGAGCATGTGCTGTGCCGAGTTGAAGGCCCCCTCGGTTTGCTCAAAAGCTTCAGGGGTAGGGAGAGCGTCCAAAGCCTCTCGCTGCTCAGTCAAACGCTTTTTGGCTGGAGCGATACTATCGAGTTGCTGCCTGAGCGACTCCCTGGCCAATGGGAGCGAGTCACTAGCCAAAACCGGATCGGTACGAAACTGCGTAACTTGCCGTCCCAGATCCTGGAGACTGGACTCCAAAGCACCCAATCCCCCTAGGCTGACGTCTAGTGCTTGCTGCGCTTTCCCAGCCTCGCCCTCACTGGCTGTCAACGCTTCCACCGCAGCTCGCAATTGCTGCTCAGCTGCAGTCAAGCTCGGATTGATCGCTTCAAGGGCTTGAGCCACGCGGGACTGAAGCTTGGCTGCACCATGCGGTTCCAGGCAAAGCGGGCATTGATCTTGGTCACCGGGAAGATGCTGCGCTATGGATGCAACGGCCTGACGGATTGCGTCGGCGGAAGAACTGAGCATCTCATAATGAGATCGGGCAGCGGCCTCCGCAGCTTTACATGTTTCAAACGAGGAACGTTTGGCATCCCGATCGACACTCTGTTTATCGATGAGCACTTCGAGCGCGGTGATTTGCTGAGTAACCTCGCTGATCCGCTGTTCAGTGGCCTGCCAGTCGGCAAGCATTAGATGACCCGTCTCCAGGCGCTGCTCGGACTGGTTAATGCCATGCAGCTGCGTGTCAATCTGAGCATGCTGGTTGCGAACGCGTTGGTTGCGCTCATGCTGCTCTCGAAGTACACGAAAATCATCTTCAGACTTGCGTAGGGCAGCAATCGCTGACGTCAACGCGTCATTTCGGTGAGTGATTTCCTGTTTTGCAGTGGTTTCTCCAATCAGGCGCTCAAGTTGCTGACCGATGCTGGTAAGTTCTTGCTGCGCTGAGTGAATACTGGCCTGATGCTCCTGCAATGCGGCATTGCCGTTGGCCCTCGTGTTCGCGTGGTTATCGAGCGTCTGGCTCGCTGCCGTGAGGTCTTCATTGAGCTTTTCGAGCTGCTCCTGCGCTGCAACAAAGCTTTCAACAAGATCGTTTACCAGGTCAAGATTTGAAATATGCGCCCGAGTCCGCTCGACCTTCCCTTGCAAAATCTCGGACAGTGCGGAATGTGCAATCGTCAGCCCCTCTTGGCTTACAGGCCCGGTCAACAAGCCAGGTGGAATCTGGCTAAGGCTTTGCGTCTGGTTTGCAGCGTCAGAGATAATGTCAGCAATTCGATCACGGGGGCGTAATGCACCTACTGCACCGGCAGCAGCGATGTCACGCTCCTGAAGTAGGCGAGCCCACTCGTTCAAATCAGTCTCATGCCCGATCAACACCTCTTCCGCACGGGTTTTTTGCTCCGTCAGCGACCGTCTTACTGCAGCGAGGTTGGCGCGAGCTTTAGAACCGTCGCGACCAATCGGCAGCTTCGCCAGCTGGGAACCGGCTTCCTTTTCTTCAGCATTAACGATCCACCCGTTCTCCCTCTGATCCAAGAGGTGGGTTAGACGCAGCAAGAATGGGATGTCATTTGCGGACACATTAGGGAAGACGCTGCTCAAGTCTCCGTCCCGGCTGACCTTGCCCGCTGCAGTCACACATGATGTCGCAGTTAGCTCAGAAAAATTCAGACTGACTGTTGCTGCCGCCTGATCATCACGAATGATGTGAGCAAGGTCGTCACGGAGACGCGCAATTTTTCCGGTTAGGCCAAACTCGATCGCCTCGAATACCGTCGTTTTGCCAGTGCCGTTGGGTGCGAGCAAAATAGTCGCTCCGGGACTCAGCTCGATGGTGACGTCCGACCCGAATTTGCGCAGGTTTGACAGGGTGATGGAATTCAACTTGCTCACGACTGAACCTCGACTTTGCCCAGCAAATCACTAAGAACACGCACCACATCCGCTCCGTTTTGGTTGGTCAAAAGCTCCGCTTTCCAAGTAGCGATGTGGGGAGCCGACCAAGGGTGTGCATTGGACAGAGTGCTCAGTGCCGACACCAAAGGATCGCTCAGTGTCTCGATATCGCCAGCAGGATCCAAGGCCGCCAGGAATGTCCGGTTTAGAAAATCACCAGCTGTTTCAAATTCGCGCACAACAATCTTGCGGCAAAACCTGTCATCCGTCTCAATCCGAGCAGCGTCATCCTTGGCGATATCACTGATCATCAGGAACATATAGAGGTCTGCAGTCTCGGGCTCCGGCAGCACATCACGGACATCGGCGGCCCACTGGTTGGCTGCCTGCAGGGCCGTCAGTGGAAGCTCAATCAGCAAAACCGTCCGCCAGCCCGCCCGTTCGTTGTGGGAGCGCTTTAGCCGGAGAACCTGCGAGTTGTAGTCGACCTCGGGCAGCATCAGCTCTGTTACGTCCCGGGGACACACGTCATACCGACCTTCCACACGCTGAATGATTGCGCTAGCCACTTCCTGCAGTGTCAGCATGATTAGTGTCCTTCCCCATGAGCTTCGATCGCTGCTTCGCGCGCAGCGCGCCAAGCAGCCCAATGACGTCTGAATTGCTGCTGTAGCTGGGCGAGCGTCCCGGTACGCAGGTGCTTGAGCACCCCAAATCGTGTCACCAGCAACCTGGGCTGGCGCTCAGCCGCCATGCTGTTACCAGTTTCAAGATCATCAGCCATCCCGGAATCCAGCAGGCTCGTGGGAGACCCTTCGACGCCCGCAAGAATGACTACCGACGCCGGCGAAGGCCCCAAAATGGCCATCAGATCATCGGCAACAGGCCTGACACCGCCAAGATCGCTTGAAGCGCCTGACCAGTTCTGCAGCGCAATGCTGAGAACATCTCCAACGTCAGGGATTTCGCGCCAATTGCCGTCGTCGTCACCGATTGCGACGCAAACCAGAAGCAGCATCAGAATGGCGGTTTCCAGCAAGTCTAAAGTGCGAGGCCCGACGCGCAGAGCGTGTTTCCCGTCTAAGCCTTCTGTTTTCGGGTACATGAGTTGTTCAAACAGTGACTCACGCGCAGCGGCGTCGGCTGTTAACTCAGCGGCCCAGGAGCGCCACTTCGGTTCCAGTACTGCCAACAATGGCATGTCGGTTACCGAGTTCAACTTGGTGGTGATGCGGGCGTGTAGCTGCTCCCACACAAGATCGTTCATTGCCAGGTGAAGTGCTGAAGATTCATCTCGCGCCTCTAGGATCGACGAGATTTCGCGACCCGACGCGCAGGACAGCGCCTCTGAATTGTCTATCCACGGAAGGTCATCAAGGTCACTTTCGCTGATCCCGAGCGTTCTACCCAACTCGCTCCCAGCGCCTTGGCGCCAAAGCGGTTCACCCAAGAGCAGGCAATGGCTCCCGCTTTTCAAGTGCAGGGCCAAGCGAAGGATAGCCGAGGGAAGGGCCACGATATGTGGGGTAGGCGGGCAATAGGTAGCGTGCAATCGCAGCCTTCTGTTGTTACCGCCAGCTGTCCAGTGGTGAGCGACAACTTCCGTGGCAGCATGCACCGCCGGCAAGCTCGCCGCACCATTAAGGTTGTGGGTACCGGCGACCATCCAATTCGGCCCGGCCAGCTGCTTCATGAGATATTGTGTCCAAGTCTCAGCATCTGACCGACGTGCGTCTTTGAGATGGTTGGCCATCGCATGACAGCTGATGGCGTTCACATCCGTGGTATTCGTAGAAATGTACCCCACTAGCTTCTCAAGGGTTGCCCGCGGATCATTAAAGTGCCGTCCTAACGACTCGCACGCACGCTCTTCAAGGTTTTCTTCGCTCCCTACTGCATGGATCGTGAGTGTCCGCATCGTCCGTCGAACATGATCCCAGTCGGTGAAGTCACACCAGGTCGTCAGCCATTTGTAGACGTTTTGCGTTGGGGTATCGGCGCGACTGGAAAGGGCAGCCAGATCGAGGCCGTCCTGCTTGCACAGCCGACAAAACTCATGCAGGTGATTGGCGGTGATGAAGTCACTGGGTTTACCCTTGATGACGACTTCCAGACCGAGCAGGATGAGTGAAAAGGCACGCGCTGGTGGCTGCTTGGCCTCGGGCTTGAGGCTCCAGGCAGACAAGCTCTTCATAGCCTTATCAAGCTCAGAATCGATTTTGCTATCGAGCGGGACAGCTGGCGCATTGCTGCCGGCCTTAGGCCTGTAGGACTTGATGTAGTCGGCTTTATTGATGTGCTTATCGCTGAAGGGGGTCGTCTGCCGCTTGATCTGGAAGTGCTCGTAATGCTGATCCGCATGGTAGATGACCACGTCATCCCATTCGCCGATTCCGCCCTGTTCGGCGCCGATCAGCAAGGGGGCGGTGCGCCCATCCAGGTATTTGTCCACCATGTCCGACAAACGTTGAGCAATTACCAGCTTCTCGTAGCGGCCTTTTTGCTCAAGCCGGAACCTTCTAATCATGCTGCATCCCTTCAATCCAAAGCCGGCGCGCCGGGCACCACTGGCAGTTGGCCATATAGTACCGAGCACCAGGAGACGAAGGAACTACCGCGCCGTGCGAAATGTACCGCAATGCAGTAGGGGCGATGCCAAGAGTACAAATGTACTCATAGGGATGGGCTGTCGGTGTTCTCTGCCCAGAGGTTGGTTGGTGGAGGCGATCAAAACCGTATCGATTCATCGAGCGTTGTAGCAACGCTTGGCATGTCACTGGAAGCCATTCGTCTGTTCGATGGGTGTAACAGCGTGCTGGCCAGGGATTTTCAATACGGCTGTCACAAAACTACGTCCTGTCGATCATAATTTTTATGGGGGAGGAGAAACGCTCTAAGACGGTATTTACAGAAAATTAATCTTTAGTAATATTATAAAAAGGAAAATCAACTGGCGCACCATCCGCGCAATTGCCGAATCAATATACGGCTAAAAACATACTACCGTTTGTCGCATCTTAGAATCACAATCCGAACATCAGTCTACGATCTGAAAAGCAAGTCGAAAACTCTGAAGACCACATAACGAAATACGACTTTCCTTCACATAGGATGGCTATCTATGACCAACATGACCATCAAGCAGTTCCAGGAATGGTTTGTAAACCAGGTAGCAGAGTATCACCGGGTGTCGTGCAAGCTAGGACGACAAAAACAGTCTAAAAAGCATGCGAAAGCCTTGGGCCTTGATAATCCAGCGATCACTCTGCCCTATAAGCGCAAATCTTGAATGTTGGCTTCCGACTGAAGCATTTGCAGGGCAGGGGAGGAGACCTGCATTCAATTTCCTGGTAAGCGTTACAGTGCGTCAGCTACACCGTTAGTCCAGCCAAGAAGCTAATGCAGGGGTACAACCGGCCTTTGTTTTTCGATGCTGACGAAATGAGAGGCTACTCACGCTTTGAATGTAGACGACGCTTAAGCAGATGTCAATGCGACAACACTGGAGATCACGTATGAAAAATTTCAGTCGATCGAGCCTGGCCGGATCACTCAATGTGATTTACCCTCGTGCACCTTTCGAACAGGTTAAGCAAAAGCCCAGAAAAACCTTTGTCACAACTGCCGCTGTCAGTCGCGCAGTCTACAACGCCGCCTACGAGAGTCGGTACACGCCTTCACAAATAAAGCGTATTTGGCGTCTGGCAGGTGACAGCCTCACAGAGTTAGATCTGCGGATACTATTCAACTCCTTAGTCACAAGAACTGACGTGGATCACCTGCTTTCGCAAGGCTACAAAGTTACTGGGGAACAGGTACTCATGAACTCAGGTCGGCGCTGCGTTGCAATCCGAGTGCTGAGCGAAACGCTGCATCAGGCACTCAAAGCCCAACGCCTATCGGATCCCGTAGATCCCAGTGCTCCCCGGCAAGTGCAATGGTCAACATTCACGTACGAGGTGTTGAGCCTGCTCTGTTTCCGCGGAATGGCAGATGAAACGCTCGCAGAGGCATGCCTAGAATTGGATCTTGGGCTTTAACCAAGAATATCCTGATCGTTGGAGATCAATCCATGGTAGTTACATTCGCTGAGGACGCTGAGATGAGAGCCATCAAATCCAGAGCCAGGAAACTCGCGATCGAGATGCGCATCAAGCACAATGCTGCCTTAGAGCTGGCTGCTCGGGAGTTCGGCTACCTTAATTTTTACCAAGCGAGGACGCAACCCCGAGGCTGCCTCCCTGGTCTTAACGGGCTTTGTCGGAATATAGTAATTGATTAAGCAGTTGATTCCACCTTTCGTCCACAGTCGTAAGTCGATATGTCAGGCCACTAGCAGAGGCGCCGGAGACGCAGATCGGTTTCAGCAATCGATGGGGTTTAGCTCTGAGTAAGATATCAATATGACTGCGCAGCCTACAGGCTGGCTCAGTTGCTTGGTTCGTATAGTGCTTAGCCCACGGAAGGCCCTTATGTTCACATGACCATTCGACCCGTTTTTTCCGGGTAGCTCCAGGCGGCTGAACGACATTCTCAGGCAAGGTCGATTCAAGGCTAGCGAAGCAGAAATGCTGGTTACACTCAGCCCGGGATTTCAGCCTCGGCGAGTAGCGAACGCGGAGCCTGCCGAGACCTAGGTCAAATTTTTGGAAAGCATAGCAAATGCATTGTGATCAACCTTACCGTCGATTAGCAGATCTTGCATTATGGCATCGCACCAGATGATGACCCGACCTGCTCGGCGGCTTGATTCAGATCGGTTTTCCACGCCTATTCTAAAAGGGCGCCACAGAGGATTAGGAGCAAGTAGCATCGTATCCCTATCGAGTATGTGGCGTTTCGGATGCCCCTTGATACGCCAATTCAGGGGTGGGCAAGCACAAAAAACATAGAACGCCTCTGCGTCACGCGTAGTCAGCTCGGAAATAGGTTTGTTGTTCACCATGCAAGACCAAAGCGCAAGCTTTTCGAATGCCTTGACTTTCAATCGACTTTTTTGGCCCGCAACTGAATTTGCATATGAAGCGAATAGGTAAAGAGGCTCGGCTTCAAAGCTATATCCTTCCAGGACTGTGGCCATGCGACGCTGAAGTTGGAAAGAATCTACTTCCATAGCTGCTGGATTCTTGCTGTCCCAGAAATAGCATAATGGAGGAGGAGGGGCGTTCGACTCTATAGGTCTAATGTCATTCGGCACATGCTCTTGCGGGAAATGTCCCAATCGATCCTGCACAGGAGGATATGAACTGCGTTTGAGGTTTAGTGTGCTAGTCGGTGCCATACCTGCCAGCTCGAGGTCCCAGTAGGGCCGAAGCTTCATAAAAAGCTTTCCTGGTGTCGGTATTCCGTCGTACGAAGGCAAACTTCGCATCAAGTGCCGTGCATAAGCTCGGGACTTGAAAATAGGCGCTAGCTCACTCTCGGTTGGTATAGGTTCCAGGCCTAGATAGGCCCGATACCGGTATAAATATATTAAATATTCAGGCGGAACATCTCTATTCAGGTCTCCGAAAGCCCCTGGAACGCTCAGCGCACATTTCCCGTTGACGAGCTTGAAGCGACTCATTGAAAAGTAATCGACCACCTTCACTAATTCAGACAGAGAAATTTTAAGAAAAAAACACGTTGCCAAAATGAAAAGCTTTCCTTCTTCGGGGTATCGTCGCTCATACTTGCGACTATCCTTCAATGAGCCGCATTCAAGATAGAGTGCAAAATACCTCCGGGCTTGGTCTTTGAGGCTCTCGTAAGGATCTGTAGGTTGCAAATACCGGTCGGTGAGTTCCCTGGGGAGGTTCACAGTATGCCCAATGTACTTAGTCAGATATCGATAAAATACATTTAGCCTACCCCGAATATACTCGACGCTATCGTAACGGTTTCTTTTGAACGGCCTCCAGTCTGGATTTGCAATGCAGCAGCCATCTTTCATGAGATGCCTTTTACACCTTATTCCGTCACTGACAAAATTATGCGGAGGTTCTGCATAGAAAAGGCAAAACTCCAGTAGATCGGGAGCTGCCAGCTTAAGTGCGGACTGTTTTTTTACAAAAAAACACCAGATCAGAAGGCGCTCCATAATCCGCGCTGCATTTTGCGATTCTGTGTTCGCATTTTTTGCATTTAAATATTCTCTCACCAAACGATAGCTCGCAGGAGCTTCCAGCATTGGATCCAGGCGTTCAAGTTGAGCTTTGATGCATGCGCTTTCGGCGGGCTCGAGAGACGGCTCGTAATCGAAGGGGCTCCAGGCCTGACCAAACAGTGGGAATATTTCCGCCGTCATAAGATAGCTCTTTGCAAAACTTCAATTTCTAAAGGTTTAGCGAAAACGCTGCGCAGATTCAAGGGGAATATGGTGATGCATGAGTTACCGAGAGTACGTTTCCGATTTACTCTCGATCATCGGTGCAGACTGGACTTTCTGCGGCATCTCGCACGCACGGTAAGTGGGTGCAGGGAAAGAGATTTCCTTGAGGTGAAGCGCTGCGGGGCGCAAGCGTCCAGTTAACTTTCGAAATGAGCAGGCTGGAGTGCTCGCCATCAGAAAAATCTTGAACCCAAGAAAAATCAGGGTGTTACTGCCTAGCGGTGTCCGGGTTACTTTCAAGCACCGAGCGACTGAGAGCTGAGGACAAGGTGAGATGCCTGGGGTATATGACTGTTATTTCACGGATTCCGGCCTATGTTCGATGGAGTCCGTTTTTCTTTCGACCTTTACAGCTTCGATGAGTCCGAGGATCAAGACGCCGGGTTGAGATAGTACGTCAGTACATTATTTAACATAATACTCATTATGCGCATCCTTGGATTTTTCCCTCGGGGCGGTGTACTGTCGTCGTCAGCTAAAAATGCGAAACCACTGTCAATTATGCGAAAGCCCCAGCCACATGGCCCTTGACCGATTTTTCTTGCGCTACAGATCAAGCCACTGTTTCAAACAAATCTGCGAATACGCCTAGCTCAACGCCAGGACCTTGCGCTAGTAATCCGGTGGCGGACAACGATCAGGTTTCCTCCGATTTTAACAAATACTAGCCGCCGCAGTGTGCTGTTTTGGGGACCAGCTCGCTCGTTTACGGCATTGTTTACGAGTCCTCGGAATACCCCAGTCCTGTGTCTCTGCCGTTCGCAATCTGTACGGACTCTGACCCTCAGTAATCACATGCCTTAGGCCAGCATCCAGGCTGACGCTATTAGGCTTGTAAGGTGGAAGGATCACCATGAGTAATTGATTTAGGTGCTCGACAGGTCCGTTAGCCAGTTTAAGATCGTATTGCTTTCACATCGGCGCGCTCAGCAGAGAAATGCCGGTTCGGACGCTTATTTCCGGGCGTTGTAAACCACTTTTTTTACGTGTAAACCACTGTGGTTAACACGAAAAAAAGTGGTTTACACGGCTCGTTTTAGGGATCCTCCGGTCAAGCATGAGTTTCCGCTAGCGGGTCACTCAGTATCTGCGATACTAGAGTTGGCAGACGATCACAGAGGACAAGAATGAAACGACACAGACACGAAACACTTGGATAACCCAATGCCTGCCGACGGCGGACGGTAGCGGTGACGTAATCGTGCCGCTACCAGCCGAGGTACTGGAGCAAATGGGACTAAATCTGGGCGATACCTTGCATATAGGCACGATTGGCGAAGGAAACGAGAAAAAGGTCATCCTTGTGAGGCCCCAAAAATCAGAGTCTTGAGGGTAGCGGAATGTGGTACCCTCCCCTTAACTTATGACTCTACGGAATAACTATGCTAAATGAATATTTAGTAGAGTTATCTCCTCCCATGGGCCTATTCAGCAGCCTACACTTCGTGATTTGATAGTCAATTCTACTTCATCCTCACACTGGTTGCGGCAACGCTGTGCCTATGTCCTTGAAGATCGAAAACAAGCCTGCCTTTACTGATCGGTGCAACCAGTGTTTGCGTCCGGCGCTAATACTCTTCCTTCTTTAAGTAACACGATCAACGCTCAGAGCGGAATTTAACAGCTTTTGACGGGTCTGCAGCATAAGCGGAAAGCCTCCCCTGCCCGCCACTGAAGCGCGATTTGGCCATCGCAGTGGGTATTCTGGGCTCATCGGGCAAGTCACCTTGAAGTTCAATCCCCGCTTCCTGGGCTTTCAACGCAACAAAGCCACGGAGTAGATTTTCGCGATACGAATACATGTGCTCTCGCCCTTCGACTAACTCGAGTACTTCACCACAATCTTTTGTCAGGAATTTTTTCAAAATCTTCTTAAATTGGGCTGGCTCGAGAGGTTTTGCTTCAACCTCAGTTGGCTCCAGTCCGAAGATTTGCTGATTGATTCTCAAGTAGGACTTAAAGATATTATCAACGTAGCGGACGGTATCTTCGGAATCGGCGGTAGCCCACAACGCGAGTAAGTAATCGCGGCTTTTGTGTAATACCGCGCTGTCGTAAGGCTTCTGCAAACGTCCGCTTATGCCGAAAATAGAGCGCGCGATAGCTGCATCGAAATGTGTACGCTCGATGCGACGGACTTCCTGTTCATCCTTGAACACTGACCATAGGAGATTTTGGGTTAAAAGATGAACAAAATATGGAAAACCATTGCTGATACGGGCGATCGAGTGAACGATCTCTTCATCCACCTCCAGATCAAAGGCATCGATGGCACTGTAGGCAATGTCTTCGCGATAGGTCCAGAACAGCCGCTCCAGTTTTAAGGTAAAGAGCTGGCGAAAACTGGACTCGTGATCACCCAGCAGCTGATAGAGAGACGTGGCAATTCCAGTAAAAATGAACTTCACATTCACTCCTCGATCGCCTAGATCCTTGAGGTAGTGGGCAAATTTTGCTCGCTCGGTGGCTGACTCGATCTGGTCAAACTCATCGATCACTACTACCGGCCGTTCTGAGTGCACTTTCACCACCTCCTCCATGACATCTACCGCAGAAAACATCGAGTCAATGGGGGGGATAGTGATACTTTTTTCTTTGTCTTTTATCTGGAGCCTGTACAGTTTCAGGTTGAGGGTATGGGTATACTCCAAATCACGCCGACCACCCGCACGACGCAAAATTCGTTCGGCAATCTCTTCTATCGTTTTGTAGAAGCATGTGTCCTTGCCACATGGAATTTGTATCGGTTCGTTGTCACTGCTCTGATATTGCGCGGCCACCGAGGCCGCAAGCGATGACTTACCGACTCCTCGATCGCCGTAGATGAAAACGTGCCCGCCCTGGTCGAATAAAGCTTCCTCCACAAGTTCGAGCTCTTTGGCCCGTCCGAATAAACGTTCAATGCTCTTGACAGGAGAGCGTACCGACAGTTTGGACTGCAGAATCTCAACAAATTGCTCTTGATCGATATTCCGAATTGTCACATTCGTTTCCTTGAAAAATGACTGCCTTTGCCCTCACGAAGAAGTGATGCGGGCCGCATCGAAAGGCAATGGGGACGCACTCACTGATCCGTGCGCAAGTTTTCGCTCGAGTATGTTGAATGCAGCTGTTCATGGCAAGATCAGGACAGCAAGGCCACGCCTGAAGCACAGCGTACTCTTGTTCGCAGGGAGAACAAAACGCAGCGCATTGGAACCGTGTTCTGGCCGCCCCACCCTGCCAGGACTGCGCTTTTCACGCGCGCTAGCAAGACGGCTGATTTCAGGTTCGTCTAGCCCACACGAATTCGAGTGTTTCTCCGGCGTCGGTACTGCGACGAAAACGATTGCGTCTTCTAGGGGGTCATATCGTCTAGCTCGGACAACGCTTCTACCTAAAGGCCGTGCTCGACGACCCGTAGGAGGCATCCGCTGTCGCCAAAATTGATTCGGCTTATCACCGTTTCCGGAGCATTGAGGATCCAGCTGAGCGAAAAACGCAGAAGTTGTGCCTCTACGAACATCTGGCGCTCTGCGGCGGAATTTTAGGGTTGGATGCTGCTGCCCTCGCATGTTTGCTCGATGCGATTGAGCCACGAATTGTCTGCGTCGTAATGGCTGGAGCAACAATTTGCTAACTTCGCGTGTACCTTCCTTAAGCGTGAGATCCGATTGCTGGTCTTGGAGTTGGAGACTAGCAGGAAGACCTTGGCGATGGGCATCCTGTGTGACCCGCTTGGCTATAGCACCGTCGATACTCCGAATGGCCGCTAGTTGGATGAGCAATTGCTAGCGGCATTGCGAACTCAGCAATCAATCTGTTAGTAGGCGGTGTATATCTATGAATGTCCGACGTGTACTGATCGTCGAGGACGACGCCGATGGTGCCAGTATTCTTGAGGCTTACCTTCGCAAGGATGGTTTCGAGGTGGTGGTCGCCGAAGATGGAGCACGGGGCTTGGCGCTGTTCCGCCAAGTGTCTCCTTCTATCGTTCTGCTGGACATGATGCTGCCAAAGCTTTCCGGTCCTGAACTATTGGCGGAGATCCGCCGCGAGAGCGACTCGCCGGTCATCATGGTCACCGCTATCGGCGACGAACCGGACAAGATCGGTGCACTGCGTTACGGCGCTGATGACTATGTGGTCAAGCCCTGTAACCCACGAGAGATTGTGGCCAGGGTGCATGCTGTATTGCGTCGATACCGTGGTATTAGCAATCCTCGTCAACGCCTGGAATGCGCTGGCGTGTGGTTGGATAACGAGCGTATCGTCGCGGGAGTTTACAGTCGTGAGGGTGACGAGCAAGTGCTTGAACTCACCCGATCGGAATTTCTGCTTCTCGCTGCTCTGCTTCGCTCCCCCTCGCGTGCTTACAGTAGAGAAGAGTTGCTGGAAATTTGCATGCCCGAAAGCGATGCTTTGATCCGCATCATCGATACCCATGTCCATAACCTGCGGCGTAAGCTCGAATTGGTCGGCATCCATGGTGTGTTGGTCACAGTGCGTTCAGTGGGGTACCGATTCAAATGAGACGCATCAAAGAGCCCCCTCTCTGGCTTTGGGTAGGCCTTCGAATGACGCTGCTGGCGGTGAGCGCGGTGGTTGCCATTACGGGTTGCATGTTCCTGTATTTCTGGATCAGCGACTATCTCGTACAGGCTTCAATGAACGCGGCTGACCATGCCCGCTTCGTCGTCGCCCTTGGCGATGTTGAGCGCAATGAGCCGCTGTTGTGGCAGATGTTGCAACGCTACTACGACATCAATGACTTCCTGCCTGGTTTCAGTAGTGGTAATGACTGGCTGGCTTTTTATAGCTTCATCATCATTGTGATCCCGATGATTATCATTGCGGGTCTAATGCTGTCGCGACCTCTTTCTAGGCAGTTCCGCGAGATAGCCCATGCTGCTGGAAAAGTGGCTTCAGGAGACCTCAATACACGCGTCTCCCATCACCCCAGTCAGCCGGCCGAAATGCAGCTGCTATGCGTGCACTTCAACAAAATGGTCGAAAGACTCGGGCTATATCAAAACGAGGTCGCCGAGTCGGGATCTAACCTGGCCCATGAACTGCGTACGCCGCTCAATGCGGCGCTCGGCAGGATTCAAGGCATGCTCGACGATGTATTCCCATTGTGCCCGGAGCAATTGTGCTTGGTACAAGCACAATTGAACAACCTTAACTCCTTGGTGGGCGACCTGCACCTGCTATCGCTGGCTCATGCAGGCCAGTTACCACTGCACGTCTCGCCCTTTACGTTGGTTGAACTTATTGAAGAGCGAGTGGCTTGGTTTCTGCCACAGCTCGAAGCTGTTGGCATGGCCGTCAGTGTCCACTGTGCCAGGGAACTGACCGTCGAAGCGGATAAGGGACGGCTGGGTCAACTTATTAATATCCTGGTTGAAAATGCGATCAAGTATGCCGCCGATGGCCGCACGCTGAGGATCGCCGCACGGACAGATTTCAGTAATCTGTACATCGACTTCCTTGATCGAGGTCAGGCGATCGAGCACAAGGATCTGGACAATATGTTTGCGCGCTTCTGGCGGGCCGAGCAGTCTCGTGCCCGCGTCTCCGGGGGAGGTGGCCTTGGCCTGTCGATTGCTCAAGCTATCTGTGATGCGCACGGTGGCAGCATTGAGGCCCAGCGGCGCGATGAAGGTGGATTAGTGCTGCGTATCACCCTGCCCATAATCCTCGAAGCAACGTAAAAAAGAAGATCTTGAAACGATCTTGACAATCTCTGGACTGACTCTTCAGCACTGCCCTCTAGCATGGACCTCGATCGGCCAAGGCTTGCAACGTTGCGTTGCCAAGACCTTGGCGGCTGAAACCGTTTTCTCATCGAGACCTTTATTCCATGCAAAAACGCTTCCTTTCTTCCTTTGTTACTCTGGCACTGTGCGCCTTGAGCGCAGGCGCCCAGGCGATGGACATCAGCGGTGCTGTGGGTACCACCGGGCAACAGGGGTTTACCGGCCGTATAGGCTTAGGCTTCGAGTGGGCTAAAAACTGGCTGCAAAGTGACACCGGGCATCTGACCGGATATTGGGACACCGGTCTGACCCACTGGGAGAGCGGCAAGCGTGCCGCGTCAAGGACCTCGATCTCGTTTGCGCCTGTATTCGTCTACGAGTTCAACACCAGCAGCATCATCACTCCGTTCATCGAAGCTGGCGTCGGCGTATCGCTGTTTTCAGGTTCTAGGGTCGGCGATCGCACATTGGGGTCGTCCTTCAACTTCGAGGACCGCTTGGGTGTCGGTTTGAAGTTCGCCAATCAGGATCGCGTCGGCCTGCGCGTCATCCACTACTCCAACGCGGGCATAAAACAGCCAAATAATGGGATCGAGTCTTACTCGCTGTTTTACCGCCACGCATTCTGAACATGTTCGTAGTCATGACGACGCGCGCTTTGTTGCTCTGCAGTTGCGTCGGCATGCTGATGCTCTCAGCGTGCTCAACCGTACGTGGAGAGCGTGAGTGGCATGGCCAGGAACTCTATTTCATAAGCTGTTCCGGTCTGTTTTCAAGCTGGAATCAGTGTTTCAGCGAGGCCATGCGCCGTTGCGACAATGGCCGCTATTCCGTCGTGGCCCAATCCAACCAGGCCGGCGACGACGGTCCGGAATACCTGCTGGGTATCAACCCAGCAGGGTACGTGAGCCGTGATCTAGTCGTACTTTGCAACCCCTCTGCCAATGTTCAGGCCGGGCATACAGATGTCCCTTCCCCGCATTGGCTGGCAAGGCATCTAGGCAAGTCCGTGCACGTCCCGGCAGACGTGAAACATGAGCATTCCAGCACCCAAGGATATCCATGAATACACATTTTTCCCTCCCCATAAACAACGCAGTGCCAGAGTGCGTACTGCTTACTGGCGCTACCGGATTTCTCGGTGGTGCAGTAGCCGCCCAGATGATCACCGCAGGCCATGCCGCTGAATTACGCTTTCTGGTGCGCGCTGCGAACCCGCGTCAGGGCTTGCAGCGTCTCCATGACAATCTGCAACAGCACGGTGTTTCTGATGAAAACCGCCTTCACCTGACCGAGGCACAGGTAATCTGCGGCGACTTTCTTGATACAGGATGGCTGGCGGATAAACACGATCAGTTGATGGAAATCGACCGAGTCATCAATTGCGCCGCCGTGGCTTCGTTCTCGAAGAATCCAAGCATCTGGCCTGTCAATGTCGAAGGCACCTTCGCGTTCGCTGAGGTCATGAGCCGTTCCCAGCGGTTGAAGCGCTTTGTCCATGTCGGCACTGCAATGAGTTGTGGTCCGCAGCGCCACTCCCCGGTCAGAGAATCTTGGGAGTTTCCAGAAGTCGAGCAACAACTGGTCGACTACACTGCATCCAAGGCTGAAATCGAAAGGCGCCTCCGCGAACAGCTGCCGAATTTACCACTGGTGGTAGCACGTCCGTCGATAGTCGTCGGCCACAGCACACTTGGCTGCCGGCCTTCAGCGAGCATCTTCTGGGTATTCCGAATGGGCTTTGCTTTGGAGAGCTTCACCTGCGGCATGGATGAGCATATCGACGTGATTCCGGCCGACTACTGTGCGAATGCCCTAATCGGCCTGGCGTTCAAGCCCCAACTCAAATATGACCTTTATCACATTTCTGCTGGCAGCCAGTCGGCCTGCACCTACGCGGAAATCGATCAAGCCTATGCGCTGGCCAGCAACGGTGCGCCCGTGGGCGAACGCTATCGCCGTGTCGGCGCGCATGACCTGAAAAGCTTGGCGAGCAGTTTTGAGGAACGGATCGGTATTGCCAATCCGAGGCTGGTGTTAAGGGCCTTGCGTTTGTATGGCGGATTTGCCGATCTCAATTACCTATTCGACAACAGCCGCCTGCTGGATGAGGGAATATCACCGCCGCCTCGCTTTACCGACTATCTGGGCGCGTGCGTGAATTCATCTAAAGACGTCAGTATCGCCTCGCAAATGCAGTGGGATTTTAAGTAGGTGCTGATTGGACATGGCTTTCATGCGAGAGATTAACTAGATCTCGTGTTCTCTGCAGTCCGCGGTGGCGAGCGACCTGAACCCAATACCAAGGCCAGCAGCGCGGTTAACAACCGCACTGCTGACCCACTGTGCAGGAGCGATCATATCGGCCGCCCCATAGTATTGTCGCCATTCATCTTGTCTCGGGCTGATTACGTCGTAGGGCTGACCGCGTGCATGCCGGCCACGGCAGCAAACACTTGGCTACCAGAGTCGCCAGGTGTAGTCGATGTTTACCCTCAATTCATTGTCGTCGCGAAAGCTTGCGGTTGGGGAGAAGTCGTTGCGATACCAACCGTGACGCAACCGAAAAGCAATGTCCCGTAACGGACCAGATTGCACGACGTAGGAGAGCTCCACTTCCTTTTCGGATTCGGTGCGTCCATTCCCGCCAAGTGCCGTTGGCAGATCAATGTGCCGTCCTTCAAGGTAGCGCAGGGTGCCACGAAGACCGGGTATCCCACTGCCCGCGAAGTCGTACTCATAGCGTGCCTGCCAACTGCGCTCGTTGCGATTGACGAACTCCGACGCATAAGCACCGGCACTGATTACCAGCGGATCACTCCCCGCCAGATAGGGCATGGCGCTGGCTCCCTCCAGGTGCATGTAGCCTGCAGAGACTCTATGAGCGCCTCGCACATAGGTCAGCATCACGCCAAGATTGCGATTGTCTACCCGCCCTGCCCGACCAGCGCCATCTTCTGCACTCTCGTAGTAGCGCACATCGGTCAAGAGCTTTTCGTTGCCCAACACTAAACTGTGCTCGAAACCCAGGTAGCTTTGCCGGTATAGATCTCGTAGCTGAGCGAGGTACGCCTTGATCACCAGCGGCTCACCCAGTCGGAAATCCCCTCCGGCGTAGCGGAACCGACTACTGGTTGCTGCGGGGTTAAAGCGACCGTTAGGCGAAGCCACCGACAAAGGCTGGTAATCCGTCGAATCACGCAGGTTGTTACGGTCCATCTGGCCGAGAAAGAGGAGCATGTTGTCGAACTGCTGAGATTTCAGTTCGGCACCCCGGAAGGTCTGGCTGAAAAGCCGGGTTTGACTGGCATAGATCACCGGAAGCGCTGGTGCCAAAGTCCCCCAGCGCAGCTCGGTCTTGTCGACACGGGCCTTCGCGGTGAGCCCTAGCTCTGAGTACTCATCACTCGGCTCATGGGTGTCAGGGTTGTAAGGAAACAGCCCCGTGCCGACGCGGCTTCGGGAGGAATCCAGCTTCAGGCCAAGCCATGCCTGGCCCTCCAGGCCCAAGCCCACTGGACCCTGGGTGTAACCAGAAGCGAAACTGGCGATAAAACCCTGCGCCCATTCGCGGGACGCGGATTGAGGGCTGCTGCCTTTGTAGTCCCGATCGAAATAGTAGTTACGCGCTTTCAAGCTGGCAGCGCTGTCTTCCATGAAGGCCGACGCCTGGCAATGGGCAACTGGCCCGAATAGCGCGCACGCAAACAGCGCCGTTTTTGACGGTTTCTGAAGGAGGGTCATGTCGACTCCGTGACTTATTGTTGTTTTCCGGATGGCGCTACGACTAGAAAGCAGTGACGCCCAGGACGGGCGTCGGATCAATTCAACTGTGGTTGCGAGCTGCGGCGCCCTCCAGACCGACCAGCAAGCGGTCAGACTCCGGGATTATCATCTCGAACGCCGAAGTCACACTGGTGTAATCGAAGTAACCAAGCCGGGCTAAAGGACGAATTTTGAGGACATCCAGCCGGCCGTCTTCAGTCAGTGCGTGGTCGACAATGTGGATGCCAATCACCTTGCCAAACACTACGTCCACCGTGCCCATAGGCCCGTTGCCGGGGAGGCGGACGGTCTGTAGGTACTGGCATTCGAACTGTACAGGCGAAGCGGCGACGCGAGCCGCCGCGACTTTCAAGCCCTCGGCTTTTTCCAGGCTTGCGTGAATGAACTCATCCATCCCATATGGCAACTCCTGCGCGGTCAGGTTGACCTGCTCGCGCAGGTCATAGGTCGCCATATTCCAGATAAACACGCCGGTCTGCTCGGCATTGATTACGCTGTCTTTGCGTCGACCGTCAGTGGTTTGATTCGACGAAAACATCACCATGGCCGGGTCGAAGCTGACATTGGTGAACTGGCTGTAAGGAGCCAGGTTGTCGACGCCGTCAACGCTGCGCGTGGAGATCCAACCGATCGGTCGAGGTACTACGCAAGACTTGAACGGGTCATAAGGCAAATCATGTTTAGTCACACCTGGTTGATAGAACATGCAAGGGCCCTTCTTGTTGTTGTAGTTGGATCAAACGAAGGCATCGGCATAGAAGCGGTCGATGTTCAACTCCAGCTCGGCCACGTAGTCACGCCGAGCGGAATCCACCACAATCGGGGCACCGCAGGCATACACGTCAAAGTCCTTCAAACTCTTGAAGTCATTGATAACCTGTCGGTGTACGAAACCCGTTGCGCCCTGCCAATCGCAGGCTGGGCTGGGTTCGGAAAGTACCGGCGTGTAGCGCAGCCAAGGCAACTGAGCTTGCAATGCGCTCAACTGCTCGTGACGGTACAGGTCAACGCGTTGTCGCCCGCCCCAATAGAGGTAAACCGGTCGGCGGTTACCCTGCTCTTGCAATTGCTCAAGCAGCGCCTGAATTGGCGCAAAGCCAGTTCCGCTGGCCAGGAAGATCATCGGCCGCTCGTTATCTCGCAGGTAGAACGAACCGAACGGCCCTTCTACCCGCAGAATTGCCTTCGGCAGTAGGGTGTTGAACACATGCCCGCTGAAAACCCCACCTGGCATATGACGGATATGCAGCTCCACCTGATTGCCGCGGGGAATGCTCGAAGCCATCGAATAGGCCCGTCGGCTTCCATCCTTGAGCAGCACCTGCAGGTACTGACCAGGCAAGTAATTGAACGTCGACCCCGGTGCTAACATCAGTCGCAGCACCGCTACGTCATGACTCACCTTGTCGATTGTTGCCACGCGGGTCCCCATCTGCTGAACACTGATGCCGCGTAGTTCAGTGACTTCCGGTGCTTCGATCACTAGATCGGAGCAGGCCCGGGCACAACAGAACAGAGCCATGCCCTGCGCCCGCTCCACTTCGCTGAGCACATCCAATGGGCTGTCGGCGTGGTCCACGTCACCGCTGACCACTCGGCCCTTGCAACTGCCGCACGTGCCCGTGCGGCAGCTGTGCTTGAGCATCAGACCATCGGCCAAGGCCGCATCCAGCACGGTCTGGCCTTCGGCGATCGGACAGGAAAGGTCCACCGGAAGAATCTGAATGTGGTGTCCCATCGCCCTACCCTCGCTGAGCCTTGAGCAGATCGAGTGCTACGTCGACGATCATGTCTTCCTGGCCACCGACCATGCGCCGGCGGCCGAGCTCGACCAAGATGTCCAGCGTCTTTAGGCCGTATTTCGCCGCCGCGATTTCGGCGTGCCGCAGGAAGCTGGAATAGACGCCGGCATAACCAAGTCCGAGAGTTTCGCGGTCGACACGCACCGGGCGGTCCTGCAATGGGCGCACAATGTCATCCGCCGCATCCATCAGCGTGTACAGGTCGGTGCCATGGTTCCAGCCCAGGCGCTCGGCGGCGGCGATGAACACTTCCAGGGGCGCATTGCCGGCACCGGCGCCCATACCAGCCAGGCTGGCATCGACGCGATCACAGCCCTCTTCAACCGCCACGATCGAGTTGGCCACGCCGAGTGAGAGGTTGTGATGCGCATGCATGCCGGTTTGGGTCTGTGGCTTCAGCACGGCCTTGAACGCCCGCATACGATCACGGATGTCGTTCATGTTCATAGCTCCCCCGGAGTCGGCCATGTAGATGCACTGGGCTCCATAGCTCTCCATCAGTTTGCCCTGCTTGGCCAGCTCCTCGGCAGGAATCATGTGGCTCATCATCAGAAAACCCACGGTATCCATGCCCAGCTTGCGGGCGTACTCGATATGCTGTTTCGAAACGTCTGCCTCGGTGCAGTGGGTGGCGACCCGAACCACGCGCGCGCCTGCATCGTAGGCGGCCTTGAGATCGTGAATCGTGCCGATACCCGGCAGCAGCAACGTGGCAATCTTGGCATGGTTGACCACCCCCGCGACTGCCTCGATGTATTCGATGTCACTGTGCTTGCCAAAGCCATAGTTGAAACTCGAACCCTGAAGACCGTCGCCATGGGCGACTTCGATGGAGTCGACCTTGGCCTTGTCCAAGGCCCGGGCGATGTCACGCACGTTGTCGAGACTGTACTGGTGGCGAATCGCGTGGCTGCCGTCGCGCAGGGTCACGTCGGAGATGTAAAGCTTTTTCATCATGCTGCTCCCTGGGTCATTGACAGCGCCATGCGCTCGGCGGTGGCCAGCGCCGCCGAGGTCATGATGTCGAGATTACCGGCGTAGGCCGGCAGGTAATGGGCGGCACCCTCGACTTCGAGGAAAATCGATGTCTTGAGGCCTTCGGGCAGCACATCGAACTGCACCTGCTGCTTCAGCCGGTAGCCTGGGACATAAGCCTGTACCGCTGCCGCCATTTCCTCGATGGAAGCGGCGATCTGCGCCTGCTCGGCCAGCTCGGAAAGCACAAACACCGTGTCGCGCATCATCAGCGGCGGCTCCGCCGGATTCATGATGATGATTGCTTTGCCTTTGCTCGCGCCGCCGATGGTCTCGATGGCCTTGGAGGTGGTCTCGGTGAATTCATCGATGTTGGCGCGGGTGCCTGGGCCAGCAGACTTGCTGGCGATCGAGGCGACGATCTCGGCGTAATGCACCTTGGCGACACGGGATACCGCGGCCACCATGGGGATGGTCGCCTGGCCACCACAGGTGACCATGTTCACGTTAGGCTGACGCAGGTTCTGTTCCAGGTTCACCACCGGGACGCAGTAGGGACCGATGGCCGCAGGCGTCAGGTCGATCACCTGAATGGCCGGCTTCGCTGCACGCAATGCCGCATCGTTACGCACATGTGCGCCGGCTGAGGTAGCGTCGAACACGAAGTCGACTTCATCGAAGGCCTTCATGGCGATCAAACCTTCGACCCCTTCGTGCGTTGTGGCTACTCCCAAACGCTGAGCACGCGCCAGGCCATCTGAGGCAGGATCGATACCGACCATTACAGCCATTTCGAGGTGTTTGGCATTGCGAAGGATCTTGATCATCAGGTCAGTACCGATATTGCCCGAACCGATGATCGCGACTTTGAATTTGGATTGACTCATGCGGTTTCTCCATACACTTCAGCGAGCAGGATCACGTCCTGACCGAGGTTTTCGGCGTAAAGACGCTGGACCGCGTCTGCGCGCAGGGACAGCGCTGCGCGCTGATTGATGTAGCCTTTATCGGTGATTTCGCCATCGGCCAAGCTTGGCGGAGAGTCGAGGATGATCAACCTGGCGGCGTGCTGCGAGGAAGCTGGATAGGCCTTGGCCAAAGATTGAAGACCGGCGCACAAGGCAAGGCGTACCTCCGAGCACATCGCCAGGGCACTACCGTTCATGGTCCGCCCTTCCCGCCCCAAGAGTTCCCGCAATGCCGGCGTCGGGTACACCAGAGCAGCAATCACATCGCGATCATGTCCACAGATCACGCAGTCGCTGGCATAGGGTGCCAAGGCACTGACCAAGCGTGTGCGCAAAGTCCCCACAGACACCCAGGTGCCGCTTGTGAGCTTGAAGTCCTCGGTGACGCGGCCATCGAACTGCACTCCAAGCTCCGGGTGTTCGGGATCGACCAAGCGCCCAGCATCACCAATGCGGTAGAAACCTTCCTCATCGAATGCTGCAACGCTGTTGACTGGGTCGTCCAGATATCGAGGAAACACCGAAGGCCCACGGACACGCATTTCTAACTTGTCACCGGAAGGCACGAACTTAAGTTCGGTGCCAGGGACCGGCAGGCCGATGATGCCGGCACGGTTCGAGTTGAAGTGCACGTTGGTGACCACCGGCGAGGTTTCCGTCGATCCCCATTCAGTGGCGAAGAACAATGGTTCGCTGCTCACCTTTCGGGCACACGCAACCAGGCGGTCCCAGCTGCTTTGAGGTAAAGCGGCAGCTGCGTAGAACAGCATGCGCAGACGACCGAACAACGCCTCGGACAGCTCCTCGTCGCGTTCCAGATAAGGCAGCAGAACCTCATAACCGCGGGGCACATTGAAGAACAGCGTCGGTTTCACCGATTTGATATTCTCTACAGTACGGTCGATCTGCCCCGGTAGCGGCAGACCGTCGTCGATGTACAGGGTCCCGCCATTGCGCAGGACCAGGTTGAAGTTGTGGTTGGCACCGAACACATGACTCCAGGGCAGCCAGTCCAACACTACAACTTCGCCCTGTTCCACAAAGCGCCAGCACTGAGCGATGGCCTGCTGATTGGCGCAGAGCATGCCATGGGTGTTGATCACCGCTTTGGGCGCGCCCGTAGAACCAGAGGTCATCAGGAAACGGGCTGGCGTATCGCCTTCGATCCGATGAAATGCCGCCATGACAGCCGGAGTTTCGGTTTTGTAGAGCAACGGCAGCGCCAGCGCGTCCGGAATTTCTTGTGCATTACGTGCAACCAGCACTGGGCATTCAGGCCGGGTCAGGCGGATTGCCTCGAAATAGGCGTCCCCATCACTGACGAAAATTGCCGCAGGCTTGAGCACCTGGATGATCGCCTTGAGCTTGCTGCATCCGCCGCTAGTGTTGCGCGAATAGGCCACTGACACCGTGGACACCGGAATACCCACATGCAAGGCGGCCAGACTCAGCAGTGCCTGGTCGATATCGTTTTCCGACAGCATCAGCACTGGCCTGCCGGGCTGCAGATCAAGTTCCAGCAACCCCTGCGCAAGTGAGCCTACACGCTGGCGAACCTGTGCGAAGCTCAGCCTGAACCAGCCATTACCACGTCGTTCGGCAAGATATGGTCTCTCAGGTGCCACTGTGACCCAGTGTTCCAACCATTCACCAATGCAGCGTGCATAAGGCTTTAATGGCTCAGGTGACTTGAGGATGAAACTGCCATCGGCTCGGATTTCGCGCAGCACTTGCGCAGGCGCGAGCTGCGCCGGGTCGTTGTAGAAGTCGTACATTGCACGCCCTCGTGAGCGGGTCGGGCTAAACGCCTCGCTCACTGATTTTGTTCTTGTAATGGCCACCGTGGAGTCGATCCCGCGGCGTATCGCAGATAGTGGTTCAGACGAACTGGCAACTCACCTCGCCTAACCGGGTCAGGCGTAGCCGCAGTCGATCACCGGCAACTACCGGAACCATTGGTCCAAGTGCGCCGGACAACAGCACATCGCCGGCCTGCAGCGGACGACCAGCTTCGGCCATAGTTCGTGCTAACCACAGGCAGGCATCCAGTGGGTTGCCCATGCACGCCGCACCTACACCGATAGCAGCCTGGCGGCTGTTCTTTTCCAGCACCATGCCTTCCAAAGACAAGTCCAGGCCAGACAACAGAATGGGGGTTTTGCCCAGGACATACAGGCCTGACGAGGCGTTGTCGGCTACGGTATCGACCAGGGTGATCTTCCAGTCCTGAATCACCGAATCGACGATCTCCAAGGCTGGCAATACATGATCCACAGCGCGCAACAGTTCGCCGAGAGTGGTATCGGCATGCGGCAGATCGCGCCCCAGGACGAAAGCGATCTCCCCTTCGGCCTTGGGCTGGATCAATCGGCTGCTGTCGACATCGCCGCCATCGACGTACTCCATGTCAGCGAAGAGCATGCCGAAGTCCGGTTGGTCGACACCCAGTTGCTGCTGCACCGCCAGTGAAGTCAGGCCGATCTTGCGCCCACTTAGGCGTCGACCGTTGGCAAGCGCAGCCTGGGTATTGAGTTCCTGCACGGAGTAGGCATCGGTCAGGCTGGTGATATCGAAGCGCTCGGAGATCCGCCCGATGGCTTGGCGCTGCGCCCGCGCTTCGAGAATGGCCTTGGAGGCCGCTTCGAGATTTTGCTGATTCATCATTTACTTCCCTCGACACGCTTAATGGCATCAGACTGGGCGTGAAACGCTCTGTCGATACCCTTGATGCAGTTCATCCACCAGTTCGGCGACGGTGCTGATACGTCGGACCTGGCCCACCCCCTGCCCGGCCGACCACACATGTTTCCAAGCCTTGTTGGCGCTGGCGATGTTGCCGGAAAAGTCGATTTGTGCCCTGGACTCCGCGTTCGGGTCGATGCCCGCCTTCGCCAATGACGGCTTCATCCAGTTGGCCAGCACGCCGCTGACCGCTTTTGTGGCAGCGATGTCGTCCATCGAACAGTCGACCAGCATGTCGCGATAGGCTTGCTCGACCAGGCTCTCCTCAGTGGCGACTAGGCGCGTACCGACCAGGGCGAAGTCGCAGCCCAGCACTTGCGCAGCGTGGATATCACGACCATTGGAAACGGCTCCCGCCAGCCCCAACGGGCCATCCCAGAACTCGCGCACCTCGGCGACGAAAGCGAACGGATTGCTGGTACCGGTGTGACCGCCGGCGCCATTGCACACCAGCACGAGCCCGTCTACGCCGGCCGCTACTGCCTTGCGCGCCAAAGCTGGGGTGACAACATCGGCAATCACTGCGCCACCGTACTCATGCACCGCCTCCAAAATCCTGGCCGGGCTGCCCAGTGCCGTGGAAACGATTGGTGGCTTGTAACGGCGCACCAGCTCCAGTTCTGTGTCGAAGCGGTCATAGGTGCTGTGCACGATCATGTTCAACATCCATGGTGCCCATTGCTCACCCCGCCCAGCTGCCGCATCACGATCGCTAACAATCTGCTCCAACCATTCCTGCAATTTCGTCACCGACCTGGCGTTGGGTGCCGGGAAGCTGCCGACGACGCCAGCCTGGCAGCAAGCCGCGACCAGACGCGGACCGGAAACTAGGAACATTGGAGCCGCCAATATAGGTAGTTCGAGGCTGGAGAAGATTTCCAGCAACCGGTGCTGGGGCGTACTCAGACTTCTTGTGTCATTACTCATCACGCCTACTCATTCTTGTAGTTGTGGGAATTTGGGATCAGGTTCTGCGATGCCGAGGCGAACCCGCGCTACGGATTTCCCAACCACCGTCGCTGTGGATGAAGTTGGCCGTGGTCAGCCCGGCGTTTTCACGAGAGGCCAGCAAGACGTAGTGACCGGCGTGGTCCGCTGGCTCAGCGATGCGTTGCAGCGGCACCGACTGCGCTGCCCCCGCCTCGAACCCTGGGATCTCATTCAGCGGCACGCTTCGACTGTTCAGCCCCTCAAGACTTTTCATCGGCGTGTTGGTAGCGCCCGGTGCTACGCCGTTGACGCGGATGTCAGGCGCAAGTTCGAAGGCAAGCTGGCGTATCATCCCCACCAATGCGTGTTTTGCAGTGACATAGAGAATCCCTCCACCACCGGCATAAAACGCGCTGTTGGACAAAGTGAAGATCATGCTGCCAGAGGTTTCGCGCAGAGCGGTGGTCGCAGCCTGGGCACCCAGCAGGTAACCTTGCACGTTGATCGAGAAGAGCTTATTGAACGCCGCGGCGAAATCTTCCGGCGCGATGCGATCGAGCCGTGTGAAGTAATCGAACACCGCAGCGTTTCCGACAAAGGTGTCGAGCTTGCCGAAAGCCTCCAACGTTGCGGCTACTGCGCGCTGGTTATCTCGATAGTCCGAAACGTCACCTTGCACAGTTATAATCGCGTCACCCAGCTCCTGCTCCAGCTGGCGCAACTGTGTGATGTCACGGGCCATCACCGCGACCTTGGCGCCCTCAGCCACATAGCGCCGCACTACCGCGCTGCCGATTCCGCCAGTGCCACCGGTCACAAGAGCGACTTGTTCGTTCAGCCAACCCATATCCAGGCCCTCAGAGGAAAGTGTTGATGTTCTTGCACAGCAACATCGCGTTGGGGACCAGGATCTTGCGCTTGAGCAGCTTCAGCCCATCCGCTTCGAGCCTCAGCACGTCCTCGCGCCTTCCGGTCAGTTGGTACTGCTCATCGAGGCCGCGGCTGCGCACGTTGATAAAGCACGAGTAGACCCGGTATTCACCCATCTGCTCGCCGCCATACACTTCGATATTGCTGACCAGGTGCACGTTGCGAGTTGGCGGGTTTTCTGCCCAAGCCGAGGGCTGTTTGAATCGTGATACACGCCGCTGCAGCTCACGCATGCCGTCATCGAAAAAGGCCATGTGCTCCAGGCGATAAGGCCCGGACTTGTCTTCACGGCGACGGTTTTCAATGCCTGGCATCCAATAGTGGATGGCTTCACTCAATGTCTGTAGCCACTCATCCCAGCGCTCGTCATCCAGCAAACGCGCTTCCCGCAGCAGGAACTGCTCCACTCGGAGTACTTCATCGGAGGTAGGCATCACTTCATTGATCATCGCAGTCATCCTCAGCGCATCTTGCCGTTGCGGTCTGGTACGTCGGCCCAGGTAGGAGCCTGTAACAGATCTTTCCAACGCTGGTAGAACGCCCGCGCATTGCACTCATTGAGCTGACCCTTGAACACGTTTCCAGGCAACTCACTGTCATCGATACGGCTGTCCATCCCCAGACCGACATACAGGTCCTGATACCGAGTTACCACGCCGCGGCTGGTCTTGGTGCAGTACTCCCAGTTCTCACCATCGTCCATCTCGAACACACCGGTCGGCGAGAAGGTCATCATCGCGCCACGGCGCCATTTGTCCTTGATGTCCTGCGGCGCGTTTTTGTTGACGATTACCCAAGTGAACAGCTCAATCTTGTGTGGTCCACGAGGCTGCCAGATACGCACGGTGTTCTGACCCGGCAGGAAGGAGAAATTGGGGAACACCGTGAAGGAGGAGATAGCGCCAATCAGCTTCGAACGGAACTCGCCCAGGCGCTCGGCCACTTTTGGCCGCAGCACATGCAGGTATTTGTTGATCTCCCGCTCGCCCAGAGTCGCAGCATTCCCCACAACATCGGTGGCAAACTCGTAACCATGGCCATTCCAGTTAACCGAGTAAGACTCAGGAAGTTCACCAACTTTGGCTACCGGACCGCCGAGCATGGCCTTGGCTGCAGAATCGTGAGTCCAGCCACCGTGGAGGATGTCGCCGACGAAATTCTCAGCGGCGATTTTCCAGTTACATTCAATGGTGGAGCGGATACAGCCACCGAGGAACTCGCTACCGCCCTCGTCCATATCAAGCATTACATCTAGGTACCAAGTCATTGGCCCCAGGTATTCCTCAAGACTCGGTGCGTCCGCTGCGAAGGTAGCGAACACCAGTCCCTTGTAAGTAGCTACTCGTGCCTCTCGCAGGCCATGCTTGCTCTTGTCGAAATTGCTCTCTTCGTAGCACTTGGATTCGTGCATGCCGAGGAGGCGGCCACCGTCGGCGCCGAATGACCAACCGTGGTAATTACAGATGAAACCGCGAGCGTTGCCGGCTTCGGCGAAGCACACCTTGTTACCACGGTGCGGGCAGGCATTAAGGAACACCTTCAGCGAGGCATCCTTCTGCCGCACCACCAGCACTTCGTCCTCGCCCATGCTGGTGGTCAGGTAATCACCAAACTTGGCAAGCTGGGACTCGTGGGCGACGAACAGCCAGCAGCGGGCGAAGATCTTTTCCAGTTCCTGGGCATAAATCTGCTCATCCCAAAAGACTTTGCCCGACAGGCGTCCTTCCTCCATATCGCAGATACGGTCGAGGTTATCGAGTGCCGGGGTGCTCTCGATGTTTCTCAGCGGAATGTACTTGTTGTTATCCATTGCTCAGACTCACAGTATTTCGGCTTCACACCGGGCTGTTCGCAGCCGCCAGCGCCTCTTCGGCTTCTTCGGCGGTGTCGGCGTAGACCTCACGGTCGGTGATAATGACCCTGTAAGTGCGCAGGTGCTTCTCACAGGGGAAAGTCACGGCCTGGCCACTTGGCACATGGAACTGCCCCCAGTGCACAGGACAGGTGATCAGGTCGTCTTCCAAGTCCCCCTCGGCCAGCGATGCCGTGGCGTGGGTGCACATGTCCGTGGTGGCGTAGAAGGTGCCATTCAGGTTGTAAACGCATAGCGCATCACCACCGTTCGGGTTGTCGACTTTCTTCAGCTCCCCGGGCGCCAGGTCATCACGTTGGCAGAGCAAAATGCGGCTCATGTTCGGCCTCCTTCAGTTGTACGAAGCCCAGGCCGGTTACCCAGGCAGGCACGGCCTCGTAGGCAATGACTTCGCCCTGTGGCCGGTCCAGCGCCGCCATGGCGCAGACGAAATTGCGGATTTCCATCGCCCCGTTGCCGGCACGGCGGAGAATTTCTGCATCCGAGTAGGCGCACAGCGCCTGCAGGTCGCCATTGATCCCGTGGCGCAGGATCTCCTGGTCGAAGTCTTCAGCTACCAGCCCCATCTCAACGGTGCCGACCCAGTGACTGATGCCGCCACTGCCGATGATCACCACGCGTTCTTCATCGTCGAAGCTTTCAACTGCAGCGCGAATTTGCCGCCCGAGGTCCGCCGCACGGGACAAGGTAATGTAGGGATCGACGCCACAGGCCAGATACACCGGGATGGTTGGCAACTCACGCCCCAATAACGCTTGAGCAGGCTTGATCACCAGTTGATGTGGAATGGAGAAAGAGTGATCCACGGTGAAGCTGCGTGCCACAGTCCAATCGATGCCCTCAGCCTGTGCGTGTTCGACGATATGCTCGGCTAGGCGGCCATGGTTCGGCACTTGCTCACGGGCAAGGCCCGGCAAACGGTCGATCGGCCCCTCCACGTCTCCTGTTCCGATCACGTAGCGAGGCAGGCAATGTGTACCGAACAAAATGTAATGGTCACAGCCGACGATTATCACTGAAGTCGGGCGCAGCGCAGCAAGGCGTTCGGCACACTGCCCATACGCGCCCCACACAGCTTCGCGCTGGGCTTCAGGCGGCGCCTTGGGCGCCACAAACATCACTGGGTCATGCGGCATCCAGAAGCCGCCAACGATCTTGCCCATCTATCACCCCTTAAGCGCGGCAGAGAAGCCGGCAATTTGTTCGTCGGTACAGCCCAGCCGGCGCTTATAGGTCACCATGTCGCGCTGAGGTGAAAGTTCCTGCCAGTAGCCCATGGTGAGCATTGGGCTGACGCCTTCGGCCTGCAGGCCGGCGACGTCGAACTCAAGGATCATCGCCACCTCTCGCTCGTTGAGTGCAAAGCGCTCAAGGAAGCCGGCCGGGTCCTGGCGAAAGCGGTCTTTTGCAGCCCGCTCGACACACAGTTGCCAGAGCACTTTTTCCATCAGATTCCGACTCATGGCAGGTCACTCGCTGAGGAAGTCGCGAACCAACGCAACAAATCGCCGGGATTGCTCGCTTTGTACCCAGTGACCACAACGACCAAACAGGTGCAGGTCGGCATTGGGGATGCTATTGGCAATCAAAAAGCCGCACTCAGGCGGCACCACACGATCTTCGCGACCATGTACCACCAACGTAGGCGCGGTGATCTTGGCCAATGCCGATGCTGGGAAGCCTTTGACGATGGTTGGACCATCAGAGGCGGGTTTCGGGATCAATTTGCGCAGCGCCTCCTGTGCGCCTGGGCGTGCGCTCGCCTCGAAGCGTGCCTGGACCATCTCTTCAGTGATGAGCTTCTGGTCGTATGGGAACAGCGCCATCAAATGACGCATGTTGTCCAGCGACGGCTCATATTCCCATGCCCCGCGCAGGCCTGCGGTCTGCTCGAATTCACCGGCTGGAGTACCCAGTAGAACCAGGCGGTCGACCCGCTCCGGAGCGAATACCGCCAGACCGATAGCCAGCGCACCACCAAACGAGTTCCCTACAAAACAAGCTTTCTCGATATCCAGCGCATCCATGATGCCGACCAGATGGCTAACCCAGAGCTTAATGTCGTACTTGGTGCCGTCCTTGAACTCGGTGAAGCCAAAGCCGGCTATGTCCGGAACGATGACTCGCCACTGATCTGCGAAGGCCGGAACGGTTTTCGCCCAGTTTGCCCAGCCAGAAACACCCGGACCTGAGCCATGCAGCAGGAACAGCGGCTTACCTTCGCCTGCCTCGTGGTAGTTCGTGTTGTGCCCAGCTGCCAGCAGGGTCTTCGCTTTATCACTCATCAGGTGCTCCCGTCGCTACCAACATACAGATGTGTATTTAGATGCTAGAGACAGTTCTGGAAACGGTCAATGGGCTTAGCGCCCAATTCATCAAAAAAAATACACATGTGTATGTCCGTGATTTCATCATCACTTGCCCGTAAATCGGGTATTAAGGGGGGGCTGACTAGGCGTTTGGCTAAGGCGCACGCTAGAATCCGGTCTTCGCGGTGAATACCGCACGGCATTCCTGCCGCCTCTGGACAACAAGGCGATTAACATACATGACTGTACGTTCAACCCTTACGCGCGAAGACTGGATCGAAGCTGCGCAGCACGTGCTGGTCAGCGGTGGCGTCGATGCAGTTCGGGTCGACACCCTGGCCAAGGAGATGAAAATCACTCGCGGTAGCTTCTACTACCACTTCAAGAGTCGCGCTGAGCTGCTTGCCGGCATCCTCGATAACTGGCGGGCACGGGCTACGGAAGATGTAATCCTGCACCTGCGCAATGCCAACAACCCGGCGATGCAGCAACTGCGGCAACTGATCGAACTGCCGACCCATGGTCAGCGGGCCAAAGACGCGGCGGCCATCGAGCTGGCCATTCGTGCCTGGGCCCGTCGCGACAAGCAGGCACGCCAGGCAATGGATGAAGTCGACAGTCATCGCCTTACCTACATCGAGGGACTGCTGGTACAGGCCGGCGTCAGTGAGGACGAAGTGCAGTCTCGCGCTTACCTGATCTACGCCTACCAGTTGAGCCAGTCGCTGCTGCCGCAAGACGCCGGACGTACCGAACAGATCTTGGGGATCCTGGCTCCATCAGTGCGCGCCATTTGATCATTGCTTACTGGCAACGCTACATATCGAATAGAGGGCATAGCCCTCTTTTTTATGGATGATGGAAAAACCCACCACACTGCGAAAGCAGTTTTTTTCTGTCCCCTGAGCATATTTTTGCTGCCCTTGCCGAGCATGAAAACAGGTTGGCCCCACGCTATAACTACGCCCCTTGCGCGCAGCCTCATCAGCGCGCCTGAATAAAAACAACAGATCAGGGAACAGCATGCCAACTTCTCTTCGCGCCCGAATGATCCTCTTAATGGGGGCCAGTGGCCTTGCGGTCGCCGCCGCGCTGATCGGCCTAAACTTCAACTCGTTGCAACGTGTGGCTGAAAGGGCCAGCACCGCCACGTCAGCCCAGCTACAAGCGGCCCTCACCCGGCAAGTGGGCGCGTTGAACGACGCCCAGGTCAACCAGGCCCAGACCTTTTTCGCCCAGCCGCTTCACAAAGCGCAGATTCTGGTGGCACAAATCACTCAGCTGTACCAGTTTCATGCCAGTGGTGCCTTGACTTCCGCGCAACTCGGCGAACAGGTTGCCAACCTTTTGCGTGCCTCGCTGCAAGCCGATCCGTCGCTATGGAGTACTTATGCCACCTTCGAACCCTCCGCGCTGGGCACACTCGACCCGGCCATTCAGGGTGTTGCCGATGGCCGACTTTCGCCGGTGCTGTATCGGGATGCCGACGGCCAACCGGCCTTCAATACCATCGTCCAGAGCACTTGGAGCGGTCCGCCTGAAGACCCTGCCAACACATGGTATTACTGTCCTGCCAGCACGGGTCGAGTCTGCCTATCGGACCCTTATCTGTTCGAATACGCCGGGCAATCACTGTTGATGACCTCGCTGAGTTTGCCCATCATCGTCGATGGCCGGCGGGTGGCAGTGCTTGGCATCGACTTGTCGCTTGATCAGGTCAGCCAGCTCGCGAAGGACATGGTGACAAAGCTCGAACAGCCAGGAGCGATTGTGCGCATCGTCACCGCCAGCGGATTACTCGCGGGCGCTTCGGAAGCCGGCCTGAAGATCGGCGCGCCGAGCACCCCGCTGGGATTGGATGAAGGTCAGTCCCTGCAATTTGAGCGTGGCTTCGAACCTGTTCCGGGCATCGCACCTTGGCAGATAGATGTTCGCTTGCCAGTGAGCAGCGTCCTTGCCCCATTGGCTGCAATGCAGCAGCAGATCGACGAGCATGTCGCCCATGCAACGATTTCGGCGT
Source organism: Pantoea sp. Tr-811 (assembly GCF_011752535.1). Classification (NCBI taxonomy): domain Bacteria; kingdom Pseudomonadati; phylum Pseudomonadota; class Gammaproteobacteria; order Enterobacterales; family Erwiniaceae; genus Pantoea; species Pantoea sp. Tr-811. Next base: position 87,319 of record NZ_VWXJ01000015.1, read on the forward strand.
TTCTGTGGGCGGCTTTTATGGTGGCTACAGCGCTGCTGGTTACTGCACTTTTGGCCAACCGTATGCTGGCGCCATTACGTGATCTGGCGGCAATGATGCGTACTCTGGCGGAGGCCGGGGCCGACCTTGGTCGTCGTCTGGGTCTGCGCCGGCAAGACGAATTGGGCGAAGTAAGCCAAGGTTTCGACAGCTTTCTCGCTTTGCTACAGGGCCTGATGCGGAACCTCAAACAGTCTATGCAGGGGCTCAGCGCTTCGGCAGGCCAGGCCCATGCTGCCAGCGACGCCAGTCAGCATCTGATGCTCCGGCACCGCGACGAGCTGAACCAGGTTGCCACCGCTATGCAACAGATGACGCTGTCCGCACAGGAGATTGCTCGCAATACTGACGACGCGGCCCGCAGTGCTGCAAAGATCAAGCTGAGCGTGGATAACGGCTCCCAGCTTATTGATCGCACGATTGCCTTGGTGCAGCAGCAATCACGAGACCTCGACAGCGCCGACCGGCATATCGAGGCGCTGGCTAAACGCAGTGGCAGCATTGGCGGAGTGCTGGAGATCATCCGTGCGATCGCCGAGCAGACTAACCTACTGGCCCTGAATGCGGCGATCGAAGCGGCGCGGGCGGGCGAGCAAGGCCGAGGGTTCGCAGTAGTGGCAGACGAGGTGCGTAACCTTGCGCGGCGTACCCAGCTGTCAGTGGAGGAAACCCAGACCATTATCGAAACGCTGCAGCATGACACCCGCTCTGCGGTGACCGCGGTATCCCAAAGCCGAAGTCAGGCGAATGTCCTTGGGGGGCTGTTCGAGGAATTGGTGGCGGCGCTTTATCAGGTAGGTGCTGGTGTTGCTAGTATCGACGAAACCGCCAGTCAGATTGCCAGCTCAACTGAGGAACAGAGTGCAGTGGCATTGGAGATAAACCAGAGCGTGGGCTCGATCGAGCGACTCAGCGATGAGCTGGCGGCTCGGCTGGAGGACAGCGTCAGCGAAATCCATAATGTGTCGCGCCTGCTGCGAGACCAGCAGGAGCGGATCGATCGCTTCCGCGATTGAGCACGCCCCTATCGTAAGACCGACCTAGTCCGGCTACTGAATGGGGTTCCGCAGCCCGCTGAGCAGCAAGATCACTACCTTGCGCACATGAGCACTGTGCGCAACCAGGTCCGGCTGCTCGGTGGTGGCCAGCCGCAGGAACGCCAGGTTCAAATAGTCGTTGAACAGCCGGGATACGAATGGCACATCCAGATCCAGACGGAACATTCCCTGGGCCTGGAAATGCGCCAGCATGACGCCCGCTTCCGCTACCACCGTTTCGTTCCACGGCTGCAGGATCTGGGTCAACTGTCCAGTCATCAGCAAGGGGGCGATCTCGCGCCACAAGTTGGACGGCATCGCTTTGAGCTGACTGTCGGCGATCAGCCGTTCAAATGCACAGAACGCTTCGACCGGGTCAGCCTCATCCAAGATTTTGCCACGGTGCCCGGCCACCACTTTTTCGTCTGGCGCCCTCAACAGAGCGAAGAGGATGTCTTGCTTACCTCCGGCAAAGTAGTTACTGACCGTGGGTGGCGACACTCCAGCCAAGGCGCCGATCTGGTCGATAGTGGTGGCCTCGAAGCCCTCTGCCTGAAAAAGCTCCAGGGCTGCTTTTAGGATCCCCTTGCGCCGCTCTTCCTTCTGCCGTTCACGTAACCCGCTCATGTCTTTTCCCTTGATCGCTGATAGGGGCGATTGTAGGGATATTTTTTGCTTTGCAAATTATTTTGTTTACAAAAATATTTTTATAGGGCAAAAATTATTTCGCCAAGCCCTGTTTCAACAAGAAAAAAACCACAGGAGCGTCACATGCAACTCCACCCTACCCACGCTTACAAAGCGCTCAGCGCACCAGTTGTCATTTTCTCACTCTCTTTCCGCGCAGAAGCTATCGGGCCTCCGACGTGATCTTTCGTGCCCTGCCCTGAGTCAGGGTCTTAAGCCCACTTTTCCAACAAAACATAAACGGGTGCGCCCTCCTCCCTTGCGTGCCCGGCTTTTGCCGAGGTCTTCATGAACACTCGCTCAACCTTGCGTGCCAGTGATAAATGGATACTGATTTTGCTGGCTAGCGCTTCGATCATCGTTGTCGGCGTATGGCCCCTGTTCGTCAATGTGCTAGCGGATAGTCTGGAACTGGATATCACGCATCAGGGCTGGCTGATTTCCGCTGAATCGCTGGGCATGGTCGGCGGCACCGCTCTGAGTGCTTGGATATGCCGTCATGCTTCACCACGCCGAACCCTGCTAGTCAGCGCGGCATTCGCCATCGCCGCAAACCTGCTCACCGTCAGCTCCGATAACCTGACACTGGTCCTCGCACTGCGTGGGATTGCCGGACTGACAGCGGGTGTTATGTATAGCGTTGCGGTGTTCCACCTGGGGCGCATGCCGCGCCCGGACCGGGCCTTCGGTGTCTTACTGGCAATTCAGACGTTGATATTCTCGGCTTATGCCGTGGCCTTCCCCGCGATCGCCGAACACCTAGGCAAAGCCTTCGCCGTTAGTTCAGTGGGACTGTGGTTCGTCTTTCTGTGGGCGATCAGCTACGCACTGTCCGGTGTATTTAACGAAAAGCCTGAATCGAAAGCCGCTCTCGCAGAGATTGCCAGTGCCAGCTCCGGTGCCTACGCCTACCTGGGGCTGGCCGGGATGTTGATGCTGCAACTGTCGATCTATGCGGTCTGGGGTTTCATCGGCAACATCGGGGGCGCTCAGGGCATCAATGAAGCCGACATCGGCCTAGCCTTCGGTATCGGTCTGCTTGGCGGTCTGCCCGGCGCAGCGTTGGCTGGTTTACTGGGGACGCGGCTCGGGCGCACGCCGATGATCATATGCGGTGCCTTGATGGTACTGCTGGCGGACCTACTGTTGGCTCGCGGCCCAGCCGGCGCTACTGGGCTCACTGCCGCAATATTCCTGATGAACGTCGGCTGGATGCTTGCGTTGTCCTTTTACATGGGCCTGATCGCCACCACCGACCGTAACGGCACCGCCACCAGCCTGATTGGCCTGGTGCAGATCTCCGCTGCCACCCTAGCGCCAGCTGCGGTGGCGATGCTCTCCAGTGACGAAAACTTGCAACCGATCTTCGTGATTTCCTGCAGTTGCGCGGCGCTGGCGGCACTGGTCCCACTCTTCATTACCCGGCGTGCCTACGCCGTGCAAGCCGTTTGATAGCGAGGTAAACATGAGCGCAACGATCTACCACAACGCCCGCATCCACACCGTCGACCCTACGGCCCCCTGGGCTTCTGCCATGCTCGTCGAGCATGGCATCATTCAGGCCATTGGCGAGCTGTCACTGATAAATGACAAGGCGCCTGCTGGCGTCGAGCGCGTCGACCTAGGTGGACGCATGGTGATGCCGGGCATCCATGACGCCCACACCCATATGCTTTGGGCAGCGGCGCGACAGCTCGGCTACAGCTGCAACTTGGATGACCCGCAAACCCTCGAAGAGTTGGCCACCCAGCTTAAGGCTTACTGGAAAGGTAAGGGCAACAGCGGTTGGTTGATTGCCAGCGTCTACAACCCATTGGTATTGGGCCCGGAGCTTTTGACCCGGGAATGGCTGGATAACGTGATCCCAGGTGTCGCGATCTGCCTGCACGACTTCTCGTTCCACAATGTGATGGTCAACTCCGCCGTGCTGGCCGCCGCCGGCATTGATCGCGACACTATTCCTCCACCAGGCGGAGTGATCATCAAGGATCCACTTACTGGGGAGCCTACTGGTGTGCTGCGCGAGGCTGCCTGGGCACGGATCTATATGTGCGCACCTGCCCGCAGCGCTGATGACGACCTGCGAGCACTTAAGCATGGAGCTGCCATCTGCAACCGCTATGGAATCACCTCCGCCCAAGAAGCCTCCGCCCAGCGCAGTTTCCTGCAGGCCGCACAGGCGCTGGACATTCGTGGTGAGTTGGGAATGCATCTGATCTGCCATATTCCTTGGGGATCGGAGGTGCTCAGCGGATGCGACCGAGCCGCCCAGGAACAGCTCATTGCCGAGCGCGGCAGGTACGCCAGCGATCGAGTCCACGTGGACGCAATCAAAGTAGCGCTGGACGGTACTTCAATGGCCCCGACCTTCAGTCACGTGCCCCTCGATCCGGTTACCGACCAACCGGTCACCTACAACTTGTTGTTGGACTCCGATGAGTTGGTCGAGAAGATCGGTCAGTGGACGGTCGAGGGCATGATCGTCAAATCTCATTGCACCGGCTATGGCTCGGTACGGATCGGCCTCGACAACTACGAACAGGCTGCCCAAGTTGCCCGTCGGCCCGGACAGTTGCATGACATTGCCCACGCACACTATGTGTCACCGCGAGACCGCGGGCGCTTTGCCGAGCTGGGCGTAGTCGCTGAAATGTCCCCGGCTATTTGGCATATCCCGGAATACCAACAGGCACTTGGCAAAGCCTACGACTTCCGGACCCTGCTGGCACATGGCGCGCTGATGACCGTAGGCACCGACTGGATGCTGCCCCCTACACCCAACTTGTTCCCTGCTCTCGCCGGCATGCTGGATCACGGCGACGAAAGCATCCCCCTGACAACTGCGCTGCAACTGATGACATTGAACGGCGCGATAGCAGTCGGTCAGCAAGATCGTTGGGGCTCGTTACGCCAAGGTCTGGAGGCCACCTTTATTGTGCTGGACCGCAACCTGTTCGAAGTTGGTCCGCGTGAAATCGCCGACACCCAAGTACTAACCACTGTCTTCCAAGGCCGCATCGTGTATTCCCAGGAGACTGAACAGCCATGAACATGCCGCGGCGGCTACCTGTGACCTTGCTCACTGGCTTTCTTGGGAGCGGCAAGACCAGCTTGCTGCACAAGGCCCTGGCCGACCCGCGCATGACGCGTACCGCCGTGATCATCAACGAGGTCGGCGAAGTCGGGTTAGACCATCTTCTACTGGGTAGGCTGGATGAAGACGCCATGCTGCTTAAAAGCGGGTGTCTGTGTTGCAGCCTGAAGAATGACTTTACCGACACTCTGATCTCGCTGTACCAGCGCCGAGCCAGTGGGCAGTTTCCGCCTTTCGAACGTGTAGTGGTAGAGACCACCGGCCTTGCCGATCCGGTGCCGCTTCTACGACTGCTGCTGAGTCAGGAACCGGTGAACAGCTGGTTTAGCGTGCGTAGCGTGATCACCACCGTGGACACCCTGATCCCGCTTTCTCCGGACGACGCCCGGCCGGAGCGATTTCGTCAGATCGCCTTGGCTGACCATTTGGTTCTGACCAAAACAGACCTGGCCAGCGCTGCGCAGGTTTCAGCGGTGGCGCAGGCTAGCCGGCAGATCAACCCGCGCGCTCAGTACATCGAGGATGGCGGGGAGGATGCAGTAATGAGCGCTTTGCTTGACGATGAGCGATATCCGGTGGTGAACACCGTGTTCCGGCGCTGGCCAACGCCAGCCTTAGCACCGGTTGAGTCTTCCCATGGTGGGGTCAACACTTGCAGCCTGCAGCTAGACCAACCACTGCCCTGGGGTGAGCTAGTTCGCTTCTTCCAGCTATTGGCGCGGACCTATGGTAAGCGCCTGCTGCGTCTGAAAGGCCTTTTAGACGTGGAAGGTGCAGCCAGGCCGGTGGTGGTGCATGGAGTGGAACACTATCTATTTCCGGAAACCTACCTCGATGCGTGGCCGGACGAGGACCGGCGCAGCCGCCTGGTGTTCATCGGGGAGAACCTCGACCGCGAATACATCGAGGAGATGTTCAACCTGACCGTCATGGGGAAAACGTCTGCCTGACGGTCTGTCGTAGACCCACCACCCTTCTTACAACAACGACAAAAGGTGCCGGCGTGTAGCTGGCGCCGCAGGTGCCCCTGCGCCTCATTTACTGCCCCGACACAACAACAACCACAGGAGCAAGACATGTACCGTCGTATCGATTTCAGCAAACTGGCCCTTGTTTCCGGCCTTTGTCTGGCGGCCCAACCTGCGCTTGCCGGCTATGAATTCAAGGAAGGCGACCTATCCGGTTCCGTCAATCTGAACGCCGGCGCGGCGACAATCAGCACTCATGGAGTGAACTTCGGTACCGGCAAGATCGACTCGCGTAGCGGAGAGAACGAAGGCACAAATGCGCGGTGGCAGGAGTTCTATATCAAGCCTGGGATTACCCTCCAGTATCAACTGAACCCGGACTTCCAGTTGCTGGGCGGCGCGTCCGTTATGGGCGCCACCACTTTTGGCGACGGTGACGCCGGAGGCAATACCCGTAGTTCGGACGGTGCTGCTCGCTGGGAAGAACTGTACGCCGGCTTCCAGGCCGGCGATTGGAAATTCACCGCCGGCCGCCAAAACTACTTGGTGGGCAATGGCTTCATCGTCATGGATGGCAACCTGGACGCACTGGACAAAGGCGCCTATTGGCTGGGCCCGCGCACGGCGTTCAACGACTCGGCGATCCTCGGTTGGAGCCAGGGCGCCCTTCAGGCGCAGGCGTTCACGCTACGGGCCGATGATGATTTGATCGGCGACTACCGCATGACTGGTGCCAACATTGACTACGCCATCGAGGGCGTTGGGAAGTTTGGCGCGATGGCGTTTCGGGTGAACTCTGAGGTTCCCCGTGGAGATGAAGTGTTCCCCCGGGATGGCAAACAGGTCTACAATCTTCGCGCTTTGGGAGTGAAGGTCCCGGGCATACCCGCGCTGACGTTGGACGGCGAATACGCGGTGCAGAAAGGCAACGGTCATGGAGGGATAGAATACGATGCCAAGGCTTGGTATCTGCAAGGCGATTATGCCTTCACGCAGACACCATGGCCGGTCAACCTAGGTTATCGGTATCTGGTCTATTCTGGCGACGACGACGTTACTGACAACACCGTCAAGGCCTGGGACCCCTTGAGCAAAGGTTTCACTGGCTGGGGCACGTGGTTGGTGGGCGACATCATGGGTAACTACTTGCTCTTCAACAGTAACGAACGGGTGCAGCAGTTCTACGTGAAAAACCAGCTGACAGAGACTGTGGCCTTGGGCGCCATCCACTACCAGTTCTGGCTGGATGAAAAGAACTTCTTGGGTGCACCAGTGAGCGAGCGGCGTTTTGCCGACGAATCAGTACTGTACCTAGACTGGACTCCGACAGACCGCTGGTATGCGTCGCTTTCGTATAACTGGGCGAAACCAAAGGGTGCGGCGAAGGAGTTCTTCGGCGACAACAATACGTTCAGCGCGCTGGAGCTGTACGTGCTGTATCACTACTGACTGCCTCAGTCGATGAGGGTCATGGGCGGCATGATCGTGCCGCCCCACGACTAGTCGAAGCATGCGCTCCAAGTGTGAGCCACACATGACATGCTGCTGGTCGTTTACTAGGCCCTCACGGCCTAGAAAAATCGATCAGTAGCATTCCACGCAGCGCTAAGACAGCCAGCCCGGTATTACATTACCGCCGCGGGCATTATGAAGTCACATTGTGTGCAGTGCTGGTGACCATAGAGGCAGATGGAGTGATTGAGCACGCTCATAGATTTCCTATGTGTTATGCACCTGCATTGGTCACCCAATCGTCTGTACCACTGCCTCTAGAATTTCGGTGATAATGATCGTACGATCGCTGCCCCCTATAGCCGCTTTGCAGACTTCAGCTACACCTTTGAAAACAGTCACCTGCTTGACGAGGATTGCTGAATCAGGCAGCGACATATCACTCCGCTGCCGATGAGTTCTGGCAAAAGCAGTACTGATGTTATAGAGGGCCGGCAGCTTGCCTCCTCTCTTCATTTGGCAGGCTTTGAGCAAGGGAGACATGCGAAATCTTGCGATCGTCCGGATAACGTCTAATGAATACCAGGGATAGTAGGCAGGATACCGCGGGTAGTCCCACAAAACCTATGATGATCCACTGCCCCACTTCTTTAGCCTGCTCGGTAAGAGAAGGATCATACCCACCGAACGTCAGGAAGCTAGCAACCAGCGATCCCGTCGCCGCATATGCCAATTTCATGGCCAGACTGTTTATGGCATAGGCCATACCGGCCATCCGCACACCGGATTGTTGAGTGCCCAAATCGATCGAGTCCGAGACCATGGCGTAGTAGATTGGAGATCCAAGGCCCAAGGTAAATGATGCGATCGAGAACATCACCAGCACCACTGGTACGCAGTGTGGTGCGCAGAGCACGCCTACCATGGCCATACCCTGAATGGTGTTGCTAACTTGCAACGTCGTCCGCTTACCCAGGCGCCTCGTCACCCTACTTGCAAACAGCATGCTGAACATCGCAGCGAAGGTGAACAGACTCAGCATTACACCGCCAAATTCAGCATCCCGCCCTAGCACCACCTTTGCGTAAAAAATAGCCATCGACACGTAAGCGCTGATGTTGACGAAATACAACGCAAACGCAGCAGTGCACGAGCGCCATGCCGTATTTCTCATTAGCAGCTTCGGAACATCGAGCAGTCGATAGGGTGTTGGCTGTGAAAAATTGCGGACCTTGCAAACTGAACCTGTTGCTAGCCACAGTAGGGTGGCCATGGCTGCTAGGATAGCGGCGAACGGCGCAAAGCCAGTGCGCTCACCAGTCACGTCATTGGCGCCACCTAGCCAATGAACTAACGGCAATGTGCAGCTGGCGATGAAAAAAACGCCGACCTGGCAGCCGACCATTCGATACACACTTAACGAGACTCGCACTTGAGCATCTTGGCTCATTAGATTGTTGAGTACACCATAGGATGTGTTGATTGCTGCATACACGGCGCCAAAAGCTAAGTAGCTAACGGAAGCCCAGACTAGCGTTAACCACGGATCAGCGGCAATCGGCAGAAACGTCAGGAACGCGGTTAAGCCGAAAGGTATTGCAAGGAACCTTATAATGCGAGGGATCGTAGCTCCCGAGCGCTTGTCCAGGAAATACCCCACGACCGGATCTACAAACGCATCGATGACACGCACCACCAGCAGCAGGAAGGTGATGGCCGCTAGGTCAAGCCGCAAGATATCGGTGTAGTAATAAAGCAAATAACTACCGCAGGTTGCCCACATCAGGTTTGATGCCAGATCACCGGATCCATAACAAACCTTTTCCCACACGCTCGGTTGTTGACTTTCGTTCATGCGCTGCCTCTTGTTGTTGTCGTTTGTGAGCGCGATCGTTACCTGCCGTTGCATCAACTCGGCTCGGGTACGGATCGCGGCGATGAAGGATGAGTGTTTTGCAGCGACGCTGCTGCCTGGGCCAGGGCTTCTTGTAGTTCGACACCTTCAAGTTGCCGGTTCACTCCTTCCTCCCGCCAGCCCTTTTCCAGCGGCTTGGCGCTCAGAAGCGTCTTGCGGTACTGGCTGGGAGTAATTCCGTGGTAGCGTCGAAATGCAGCGTCTAAATGCTTGTGCTCATTGAAACCGCTGAGTTCACTGACCTGAGTGATGCTGATCGCAGCATCCCTCAACAGTGTGCGGGCCCTGCCCAGGCGCAGTAGGGTGAGGTATTCCTTGAAGCCCAGGCCTGTGGTGCTTTTGAACAGGCGCGAGAGCTTGAAGTAATCGATGCACACCGCGTTAGCGACTTCAGTGAGGCGCAAATCGTTAACGAAATGCTCGTTTATGTATCCGATAGCGCCCTTGATTGGCTCCAGCGGGTCCCCGATCCTGGTCGTGGGAGAAATTGCCTTGCAACGTTGCGCCGCTTCGAGTGAGGCAAGGAGACGATATATCGGTTCGAGTCTAGCGAAACGCCCGACGCCAGCAGTATCAGCCTTGCTGGCAATGTCGACCGCAAGCCCCAAGATCTCGCGATCTGCACGCGTCCACTGGTCCTTGGCCGCCACTTGGTAGTCAAAGCCGGTGCAGGCTGATTCGCTGCCCAGACGGGTCAGACCGGGCGCAAACTGTATGGCCAGTACACAGCTGGGGCTGCTCCAGGCATGCAGAGTGTGCAAAGCGTCTGCGTCTATGAAGATGGCGCCTCCCGGGTTTAGGATATGCGTGCAATCATGCACACGCACTTCCACAGTACCGCTCAGCACCACAATCAGCTCGCATGCCTCGTGCCAGTGAGGTTCACAGTACAAAACCTCGCAGACGAAACTGTTTGCCAGTCCAGTTTCGAACTGGACCAGCTCGTAGCCTAGGCTTTGTGCTTGCGGGCGCGGCGCGCCTGTGCGACGGAATCTGTTGAAAGGCTGCATCCGTGTTGCTCCTTGGCCCTTCAGGACAGTTCCAAGATATCGGCAAGTTCTTGTCGCGAAATGTCGATCGCGAACATCGACGTTAACGCTATATGCAGGCCTACGAAGATCTCTGGCGCAACTTCCCGCAGTGCCTGACCGGCCTGTTCGACCGACACCTGATGGACCTTGGCATAGCGTTCACAAATAATTGCGAATGGCCTGGGTCGTTCGATCAATTCGAGCAATGAAGCGTCGATTGCCAGAGGTGGCAGTTGCACCGTTCCTACCACCTGCACCGTAGTCGTGAGTGCGATGTGCCGGGAAGAACCACCAACCCGCAGTTCGTATTGGCCGGGTTCAACGACCCACTGGCCGAGGGCCGGATCATAATAGGCGAGGTCCTCGACCTCGATCGCCAAGGTGAAGGTGGCGACGCAATCCACGTCGATGCTCAGCTTGGCAAAGGCTTTGAGTTCCTGGGGTGAACGAGCAAGCCGACACTGCGGAGGCGAAACATAGACTTGGACCACCTCCTTGCCTACTACTGGTCCAACGTTGCGCACCCGAACGGTTAACTGGATCCGCTCCCCGACGCGGAACTTAGTTGCACAGACATCCAGCTGTTCGTATGAAAAGCTCGTGTAGCTCAGGCCAAATCCGAACGGGAACGCCGGGGCGATCGCCCGAGCATCGTAGTAGCGGTAGCCGACATGAATAGATTCACTGTAATGATGACGTCCATTTTCTCCGGGGTACCCTAGGAAAGCGGGTGTCTCCTGCAAGCTGTTCGGCGCGGTGGTAGTCAGCTTTCCACTCGGGCAAGTGTTGCCGAACAGGATATCTGCCACCGCCCGTCCCATCCCCTGCCCCGCATAGAACAGTCCGAGCAATGCCGGTACACCTTCGAGCCAAGGCATAACGACCGAGTCGCTGCTGGCCATCACCACCACGACATTGTTGTGTAACTGCCCCACTGCTTCCAGCAGGCGTGCATCACTCGGCTGGATGAAAAGATCTTTGCGATCACCGTTCTCGCCATCTTCGCCAACCGGCGTGGAAACAAATATCACTACCACATCTGAGTTCCGAACCAAGTGCTGTGCCTGTTGGGTGATTGCACCGGTGGCCGGATCATCTGGGACACCAGGGTCGTAGCGAACCTCGAAGCTGTCGCCTGCAACATCTAGTATTTCGTCTAGCGGACGATCAAGCATCCAAGGCACGGTAGTCGCGCATCCAGATCCCTGGATGGTCGGTTTGAGGGCTGTCGGGCCAAGCACACATAGAGACTTGTATTTGTCCGCAGTGATCGGCAGTACGTCGTGCTCATTTTTCAGCAGTACGATGCTTTCCCGGGCGATCTCTTGCGCCAACGCGTGGTGGGACTCGAAGCATACCGGCTTACCAGGGGCAAAAGTGGTCCGTTCGATGAGCACCAAGGCCCGCTCAACGGCCTCATCGATGGCTGCCATTGAAACTTCCCCCCGAAGCACGGCGTCGTAAAGCTCCTGACGGTCGACGTGGTGCTCGGGCATCGTCAGTTCGTTACCCGCTTGGAACGACCGCACTCGATCCTTGGTGCCATACCAGTCGGACATTACCAGTCCCTGGTAACCCCATTCTTCACGCAAGACATTGGTCAGTAGCCAGGTATGCTCGGAGGCTTGCACACCGTTGAGACGGTTGTAGGAAGTCATCAGCGACCAAGGATCGGCATCCCGGATGACTCGGCGGAAGGCCTCCAGGTAGAGTTCGCGGAGGGCGCGCTCGTCGACAACCGAGTCCATGGTGGTTCGCTGGTACTCCGAATTGTTGCAGGCGAAGTGCTTGAGACAAGCTCCCACGCCGGTGGACTGAAGCCCTTGAATCAGTGCACTTGCCAGTCCTGCCGTTAGCACCGGATCTTCGGAGTAGTATTCGTATGCGCGCCCCGCCAATGGCGTGCGCCGCAGATTGATGCCTGGCCCGAGTAGGACGTTTACCCCCATGTGCCGGCATTCTTTGCCAAGAGCTACACCCATATGCCGTGCCAGTTCAGTATTCCACGAGCAACCCACGCTCGACCCGTTTGGGAAGCAGGTTGCCGGTTTGGTCCGGCCAAACACTTTGACCTCGCGCTCTGAGTCTACTTCGCTAGCGCTCTGGCCGACCACGGCATAGAAGTCACGCATTGACCACGATTGGTCATCGTCGATCTGTGATTCGCTGTAGCGCACCCCATAAGTGCCATCGGTGAGAATGATCTCAGGCACACCAAGCCGCTCGATACCCGGCAACTTCCATAGACCCTTACCGCTCAGCAGGTTCACTTTCTCTTCCAGTGTTGCAGCGGCGATCAGTTGGACGATATCGCTTTTTTTCATGAAGGCTCTCCGGGCTTCTCATGTCGTTTTTCAGTGGCGCAGTATCACAGGGCGAGATGGGTAAAACCAGCCATTAATTGCGAGAGAACTACCTGTTTTTTGCGTTCTAAAAAAGAATATTTTTAACTTTACAATCCGCATTTTTACGTTTTATTAATGTTTTCCGCAGCCAACCTCCTGACTAAAACAATCAACTGGAGCCATGCGTGATACATCATAAATTTTATATTCGGCAGTCTGTCTCCATGCTGCTGGCACTGTGCACTGTTCCTGATTTCTGTGCCGCAATAACCTATGAGGAAAGTCCGTCGCTCAGATGGAACTTTGATCTTTCCGCCTTCGCCGTTGCCATTGATAGCCACAACTCGAATTTTGGCGCGGGTTGGCGGGATGTCCGCAACGAGAAGCTTGGGCCCGAACACAACCGGTGGCAGGAATACGCCCTCAAGCCCAGCGCTGGTCTGGAGTTCGCACTCTCGACAGATACCCGCCTGCTGGCCGGTGCCTCGCTGGTCAGTGCGGCGACCGAAGGTGGTTCGGACGCCGGTGGCTACACTCATGCCGGCACCACTAATACATCAGTGGAGGAGCTGAAGATCGGCCTGGCGACAGCGGACTGGCGCCTGATGGTGGGCAATCAGAATTTTAAGGTGGCCAATGCCTTTCTAATAGGCGGGGGTAACGTCAACGTCTTTGGAGATGCCGGTTACTATAGTGCGCCACGCTCCGCCTTCCGCGATGGCGCGGTGATGCAATGGGGCGAGAATCAGGCACTCAGCGTGCAGGCATTCAGCTTGCGCACTGATCGGCATGCGGGCGACTTTCGTCTCAATGGGGTCAATGTGGACTGGCACCTTCCGGCTGCCAACTTAGGTGCCATGTTTTATCGCACTCACGTGATGGAGGATCACCTTTCGTTACTGTCGTCCCCGCGAGAAGGGATGCAAACACTCAATCTACGTGCGCTGGATGTCCATCTACTCACTCTGCCCGGGTTGGCTCTTTCGGCGGAGGGAGCTATCCAGCGCGGTAGTGGTGGCGGCTATCGCTATAGGTCGTACGCATGGTACGCCAGTGCGGATTACTCTTTTGGCGAGTGGCGAGGGCAGCCCTCAATCGGCTATCGCTACGCCCGGTTCTCCGGTGATGACAATCCATCAGACCAGACCCGCACAGACTTCGACTCTGGCGCCAAAGGCTGGACGGACTGGGGTCAGTGGACAATCGGTGAAGTCGTCGGCAGTTACTTATTGTTCAATAGCAACGAAGTTGTGCATACCGTACGCTCAAAATACCGACTCAACGAAACCGTGCATGGTGGGGTCATTGGGAATCACTTCGAGCTAGCCACTTACAACTATTACGGCACACCTGTAGCCAACAAAAATTTTGCCAATGAGATCGGAGCCTATCTCGAATTCGATTGGTCTTGTCACTGGTATAGCTCTGTCTCGTATAACTGGGTGCATCCGCTCGCAGCGTCTAAGCAACTGTTCGGCAACGACAACTTCGATACAATACAGGTGTGGCTGGGTTATACGTTTTGATCCGGTCTAGCTCTTAGTTTTTATCGAGCGCCTTTGAAACGTACGGAATGGACTGGTAGTTAGCTTCCAAGGGCTGATCAGCCGCTGCGATGCTGGACCGAAAACAGAACTCCACCCCCATCTGGAACTGCTAAGAAAGTTCCAGGCAGACAGCATCGAAAAGTAAGCGTGTGCAATATGCATTTTTGGGGATATTGCACATGCCCTGCTTAGTCTCCCGGCTGTTATCTTTAAGGACAGAATCATTAGCCAGATTTCAAATCAGGCCAGGGCCAATTCCCTGGATCCTTGTTCATGCCGCCCCCTCAGGTTATCTTCACCCCGATATCCATACGGCACCGCCCAGGACAATCCACTCCCAGTTTCAAGGACGCTGCATGCCTCACCATCCTTCTGCCGACCAGATCATCGATCTCTACAACCGTCACGCACAAACCTGGAATGAGCTGCGCGGCAATCGCCTGGCCGAACGTAAATGGATCGAACGCTACCATGCCTTGCTGTCACCAGCTTCGACTGTGCTTGATCTTGGCTGTGGCTCCGGCGAGCCTGTGGCGCGCTACCTGATCGAGGCCGGCATGGCAGTCACCGGCGTGGATTCTTCCGTGCAGATGCTGGAGATATGCCGCAGCCGTTTCCCTGAGTATTCATGGGTTCATGCAGACATGCGCAGGTTGTCGCTGGACCGTCAGTACACTGGCATCCTGGCCTGGAACAGTTTTTTTCATCTCAAGCCCGATGACCAGCGCGGTATGTTCCCAGTGTTCCAGCGGCATGCTGCACCCGGCGCGCTACTGATGTTCACCAGCGGCACATCGCTGGGTGAAGCCTTGGGTGTGTTCCAGGGCGAAACCCTGTACCACGCCAGCCTGGATGCGCAGGAATACACAGCACAATTGCACGACCACGGCTTCGAGGTGCTGAAGCACATCGTCGAAGACCCGGATTGTGGCGGCCAAACGGTCTGGCTCGCCCGCCGCTGCCGCTAAATTATATGTTTTATTTATAACTACGCTAAATGACTATTTAGCGTAGTTATAAATAAACAAGCCCGCACGCTGCCCTCCAACGCCAAACTTCCACTGCTCAACCCACCTCAAGGAACGCCAGTGACTACGGGCTCCAACCATCCAGATTCCACAGCCCTGCTGAAAACCAGGCAATTGGGCCAAGTCGACCCATCAACCCAAGCCACGTTACTGTTACCCACCGACCTTTCCATCAATGCCGGCGAACGTGTCGCCCTCATCGGCGCATCAGGTTCTGGCAAAAGCGTACTGCTTCGCACCCTGGCCTTGCTCGACGCCCCCAGTACCGGCGACATCCTGTGGCTCGGCCAGCCGGTCTCTGCCTTGCCTATACCCGACTACCGCGCCCAGGTCTGTTACCTGGCGCAGCGTGCCGCCCTGGTGGACGGCACTGTGCTTGACAACCTGCGCCTGCCCTTCTCCCTACGGCACAATCGCCAGCGCACGTTCGATGCGCACAAGGCAACAGCGCTACTCGACCTGGCAGGCAAGCCAAGGAACTTCATCGACAAGCACGGTGCCGACCTCTCGGGTGGCGAAGCCCAGGTGGTGGCGTTGGTACGGGCACTGCTGCTTGCGCCCAAGGTGATGCTGTTCGACGAGCCTACCTCAGCGCTGGACCCACAATCGGTCACTGCCGTGGAAGCCCTGGTCATGAACTGGTTCAACGAATCCCCTGGGGCTCGCGCCTGTCTCTGGGTCACCCATGACCACCAGCAGGCACAGCGCATCGGCACGCGTACACTGACCATGCACCAAGGCAACTTGCTCGACGGGAACCCGGCATGAATTACCACAACCTCGCCTACACCGATGTCGCGATCGCCGCAGCGCTGATTCTGGTCAACGGACTGTTATCGGTGCTGCTCAAGCTCGGGCTGGCGCGCCAGTTGTTCTGGGCATCGCTGCGCACCATCACCCAACTGCTGGCCATTGGTTACATCCTTGGCTGGGTATTCCAGCATGCCCAGTGGTATATCGTGCTGCCCCTGATGCTGACCATGACCCTGATTGCCGGTGTTTCCGCCGCCGGGCGTGGCCAGCATCGCCACCGTGGCCTGCTGGCCGACAGCGTGCTCTCGGTGGGCTTGAGTGCCTGGTTGGTCACGGCCATCGGCCTGTTCATCGTGCTGCGCGTTCGCCCTTGGTACGAACCGCAGTACGCCATCCCCATCCTCGGCATGATCCTCGGCAACACCCTGACCGCCGTTGCGCTGGGCATCGACCGCATGACCCGTGAGCTGACCGCACAACGTGATGTCGTGGACATGGTGTTGTCGTTGGGCGGCACGCGCTGGGAGGCAGCCCATGCCGCCGCAGTGCAAGCACTCAAGGCCGGCATGATGCCGACCTTGAACCAGATGACGGTCGTCGGCATCGTCAGCCTGCCCGGGATGATGACCGGCCAGATACTGGCGGGCCAGCAACCGGACGATGCGGTGCGTTACCAGATCGTCATCATGTTCCTGCTTGCCGCGGCGTCGGCGCTGGGTACGGTCAGCGCAGTCCTGCTGACCTTCAACCGTCTGTTCTCGCCTGCGCACCAGTTCATGGCGCACAAGCTGGCCCGGCGCGCTTGAGCGGTGGTCAGCCCAGGCCGCCGAAGCGCTTGTAGAAGCCTTCACTGACATCCGGCAGTGGCCCATCGGCCGTTTCCAGCGCGCTGTTCAGCCACGCCTCCGCCTGGGTGCACACCAGCCGATACAGGTTGCGGCACAAGGTACGGGCTGCGCGGCCTTCCCAGTCCCCCGGCAGCAGCTCGTCGGGCAACTGAGGATCGCGCAGCAGCAACCGGCGGTACTCGTGAATCAACAAGGTGCGCGCCAGGAAGCAATCCTGGGCGTCGAGTTCATCGAGTTCCTTGAGGCTCTGCCACAACGGCCGGAACAGTTGGATGAACTCGCTGTATTGCTGGCCAAGCTCGTCGATACGCCAGCTTTCCCGCACCTGCGCTCGCATGGCCTTGGAGGCCAGTACTTCCTGGGTGTGGGTTTCGAAGACGATGCTGTCGTCGCTGGCCTCAAGCTCGCGCAAGGTGGCGGCCAGGTCGGCGCGGTCGGCCCGAGGGCAGCCGAGTACGTTTGGCGCCATCACCCCGAAGCCCTGCCATTCCAGTTCTTCGCGCACAGCTTTGCGCTTGGCGGCTTCCAGCTGCGAAAGCAGCACCAGCGTCCAGGCGCCATCCCAGGCCGGCTGGCTTGGGCTGTACACACGCTTGAAGGCTTTTTCGAAGCGTCGGCGACCGGTGCCGGTGAGGCTGTAGTAGCTGCGCCGGCCAACCTTTTCGGCGGTCAGCCAGCCTTCCTTGGTCAGGCGGAAGATCGACGTGCGGATCAGCCGTTCATTAATGCCGATCGGCTCCAGCAAGTTGATCAGGCTGCCCAGCCAGACCGTACCGCCATGGGGCTCGATGGCATCACCATAAAGGGTGATGATCAGCGAACTGGCACGGATCGGGGTCTGCTCCTGGAAGCGGGTGATCAGGGTGTTCAGCGGGGCGAGGTTGCTCATGGACGAACTGTGCGCGGAGAAAGCACCGACTATACCTGTGCGGCGGGTCGCCTGGCCATGGCGTGACGCAGGCAAGCTCATGCACCCTCCTCGCCCTTGGGCCTGAAGCCACCGTCGCCCATGCGCGGTCGCTGCGCTTGCGGCTCGGCCAAGGGTGCGCATTCGACCAGGCTGGCCATGCAGCGCCGGGCCAAATGTTGGTATTCGGCCGTGCCACGCTGCTTCCATTGCACCTCCTGCTCGGTCAGGGCTCGCTTGACCTGGGCCGGGGCGCCCATGACCAGGCTTTGCTCGGCGCACTCGAACCCCGCCTTGACGAAGGCTGTAGCGCCGACGATGCAACGTGCAGCAATGCGCGCGCCATCCATCACCACGGCATTCATGCCGACAAGGGCATCCTCGCCCACCCGGCAGCCATGCAACACCGCGCCATGGCCCACGTGGCCGTTGCGCTCGATCACCGTGTCACCGCTGGGAAAGCCGTGCATCACGCAGGTGTCCTGCAGGTTGGCACCCTCCTCCAGCACGATGCGCCCGAAATCACCACGCAACGAGGCCAGCGGCCCCACGTAACAGTGTGGGCCGACGATGACGTCGCCGATCAGCACTGCACTCGGGTGCACGTAGGCGGTGGGGTCGACCACCGGGGTCAGGCCGTCGAGTCGATAGCAAGGCATGCTTACAGTCCTCAAATGATTCATTCACTGAGGCGATCTTGTATCGTAAATGTCAGGCACGTCAATCCCATTGAAAAGCCTTTATTCACTGGCGTTTAGAAAGGGTAGCGAGTTTTTCGAGCCAGTAATTAGATACTGAAACAACATTACATGTTGATTTACTGTATCGCATGGTGCTTATACTGGTTCCACCTGGGCAGGCTTCAACACTGCCCCTGCAGACAATTCCAAGAAATGCCGGCCACCCGTTGTGCCGTGCGTGCAGCCTGAGGACTCCAACATGCCTCGTTTCATCGATGTGCAGGCGCCCCACCCCGGCGTCCGCCTGGTTACCTTGCAACGGCCCGAGGCGCTCAACGCCCTGTGCACGGAGCTGCTGGCAGAGCTGGCCGCCGAGCTGGCAAGTGCCGAGGCCGACGAACACACCCGCGCCGTGGTCATCACCGGCAGCCCCAAGGCGTTCGCCGCCGGGGCCGACATTCGCGAGATGGCCGAACGAGACCTGGTCGGCATCTTCAATGACCCTCGCGTCGCCCACTGGCAGCGCATCGCCGCCTTCAGCAAACCCTTGATCGCTGCCGTGAATGGGTACGCCCTGGGCGGCGGTTGCGAACTGGTGATGTGCGCCGACATCGTCATCGCCGGCGAGGACGCCCGCTTCGGCCAGCCGGAAATCAACCTGGGCATCATCCCCGGCGCCGGTGGCACCCAGCGCCTGTTGCGTGCAGTCGGCAAGCCGCTGGCCATGCAGATGGTGCTCACCGGCGAGGCCATCAGCGCCCGGCATGCCCAGCAGGCCGGCTTGGTCAGTGAAATCACCGTGCCTGAACTGGCCGTCGAACGCGCCCTGCAGCTGGCGGCCAGCATTGCCGCCAAGGCGCCGCTGGCCGTTCGCCTGGCCAAGGAAGCGCTGCTCAAGGCCGGTGACACTGACCTTGCCAGCGGCCTGCGCTTCGAGCGCCACGCTTTTACCCTGCTGGCCGGCACTGCCGACCGCGACGAAGGCATCCGCGCCTTCCAGGAAAAACGCCCGGCGCAGTTCAAAGGTTGCTGAACCGCGCCGCCCCCATCGTCCGACCGAGCGAGTCCGCCATGGCTTTCCAACACATCCTGTTTTCCATCGAGAACGGCGTCGCCCTCCTCTCGCTGAACCGCCCCGAACAACTGAACAGCTTCAATACCCAGATGCACCTGGAGGTGCGCGATGCCCTGCGCCAGGTGCGCCAGAACAGCGACGTGCGGGTGCTGTTGCTGACCGCCGAGGGCCGTGGTTTCTGCGCAGGCCAGGACCTTTCCGACCGCAATGTGGCACCCGGCGCAGCCATGCCAGACCTCGGCGAGTCGATCGAGAAATTCTACAACCCCCTGGTGCGCACCCTGCGCGACCTGCCGCTGCCGGTGATCTGCGCCGTCAATGGCGTGGCCGCCGGTGCCGGGGCGAATATCCCGCTGGCCTGCGACCTGGTGCTGGCTGCCCGCTCGGCCAGCTTTATCCAGGCATTCTGCAAGATCGGCCTGGTGCCCGATTCCGGCGGCACCTGGCTGCTGCCACGGCTGGTTGGCATGGCGCGGGCCAAGGCGCTGGCGATGCTGGGTGAACGGCTTGGCGCCGAGCAGGCCGAGCGCTGGGGGCTGATCCACCGGGTGGTCGACGATGCCGCGCTGCGCGATGAAGCCCTCAGCCTCGCCCGCCACCTGGCGGCCCAGCCCACCTACGGCCTGGCCCTGATCAAGTGCAGCCTCAATGCCAGCTTCGACAACAGTTTCGAGCAGCAACTGGAACTGGAGCGCGACCTGCAACGCCTGGCCGGGCGCAGCGAGGATTACCGTGAAGGCGTCAGCGCCTTCATGAACAAACGTACAGCCGAATTCAAGGGGCGTTGAACATGCACGCACTACACAGCACCGCCCAGGTCGCGGTGATCGGCGCCGGCGCCATGGGCGCAGGTATCGCCCAGGTGGCGGCCCAGGCCGGCCACCCGGTGAAGCTCTACGACAACCGCCCTGGCGCTGCGGCCCAGGCCGTGGCAGGAATCGACCGCCAATTGCAGCGCCTGGTCGAGAAAGGCAAGTTGCAGCCTGCCGACCGTGAAGCCATCAGCGCCCGCCTGCAGCCCGTGGACGCCATCGAGGCACTGGCCGATGCGCACCTGGTAATCGAGGCCATCGTCGAGAACCTGCAAATCAAGCAGGCGCTGCTGCGCCAGCTTGAAAGCCTGTGCGCCCCGGCGTGTATCCTGGCCAGCAACACCTCGTCGTTGTCGATCACCAGCCTGGCGGCCGGCCTGCAGCGCCCGCAGCAGGTGGTGGGCATGCATTTCTTCAACCCCGCACCGCTGATGGCCCTGGTAGAAGTCGTCTCCGGCCTTGCCACGGCCCCCGAAGTCGCCGCCACGCTTTATGAAACCGCCAAGGCCTGGGGCAAGCAGCCGGTGCATGCGCGCTCCACGCCAGGCTTCATCGTCAACCGTGTGGCCCGCCCGTTCTATGCCGAAAGCCTGCGCCTGCTGCAGGAAGGCGCTGCCGATTGCGCAACGCTCGATGCGCTGCTGCGCGATGCAGGCGGGTTTCGCATGGGAGCCTTCGAACTTACCGACCTGATCGGCCATGACGTCAACTATGCCGTGACTTGTTCAGTCTTCGACGCCTTCCACGGTGACTTCCGTTTCCAGCCGTCGCTGGTGCAGAAAGAACTGGTGGATGCCGGCCGCCTTGGGCGCAAGAGCGGGCAAGGCTTCTATTGCTATGCCGACGGTGCCGAACGCCCACAGGCGCTGGCGTTGCACAGCCAGGCCAAGGTCGATGGCTGCGTGGTCGAAGGCCAGCTGGGTGTGATGCAGCCGTTGATAACCCGATTGCGCGACCGTGGGTTGAGCGTCACCGAACGTGCAGGCACGGGCCTGATCCGCGTAGGCGAGGCCACCCTGGCGCTGTCCGATGGCCGCATGGCCAGCCAGCGGGCGCGCGAAGACGGCCTGCGCAACCTGGTGCTGGTGGACCTTGCCCTGGACTACCAGGCCGCATCGCGCATTGCCATCAGCTGGTCCGCCGACACCACGGGTGAAGCCCTCGACCAGGCCGTGGCGCTGTTGCGCCAGGCAGGCCTGAACGTCAGCGGCCTCACCGACCTGCCAGGCCTGGTGGTGCTGCGCACTGTCGCCATGCTCGCCAACGAGGCCGCCGATGCCGTGCTGCAAGGCGTGGCCAGCGCGGGTGACATCGACCTGGCCATGTGCGCCGGGGTCAATTACCCGCAAGGCCCGCTGGCCTGGGCCGAGCAGATGGGTGTCGGCTACACCCTGCGCGTGCTGGAAAACCTGCAACGCAGTTACGGCGAAAGCCGCTACCGCCCTTCCCTGATGCTGCGCCGCAGCGTCGCCCAAGGAGCCCGCCTGCATGACTGACCTGCAACTTGCCCCCGACGCCCTGGCCCAGGCCTGCGCCGACGCCCTGTTCAGCCGCGACCAGGCCAGCCGTGCCCTGGGCATCCGCCTGCTGGACGCCGGCCCCGGCCGCGCCAGCCTGTGCATGCCGGTACGCGCCGACATGCTGCAGGGCCACGGCACCTGCCATGGCGGATTCCTGTTCGCCCTTGCCGACTCGGCCTTTGCCTTTGCCTGCAACAGCTACGACAAGGCCACGGTCGCCCAGGGCTGCAGCATCGACTATGTCGCCCCGGCGCAGTGCGGCGACCTGCTGACCGCACGCGCCGTCGAGCTCAGCCGCAAGGGCCGCACCGGCCTGTATGACGTGCGCATCGAAAACCAGCACGGCGAGCTGATCGCCCTGTTCCACGGCAAATCCTACCAAGTGCGCGGCACGGTGCTCGCGCAGGAGACTGCAAATGACTGACCACACGCCCCTCGATGCCCTGATCATCGACGCCGTGCGCACCCCGATCGGCCGTTACGGCGGCGCCCTGAGCCGTGTCCGCGCCGACGACCTGGCGGCGGTGCCGATCAAGGCCCTGATCGAGCGCCACCCGGAACTGGATTGGCCGGCCATCGACGATGTGATCCTCGGCTGCGCCAACCAGGCCGGCGAAGACAACCGCAACGTCGCACGCATGGCCAGCCTGCTCGCCGGGTTGCCGATCACCGTCCCAGGCACCACCCTCAACCGCCTGTGCGGCTCCGGGCTGGATGCCATCGGCAACGCTGCGCGTGCCCTGCACTGTGGTGAGGCTGGGCTGATGCTGGCCGGCGGCGTCGAGTCGATGTCGCGCGCGCCGTTTGTGATGGGCAAGTCTGAACAGGCCTTTGGCCGCAGCGCCGAGTTGTACGACACCACCATTGGCTGGCGTTTCGTCAATCCACGCATGCAGGCCGAGTACGGCATCGATTCCATGCCGGAAACAGCCGAGAACGTCGCCGAACAGTTCAATATTTCCCGTGCCGACCAAGATGCCTTCGCCCTGCGCAGCCAGCACAAGGCTGCGGCGGCCCAGGCCAGTGGGCGCCTGGCGCGGGAAATCGTGCCGGTGGTTATTCCCCAGCGCAAGGGCCCTCCTGTTCAGGTGGACCAGGATGAACACCCGCGTGCCGACACCACCCTTGAACAACTGGCCAAGCTGGGCACGCCGTTTCGCCAGGGCGGCAGCGTCACCGCGGGCAATGCCTCCGGGGTCAACGACGGCGCCTGCGCCCTGCTGCTGGCCAGCCGTGCAGCCGCCCAGCGTCATGGCCTCAAGGCCCGTGGCCGAATCGTCGGCATGGCGGTGGCGGGGGTTGAGCCGCGCATCATGGGTATCGGCCCGGTGCCAGCGACGCGCAAGGTGCTGGCGCTCACCGGCCTGTCCCTGGCCGACATGGATGTCATCGAGCTGAACGAGGCGTTTGCCGCCCAGGGCCTGGCCGTGCTGCGCGAGCTGGGCCTGGCCGACGATGACCCGCGGGTAAACCCCAACGGCGGCGCCATCGCCCTGGGCCATCCCTTGGGCATGAGCGGTGCACGCCTGGTCACCACCGCGTTGCACCAGCTTGAGCAAGGCGCTGGCCGCTACGCCCTGTGCACCATGTGCATCGGTGTTGGCCAGGGCATTGCCATGGTCATCGAGCGTCTCTGACCAAAGGCTTGTGACTGAACAATGCGCAGCCGGTTATGCTGCGCCCATGACACTCACGGTAAGCGGCCTGAGCCTCGGGCAGCCGACGTACAAGAACAATTCGAGTGAAGCCATGAATATGTACCATGATGCCGATCGTGCCCTGCTGGACCCGATGGAAACCGCAAGTATCGGCGCCCTGCGCCAGCACCAGCTGGAACGCCTGCGCTGGAGCCTCAACCACGCCTACGCCAACGTGCCGCTGTACCGCAAACGCTTCGACGACTGCGGCGCCCACCCCGGCGACCTGAAATCCCTGGATGACCTGGCCAAGTTCCCCTTCACCGGCAAGAACGACCTGCGCGACAACTACCCCTACGGCATGTTCGCCGTACCCCAGCAGGAGGTGGTGCGCCTGCACGCGTCCAGCGGCACCACGGGCAAGCCGACCGTGGTGGGCTACACCCAGAACGACATCGACACCTGGGCCAACGTGGTGGCCCGTTCGATCCGCGCCGCCGGCGGGCGCAAGGGCGACAAGGTGCACGTGTCCTATGGCTATGGCCTGTTTACTGGCGGCCTGGGCGCGCACTACGGTGCTGAACGGCTGGGTTGTACGGTGATCCCCATGTCCGGTGGCCAGACCGAGAAGCAGGTGCAGCTGATTCGCGATTTCCAGCCTGACATCATCATGGTCACGCCCTCCTACATGCTCAACCTTGCCGACGAGATCGAGCGCCAGGGCATCGACCCACAGTCCCTCAAGCTGCGCCTGGGTATTTTCGGCGCCGAGCCCTGGACGGATGAACTGCGCCGCTCCATCGAACAGCGCCTGGGCATCGATGCCCTGGATATCTATGGCCTGTCGGAGATCATGGGGCCGGGGGTGGCCATGGAGTGCATCGAAACCAAGGATGGCCCCACCATCTGGGAAGACCATTTCTACCCCGAGATCATCGACCCGGTCACCGGCCAGGTGCTGCCTGACGGCCAGCTGGGCGAGCTGGTGTTCACCTCGCTGAGCAAGGAGGCGCTGCCGATGGTGCGCTACCGCACCCGCGACCTCACCCGCCTGCTGCCCGGCACCGCGCGGCCCATGCGGCGCATTGGCAAGATCACCGGGCGCAGTGACGACATGCTGATTATCCGTGGGGTGAATGTGTTCCCGACCCAGATCGAGGAGCAGGTGCTTAAAATAAAACAGCTTTCAGAGATGTATGAGATTCATTTGTATCGTAATGGCAATCTGGACAGCGTTGAGGTGCATGTGGAACTGCGTGCCGAGTGCCAGGCGCTGGACGAGGGGCAGCGCAAGCTGCTGACGGGGGAATTGACCCGGCAGATCAAGACCTACATCGGCATCAGTACACAGGTGCGGCTGCAGCCGTGTGGCACGCTCAAGCGCTCCGAGGGCAAGGCTTGCCATGTGTTTGACAAGCGGTTGGCTAGCTGACAGGGCGCAGGTGTATGAGCCCCGGCATGGTCCGGGGCTTTTTTTTGGGTGTTTGGCGCGGGATGTGTGGCGCCTATACGACCGAGCGCTGCCTGCGCGGCGCTCGATCGCACAGGCGCCAACACTCCCTCGCCGAACATCCCTAGCCCCACATCCCCCACCACCCTCCAATCCGATACACAAATCATATTCGATACATATAAAACCGTTTGACGTTATGTTTTGTATCGCTTACAAATGACTCATGCCTTAGCAGGAGTCAGAACATGTACGCACAGCTAGTGGAAACCGGAGTCAAGCGCGTCAAAGCCCTGGAGGAAATGTCCGCCGAGGAACGCCACTTCCAGGAAAAGATCGACGCCGAAATCAAGATCGAAGCCAAGAACTGGATGCCCGAGGCCTACCGCCAAACCCTGATCCGGCAAATCTCCCAGCACGCCCACTCGGAAATCGTCGGCATGCTCCCCGAAGGCAACTGGGTCACCCGCGCCCCCAGCCTCAAACGCAAGCTGCAGTTGATGGCCAAGATCCAGGACGAAGCCGGCCACGGCCTGTACCTGTACAGCGCCATGGAAACCCTCGGCGCCGACCGCGACGAGGAAATCGCCAAGCTGCACAACGGCAAGGCCAAGTATTCGAGCATCTTCAACTACCCCACCCTGAGCTGGGCCGACATGGGCGCGGTGGGCTGGTTGGTCGACGGTGCCGCCATCGTCAACCAGGTGGTGCTGCAACGTACCTCCTACGGCCCCTACTCCCGCGCCATGGTGCGCATCTGCAAGGAAGAGAGCTTCCACCAGCGCCAGGGCTACGAACTGCTGCTGACCATGATGCGCGAGGGCACCCAAGCCCAGAAGGACATGGTTCAGGACGCCATCAACCGCCTGTGGTGGCCTGCGCTGATGATGTTCGGCCCAAGCGACGAGCATTCCCCCAACAGCGCCCAGTCGATGGCCTGGAAAATCAAGCGCCAGACCAACGACGAACTGCGCCAGCGCTTCATCGACCAGACCGTGCCGCAGCTCGAACTGCTCGGCTGCACCGCCCCCGACCCGGACTTGAAGTGGAACGCCGAGCGCGGTCATTACGACTTCGGCGACATCCAGTGGGACGAGTTCTACGAAGTCATCAAGGGCAACGGCCCGTGCAACCAGGAGCGCGTCGCCACCCGACGCCAGGCCATCGAAGGTGGCGCCTGGGTGCGCGAAGCCGCCGTGGCCTATGCACGCAAGCAACAGAACAAGAACGCCGCCTGAGCGGCGATTGATGCGGAGAGCGAAAATGTCTGTCTGGACCCTCTACGAAGTGTTCGTGCGCAGCAAGCACGGCCTGAACCACAAGCATGTCGGCAGCGTGCATGCCGCCGACGCCGCCATGGCCATCGAGAATGCCCGCGAGCTGTACACCCGCCGCAGCGAAGGCGTCAGCCTGTGGGTGGTGCCCTCGGCCCTGATCAGCGCCTCCTCGCCGGACGAGAAAGACCCCCTGTTCGCCCCCTCGGACGACAAGGTCTACCGCCACGCCAGCTTCTACGAACTGCCCGACGAAGTCGGGCACATGTGAGGCAGGCCATGAACAAGCACGACCTGATTCCGTATCTGCTGCTGCTCGGCGACAGCGCCCTGGTCCAGGGCCAGCGCTTGTGCGAGTGGTGTGGCCACGCGCCAGCCCTGGAAGAAGAGCTGGCCCTGATGAACGTTGGCCTCGACCTGGTCGGCCAGGCCCGCAACTGGCTGGACTACACCGCCGAATTGCTCGACGACGGCCGCGACGCCGATGCCCTGGCGTTTCGCCGCGACGAGCGGGCCTACCGCAACCTGCTATTGGTCGAGCAGCCCAATGGCGACTACGCCGTGACCATGGCCAAGCAGTTCTTCTACGACGCCTGGCACCATGCGGTGCTGCAACAGCTGGCCGAATCGGCTGACGAACGCATCGCCGGCATCGCCGCCAAGGCCCTGAAGGAAGTCACCTACCACCTGCGCCGTTCCAGCGAGTGGGTGCAACGCCTGGGCGGTGGTACTGAGGAAAGCCGCCAGCGCATGCTCGCCGCCATCCCGCTGCTGTGGCGTTTCACCGTGGAACTCACCAGCGGCAGCGACAACGAAGTGCGCCTGGCCGAAGCCGGCATAGGTGCCGACCCGGCCATCGTCGGCGCCGCCTGGCTCAAGCAGGTAAGCGCAACGTTCGAGTCGGTCGAGCTGCCGTTGCCCAAGGCCGCCAGCCACTTCTACCTCAGCGGTCGCCAGGGCGTGCACAGCGAACACCTGGGCCTGCTGCTGGCCGAAATGCAATTCCTGCCAAGGGCCTACCCCGATGCAACCTGGTGAGCTGATTGCCGGCGACCGTGGTGCCCGGGCGCTGCAGGGCGACGACCTGGCCCGGGCCTGGGCGGTGCTGGGCCAGGTGATGGACCCGGAAGTGCCGGTGGTCAGCGTGGTGGACCTGGGCATCGTCCGCGACCTGGGCTGGCGTGCAGGGCACTTGCACCTGGTGGTGACGCCAACCTACTCCGGTTGCCCCGCCACCGAGGTGATCGAGGGCGATATCCGCCAGGCCCTGGAGCAGGCCGGCTTCCCCGCGCCAGCCCTGGAGCGCCGCCTCACCCCGGCCTGGAGCACCGATTGGATCAGCGCCCAGGGCCGCGACCGCCTGCGCGCCTATGGCATCGCTCCACCCCAGGGCAGCGCCAGCAAGCGCAGCCTGCTGGGCGATGCCCCCCAGGTGTGCTGCCCACAGTGCGCCAGCACCCACACCGAACTGCTCAGCCAGTTCGGCTCCACGGCCTGCAAGGCGCTTTACCGCTGCCGCGAGTGCCTGGAGCCGTTCGATTATTTCAAATGCATTTGAGCCGTGGAGATCACCATGAGCCAGTTTCACAGCCTGACCATCAAGCAAGTGCGCCATGAAACCCGCGATGCGGTATCGATCGCCTTCGACGTGCCGGCTCACCTGCAGAGCGCCTTCCGTTTCACCCAGGGCCAATACCTGGTGATGCGCACTCAACTGGATGACGAGGAAGTGCGCCGTTCCTATTCCATCTGCAGCGCGGTGCAGGACGGCGAACTGCGCGTTGCCGTCAAGCGCGTGCCCGGCGGGCGCTTCTCGGCCTTTGCCAACGACGTGCTCAAGGCCGGCCAGCAATTGGAGGTGATGCCACCGGCCGGCAGTTTCTTCGTCCCGCTGGACCCAGCGCGCCAGGGCCACTACCTGGGCGTGGCGGCCGGCAGCGGCATCACGCCGATCCTGTCGATCATCGCCACCACCTTGGCCAGCGAGCCGCACAGCCGCTTTACCTTGCTCTACGGCAACCGCTCCAGTTCCGGCGCGCTGTTTCGCGACAAGCTCGAAGATTTGAAGAACCGCTACCTCGACCGCCTCAACCTGATTTTCGTGTTCAGCCGTGAACAACAGGACGTGGACCTCTACAACGGCCGCATCGACGCCGACAAATGCGGCCAGTTGTTCGCCCGCTGGATGGACGTGGCCAGCCTGGACGCTGCGTTCATCTGTGGCCCGCAAGCCATGACCGAAACCGTGCGCCACAGCCTGCAGGCCAATGGCATGGCCCGCGAGCGCATCCATTTCGAGCTGTTCGCCGCCACCGGCAGCGAAGCCCGTCGCGAGGCCCGGGAAGCCGCGCGGCAAACCGATGCAGCGCTCAGCCATATCACGGTAATCAGCGACGGGAGGGCACTGAGCTTCGACCTGCCACGCAACAGCCAGAACATCCTCGATGCCGGCAACGCCATCGGCGCCGAACTGCCCTATTCGTGCAAGGCCGGGGTGTGTTCGACCTGCAAGTGCCGGGTGATCGAGGGCGAGGTGGAGATGGACAGCAACCACGCGCTGGAGGACTACGAAGTGGCGGCCGGGTACGTGCTGTCGTGCCAGACCTACCCGGTCAGCGACAAGGTGGTGCTCGACTTCGACCAGCTGTAGACCGCGTCGCCAGCGTTCGCGGGGCAAGCCGGTTCGTGTAGGAGCGGGCTTGCCCCGCGAAGAGGCCCTCCAGCAACAACCGCGTGACCTCAAGAAAACAACTACAAAACACAAGAGATCGCTTGCCATGACCCCCGAACACATCGAAAGCATCGCCAACCACCCCGACTTCCAGCACCTGGTGCGGCGCAAACGCCGCCTCAACGGCAGCCTCACCTTGGCCATGCTGGTGATCTACTACGGCTTCGTCCTGCTGGTGGCCTTCTCCCCCAGCACCCTGGGCCAGTCCCTGAGCGGCGGCGTCACCACCGTTGGCATGCTGGTCGGCGTGCTCATGGTACTGCTGTCCTTCGCCCTCACCGGCATCTACGTGCACCGCGCCAACAACGTGCTCGACCCGCTCAACGACAAGGTCAAGCAGGAGTGCGCAGCATGAACTGGACTGCCATTTCGATGTTCATGGTGTTCGTCTGCTTCACCCTGCTGGTGACCCGCTGGGCCGCCCTGCGCACCCGCTCGGCCAGCGACTTCTACACCGCCGGCGGCGGCCTCACCGGCATGCAGAACGGCCTGGCGATTGCGGGCGACATGATCAGCGCCGCCTCCTTCCTGGGCATCTCCGCCATGATGTTCATGAATGGCTACGACGGCCTGCTGTACGCCCTGGGTGTACTGGCCGGTTGGCCAATCATCCTGTTCCTGATCGCCGAGCGCCTGCGCAACCTGGGCAAGTACACCTTTGCCGATGTGGTTTCGTACCGCCTCGCGCAAACCCCGGTGCGCCTGAGCTCGGCGTTCGGCACCCTGGCCGTGGCGCTGATGTACCTGGTGGCACAGATGGTTGGGGCGGGCAAGCTGATCGAGCTGCTGTTCGGCATCAGCTACCTGTACGCCGTGGTGCTGGTGGGCGTGCTGATGGTCGCCTACGTCACCTTCGGCGGCATGCTCGCCACCACCTGGGTGCAGATCATCAAGGCGGTGATGCTGCTTTCGGGCACCAGCTTCATGGCCTTCATGGTGCTCAGGCACTTCGGCTTCAGCACCGAGGCGATGTTCGCCAATGCCGTGGCCGTGCACGCCAAGGGCCAGGCGATCATGGCCCCAGGGGGCTTGCTGTCGAACCCGGTGGATGCCATCTCGCTGGGCTTGGGCATGATGTTCGGCACCGCTGGCCTGCCGCATATCCTGATGCGCTTCTTCACCGTCAGCGATGCCAAGGAAGCGCGCAAGAGCGTGTTCTACGCCACCGGT
Source organism: Pantoea sp. Tr-811 (assembly GCF_011752535.1). Classification (NCBI taxonomy): domain Bacteria; kingdom Pseudomonadati; phylum Pseudomonadota; class Gammaproteobacteria; order Enterobacterales; family Erwiniaceae; genus Pantoea; species Pantoea sp. Tr-811. The sequence goes on from NZ_VWXJ01000015.1 coordinate 117,319, forward strand.
TTCATTGGCTACTTCTACCTGCTGCTGATCGTGATCGGCTTTGGCGCCATCGTCATGGTCGGTACCGAACCGGCTTACCGTGACGCCAGCGGCGCCATCATTGGCGGCGGCAACATGGTCGCCGTGCACCTGGCCCAGGCGGTCGGCGGCAACCTGTTCCTGGGCTTCATCAGCGCCGTGGCCTTCGCCACCATCCTCGCCGTGGTGGCGGGCCTGGCGCTGTCGGGTGCATCCGCCGTGTCCCACGACCTGTATGCCTGCGTGGTACGCAAGGGCCAGGCGACCGAGCAGGAGGAAATGCGCGTGTCGCGTATCGCCACCCTGGTGATCGGCATGCTCGCGGTGGTGCTGGGCCTGGTGTTCGAATCGCAGAACATCGCCTTCCTCTCCGGCCTGGTGTTGGCGGTGGCGGCCTCGGTCAACTTCCCGGTGTTGTTGCTCTCGATGTTCTGGAAGGGCCTGACCACCCGTGGCGCGGTGTGCGGCAGCATGGCCGGGCTGGTGTCGGCGATCGTGCTGGTGCTGCTGGGCCCGGCGGTATGGGTGAACGTGCTGCACCACGAAACCGCGCTGTTCCCCTACAGCAATCCTGCCCTGTTCTCCATGAGCCTGGCCTTCCTCGGCGCCTGGGCCTTCTCGGTCACTGACGGCTCCGAGCGCGCCGCCCAAGAGCGCGGGCGTTACCTGGCCCAGTTCATCCGTTCCATGACCGGAATCGGCGCCGCCGGCGCCAGCAAGCACTGAACCTCACCATGTCGGGTATAACAACAATGAACCGTACACACCTGAAATCGGCCGCCTGCCTGGCCACCCTCGCCTTGCCCCTGCCGGCCCTGGCGGACTTCATCGGCGACAGCCACGCACGGCTTGAGCTGCGCAACCATTACATCAACCGCGACTTCCGCCAGAGCAACGCGCCCCAATCCAAGGCCGAAGAGTGGGCCCAGGGCTTCACCGCCAAGCTGGAATCGGGCTTCACCGAGGGGCCAGTGGGGTTCGGCGTGGATGCCATGGGCCAGCTGGGGGTCAAGCTCGATTCCAGCCGCGACCGGCGCAACACCGGCCTCCTGCCATTCGGCCCCAACAGCCATGAGCCCGTCGACGACTACAGCGAGCTAGGCCTGACCGGTAAAGTTCGCGTGTCCAAGACCACCTTGCGCGTCGGCACCTTGCAGCCGATTCTGCCGGTGGTGGTGTACAACGACACCCGCCTGCTGGCCTCGACCTTCCAGGGCGGCCTGCTGACCAGCCAGGACATCACCGGGCTCACCGTCAACGCCGGGCGCCTGACCCAGGCCAACCTGCGCGATTCCTCCGGGCGCGACGACATCGGCTATGGCGCGGCCAGCAGCGACCACCTCGACTTCGCCGGCGGCAGCTACGCACTCAGCCCACAGACCAGCGTCAGCTACTACTACGCCAAGCTGCAGGACATCTACCGCCAGCAGTTCGTCGGCCTGGTCGATACCCGCCCGCTGGGCGAGGGCCTGAGCCTGCGCAGCGACCTGCGCTATTTCGACAGCCGCAACGACGGCGCCGAGCGCGCCGGCAACATCGACAACCGCAATTTCAACGCCATGTTCACCCTGGGCGTGCGCGCCCACAAATTCACCGTGGCCTGGCAACAGATGTCCGGTGACAGCGCCTTCCCGTTCGTCAACGGCGGCGACCCGTTCACCGTCAACCTGGTGACCTACAACACCTTCACCCGTGCCGGGCTCGACTCCTGGCAAGTGCGCTACGACTACGACTTCGTGGCCATGGGCATCCCCGGCCTGAGCTTCATGACTCGCTACACCGACGGCCGTCACGCTGAAACCGCCACGCTCAGCAACGGCCGTGAACGCGAGCGCGACACCGACCTGACCTACGTCATCCAGAGCGGCCCGTTCAAGGACATGAGCCTGCGCTGGCGCAACGTCACCTTCCGTTCCGGCAATGGCCTGACCAACGCCCTGGACGAAAACCGCCTGATCATCGGCTACACCCTGGCGCTGTGGTAACCGCGCCCTTTCGACTTCGAGGAGAACAGCATGTCTGACGCCCCAACCCTGCAGAGTTTCATCGCCGGCCGCTGGATCGGCCAGCACGGCGCCCAGGCCCTGCGCAGCGCCCTGGACGGCCATGTCCTGGCCTACAGCCACGAAGAGCGCCCGGACTTCGCCGAAGCCGTGGACTTCGCCCGTGCCCGTGGCCTGGCCGAACTGATGGCCATGGACTTCCAGCAACGTGCCCAGCGCCTCAAGGCCCTGGCCCTGTACCTGGCCGAACACAAGGAACAGCTCTACGCGCTGTCCCACCACAGCGGCGCCACCCGCGCCGACAGCTGGATCGACATCGAAGGCGGCAATGCCACGCTGTTCAGCTATGCCGGCATTGGCAGCCGCGAACTGCCCTCGGGCAACCTGGTACATGAAGGCCCGGCGATCCCACTGGGCAAGCAGGGGCATTTCGCCGGCAGCCACATCCTGGTGCCGCGTGCCGGTGTTGCAGTGCACATCAACGCTTTCAACTTCCCGATCTGGGGCATGCTGGAAAAATTCGCCCCCACCTTCCTGGCCGGCATGCCCTGCATCGTCAAGCCGGCAACCGCCACCAGCTACCTGACCGAAGCCGTGGTGCGCCTGATGCATGCATCCGGCTTGCTGCCCGCAGGCAGCCTGCAGTTGGTGATCGGTAGCACCGGCGACCTGCTCGACCGCTTGCAGGGCCAGGACGTGGTGACGTTCACAGGTTCTGCCGATACCGCCGCCAAACTGCGCGTCACGCCCAACCTGATCCGCCATTCGGTGCCGTTCACCGCCGAAGCCGACTCGCTCAACTGCGCCATTCTTGGCCCTGACGTGAACCCAGGCAGCGAGGAGTTCGAGCTCTATCTCAAGGAAGTGGTGCGTGAAATGACCACCAAGGCCGGGCAGAAATGCACCGCCATCCGCCGCGCCATCGTTCCGGCCAAACACCTGGACGCCGTTGCCAGCGGGCTGCGAGAGCGCCTGGCCAAGGTGGTGGTGGGCGACCCGTCGCTCGAAGGCGTGCGCATGGGCGCCCTGGCCTCCCACGACCAGCAGCGTGACGTGGGCGAGCGCGTGCGCGCCCTGCTGCAAAGCTGCGACCAGCTGTTCGGCGCCAGCGACGGCTTTGCCCCGCGCGGCGAGGGCGTTGCCGAGGGCGCCTTCTTCGCGCCCACCTTGCTCCAGGCCCGCGACCCCCATGCAGACGGTGGCGCCCACGATATCGAGGCGTTCGGCCCGGTCAGCACGCTGATGGCCTACCACGACCTGGACGAAGCCCTGGCCCTTGCGGCACGTGGCAAAGGCAGCCTGGTGGCGTCGCTGGTAACGGCTGACCGCGCCGTGGCGGCCAAGGCCATTCCCGTGGCAGCCGCCTGGCATGGCCGTCTGCTGGTGCTCAACAGCGAGGCGGCGAAGGAGTCCACCGGCCATGGCTCGCCATTGCCGCAGCTCAAGCACGGTGGCCCAGGCCGCGCCGGAGGTGGCGAGGAGCTGGGCGGCCTGCGCGCCGTCAAGCACTACCTGCAACGCGCTGCCGTGCAGGGCTCGCCAAGCATGCTCAGTGCCGTGACCGGCGAGTATGTGCGTGGCGCCGAGGTGATCGAAACCGAGGTGCACCCGTTCCGCCGCTATTTCGACGAACTGCGCATCGGCGAATCGCTGCTCACCCACCGCCGTACCGTGACCGAAGCCGACCTGGTCAACTTTGGCTGCCTGTCGGGCGACCACTTCTACATGCATTTCGACGAGATCGCAGCCAAGGCCTCGCAGTTCGGCAAGCGCATCGCCCACGGTTACTTCGTGCTGTCGGCTGCCGCCGGGCTGTTCGTTTCGCCGGGCGAAGGGCCGGTATTGGCCAACTATGGGCTCGATACCTTGCGCTTCATCAACCCGGTGGGCATCGGTGACACAATCCAGGCGCGGCTGACCTGCAAGCGCAAGATCGACCAGGGCAAGACCAGCCCGCTGGGGCAGCCACAGGGGGTGGTGGCATGGGATGTGGAGGTGACCAACCAGCTGGGTGAGCTGGTGGCCAGCTATGACATCCTGACCTTGGTGTTGAAGAAAGGCTGAGGCCTGTGGGGCCTCTTCGCGACCTCTGGTCGCTCCTACAGGGATCCCACGCCCCTGTAGGAGCGACCAAAGGTCGCGATAGGGCCCGACAGGCAAACTAAAGGCACATGGCCACCTCGTACATCCGCCCTACTGCCCAATCCCGCCCCCGGCGCTATAGTGCGGCCATCCGCCACACCCCACAACGCCAAGGAAGCCCCCCACCATGAAACCCGCCAAACTCCTGCTGTGCGCCGCAGCCCTGTTCACCGTCGCCGGTTGCCAGACCATCAAGCCCTCCGAGCAAACCCTGAAGGAGCGTGCCGAGTTCGCCCTCAACACGCCGGTCAGCAAGGTCGCCAACGTGCGCAGTGACAGCACCATCACCTACTACACCGCCACCACCGCCAAAGGCGAGTACAACTGCCAGATGCCAAGCGGCGCCATTGTCGCGGTCGGTAGCATGGGCCTCTACCAGCCCACCCCGTCCTGCCTCAAGGAAGGCCAGGCAATCATCCTGCAATAACCCCCGCCGTTGCCTCAGGCGCCGCGCTCCAACACCGGCGCCGCCGGCTCCTCGCGCAAGGCCCGCAGGGCCGCCCGCAACTCTGCCGGCCGCACCGGCTTGGACAGGATGGCGATACTGCGCCCATGTACCATCGCCTGGATCTTCTCAAGGTCATGCCCGGTCATGATCAATGCCGGTACTTCCCAGCCCCGCTGCGCCCGCAGGCTGTCGATGCAGTCGACGCCCGTGGCGTCCTGCCCCAGGTCGTAGTCGGCGACGATCACGTCGCACTGGCTGGCCAACCCCAGCGGCGAGCCATGGGCCTCCACCTCGCAGCCCCAGCGTTGCAACAGCGCCGAGGTGGCGCGCAGCACGTTGTGGTCATCTTCCACCAGGCACACCCGCAAACCGCCCAGCATCGCGCCCTGCAGCGCCTGCTGCTCATGGCTGCGGGTAGCCGGCTGCGGCGCCAGGCGCGGCAGGCCCTGCAGGCTCACCGCCGTGCCGTGGCCCAGGCGCGAGCGCAATGTCACCGCCAGGCCCATCAGGCCGCCCAGGCGTTTGACGATCGACAGCCCCAGGCCCACCCCCTCAACGTCCTTGTCACGTACTTGGCGCACCCGATAGAACTCGTCGAACACCAAGCCCCAATGCTCTTCGGCGATACCACGGCCCTGGTCGTAGATTTCGATGGCCAGGCCATCGCCCCGGCGCCGTATGCCGATCAGCAACGGCCTGTGGCTGGCGTACTTGAAGCAGTTGGACAACAGGTTCTGCACCATGGTCGCCAACATGCCGCGGTCGGCGCGGGTCCAGTGGCGGCTGGGATGCAAGCGAACCTCCACCCCTGCCCAGCGCGCGGCTTCGGCATTCTGGCGCAACAGTTCACCGAGGAAGTCGTGCAACGAAAAGACCTCGTATTTCGGTTGCACCTGCCCGTTGTCCAACGTGTACAGGTCGAGAATCGAGCGGAACAGTTGGGAGACGTTGAGCAGCGAGCGGTCGATGCTGTCCACCAGGCGCCGCTCCTGCTCTGCCAAGGGCGCTTCGCGCAGGCACGCGGTGAACAGGCCGATGGAGTGGATCGGTTGGCGCAAATCATGGCTGGCCTGGGCCAGGAAGCGCGACTTCTCCTGGGTAGCGACCATCGCCCGCTCAGAGGCCTGGCGCGTGCGTTCGAGCAGCATGTGGGCATAGAACGGGATCACCGTACTGGTGGTCAGCAGCATCAGCACCATGAACGGGTTGGCCTGCCAGTACGGGTTGAGCTGATACACCGCCACCAGGGCGGTCAGCGCCAGCACCGTGGCGATGGCCAGGTAGCGGGTGCCAAAGCGCATGCCGTTGCCCAGGTTCACCCACACCATCACCGCATACAACGGCAGCGCCGCCTCGCCGCCAAGCACCAGGCCGAAGCAGGTGCCGGTGTAGTCGTGCACGATGCCCAGCACCCGGCGCCATGGGTAATGCCCGGGCCAGCGGGCAATGGCCTGGCGCAGGCCGATCGACAGGGTGATGAAGGTGATGATGTAGTAGATCACCGGCAGGTAGTTGTGCAGCGAATGCCCAGGCAAAAAGCCCAGCACGGTGATATAGACCAAGGCAATCGAAGCGACGATAACCCGCAGGTTGGCTTGGTCCAGTTCGTTGTTCTTGTTGTATTCCATGGTACTCATCCTTGTGCACGGGGTCGCATTACGGCCATCCTGGCGCGACGGCGCAGGTTTGCGCCTGCTAAATTAACATGCTCAGCAGAGCCAGGGTCCTCAGGGAGTGTCAGTACGTGACGTGCCGCATCATCGTGGCGGACGACCATCCATTGTTCAGGGAAGCGATGGTCCGTACCGTGCAGCGGGTAATGCCGCAAGCGCAACTGGAAGAAGCCGGTGACCTGCAGCAGGTGCTGGCCTTGGCCCGTGAGGGCGAGGCGCCGGACACACTGGTGCTGGATTTGCGCTTTCCAGGGCTCGACAGCATCGAGCGCCTGGCCGAACTGCGCCAGCAGTTGCGCCGTACCACGCTGATCATCGTGTCGATGGTCGACGACCCCGCTTTGATCGAGCACGTGATGGCCTGTGGTGTCGACGGTTTCATTGGCAAGAGCATCGCCCCGGACGAGGTCGGCACGGCGATCCTGGCCATCCGCGAAGGTGAAGTGTTGGTGCGTTATACCCCGGCCGGGCTGGCGCCGAGCCTGGGCAGCGAAACGGAACTGGAGCAGCTTACCCATCGCCAATACGAGGTGCTGCGTTTGATTGCCCAGGGCAAGACCAACAAGGAAATTGCCAAGGCGCTGGATATTTCGCCGTTCACCGTGCGCATTCATGTGTCGTCGCTGCTCAAGGCGCTGAACGTGACCTCGCGCACGGCGGCAGCGGTCAAGTACACAGGCACCTGACCCGCCAAAGCAGGCGTCAGCCTGGAATCGTCTTGTCACTCACCGGTTGGTTCGGCTTGGCGCCGGACAGCCGCCAACTCACGCCGGTTATCCCATAGCGCTCAGCCATGGGCCTGCTCACCTTCTTGATTTTCTCCCGCCCGAATTTGGGAATGATCCCTATACCCGCATCGCAACTGGCCCAGTGCCAAGCCTCGGCGTTATCGATTTTCTCAAGGCGAATAATGAAACTGCGCGGCTCGCCGTGCAGCAGGTAATCGATAATGTACAGCTGGGGACTCGGCATCACGCAGCCCTCCTTTTCTCCATGGATGACCTTTGCATTGAGTGATGCCGTGCCCGAAAGATTCAAAATAATTGGCCTTTCAATGCCCTGTGGGAGTGTAGGAGCGGGCTTGCCCCGCGAACACCGGCGCAGCCGGTGCCATACACCGCGCCGCCTGCTTCGCGGGTCAAGCCCGCTCCTACAGGGTTCTCTTTGAAATCAGATGTTTGCGAGTTGCTCCCACCAGGGCTATTGCTGATGCTGAGGCTGCCGCCCGCCACCGTGGCTGTTCTGGCCACCCTTGCGCCCGGCTTCGGAGGCCCGCTGCCGGTCGTTGGCGAAATTGCCGCCGGACGCCTGGCCGCCCTTGTGGCCTGCGCGCGAAGCCCGCTCACGGTCGTTGGCGAAGTTGCCCGGGTTGGTTTCCTTGGTGCCGCCGCGTTGGCTGGTCCGTTGTTGATCACCCGCCATGTCCTTTCTCCTTGCGTAATGGATGGGTTGGGCGCATGGAACGGTGCCATGCCTTAGTTCCGAACAGGCAACGGGCCGGTCTGCTCAATTCGATTGCAAACGGCTGACCGGTGGCACGAAACACCGCCAGGGTAAAAGTTTGCGCGCTGCATACGCCGACGGCACTTTTCCCAGGCCACCAAGGTCACAACGCAAAGGCGCTTCGCCAGCTCCACCTCGCGGCAGAGCCGACGAACGGCCTATAATCGCTTTCCACGCGCCCGGCGATGCGTCAACGGGCTGAAATTTCCGGTCTGCACAAGGCTTCGCCATGACCTCGACCCCCGAGCAACCCGCATCGCCGCACAACCCTGCGCTAAGCCCCAGCCACCTGGACTTCCCGGTGGTCGGCATCGGCGCCTCGGCGGGCGGGCTGGAGGCCATCCGTACCTTCTTCCAGCAGATGCCCGGCGATTGCGGCATGGCCTTCGTGGTGGTGCTGCACCTGTCGCCCGACCACCAGAGCGTGGCCGACCGGATCATCCAGGAAACCACTTCGATGCCGGTGCGCCAGGTCACTTCGCCAGTACCGATCGAGCGCAACCATGTCTATGTGATTTCCCCGGCCAACCGCCTGTCCACCAACGACGGCTACCTGCGGGTTACCCCGGCCAACCGGCGCCGTGGCGACCATGTGGCCATCGACCTGTTCTTCCGTGACCTGGCCGACGTGCACAAGGACCACGCCTTCTGTGTGGTGCTGTCCGGCACCGGTGCCGACGGTGCCGTGGGCCTCTCGCGCATCAAGGAACAAGGCGGCGTCACCCTGGTGCAAACCCCGGACGATGCGCAATACGACAGCATGCCCCGCGCCGCCATTGAAACCGGCATGGTCGACCTGGTGCTGCCCGCCGCGGAAATGCCGCAAAAGCTGCTGGAGCTGTGGCGCACCGCCCGCCAGGTAAAGCTGCCGGAAATCGAGGACGACACCCTGCCGCCGCCGCTTGGCACCCGCGCCGGTAACCCCCAGGCGTCGGAGCCGCTGCTCGAAGAAATCCTGCTCAACCTGCGCAGCGCCACCGGCCACGACTTCCAGCACTACAAACGTGCCACGGTGCTGCGCCGTATCGAGCGCCGCCTGCACGTCACCGGGCAAACCGACCTGGTCGGCTACCTGCGTTACCTGGAACAGAACGCCGCAGAAGCCACCGCATTGCTGGGCGACATGCTGATCGGCGTGACCAATTTCTTCCGCGACCGCGAGGCCTTCGAGGCACTGGAGCGCCATGTGCTGCCGCAATTGGTCAGCGAGGAAAGCGCCAGCAACGAGGTCCGCGTCTGGTCGGCCGGCTGCTCCACGGGCGAAGAGGCCTACAGCCTGGCGATGCTGGTGTGCGAGCAAATGGCCCTGGAGCAGCGTTCGAGCAAGGTGCAGGTGTTCGCCACCGACTTAGACCAACGCGCCATCGGCATTGCCCGCGCCGGGTCCTACCCCGAAGCCATCGTCACCGACGTGCCGCCCACCCGTTTGCGCCAGTTCTTCATCAAGGAAGACCAGCATTACCGGGTGCGCAAGGAAGTGCGCGAGAAGGTGCTGTTCGCCCGCCACAACCTGCTTTCCGACCCACCGTTCTCGCAAATCGACCTGATCGTCTGCCGCAACCTGCTGATTTACCTCGACCGCGAAGTGCAGCGCGACATCCTGCAGATGTTCCACTTTTCCCTGCGCAGTGGCGGCTATCTGTTCCTTGGCTCGTCCGAGTCGGCCGACGTGGCGGGCGAACTGTTCACCCCGGTGGACAAGCGCAACCGCATCTTCCGCGCCCGTGACACGAACCCTGCCGGGCGCCGCTCTGGCCGGCAATTGCCAGGGGCAGACCTTGCCAACGTCGCCCAGGGCGTACCCGCCAAGGCCAAGCCGGGGCGCAAGCCGTCCTATGCCGACATGCACCACCGTGCCCTGGCCCTGCGCACGCCGCCCAGCCTGATCGTCGATGGTGACGGCAATATCCTGCACATGAGCGAAGGCATTGGCCGTTTCCTGCAGTTGGCCAGCGGCGAGCCGAGCCGTAGCCTGCTCAACCTGGTGCTGCCGACCTTGCGCCTGGCCCTGCGCAGCACGTTGTTCCAGGCGCGTCAGGGCGTTGACGCGGTAACCTCAAGGCCGGTTGACCTGGTGGACGGCGAGCACACCCAGCAGGTGGAAATCACCGTGCAGCCATACCAGGACGAAGCGGGCAACAGCGAATGCCTGCTGGTGGTGTTCGAGCTGCGCGCACCGGACCCGTCGCTACCGTTGCCCGGAGTCATTCGCCAGACCGACAGCATGGTCCTGCACAACCTGGAGCGCGAACTGCAGCGTACCCGCCTGCAGCTGCAGGAAACCATCGAGCAGTCGGAGGTTTCCAGCGAGGAGCTGACCGCTTCCAACGAGGAAATGCAGGCCATCAACGAAGAACTGCGCTCGGCCAGCGAGGAGCTTGAAACCAGCAAGGAAGAGCTGCAGTCGATCAACGAAGAGCTGCTGACGGTCAACTACGAGCTCAAGAACAAGGTCGAGGAAACCGACAAGGTCAACGACTACCTGAGCAACCTGATTGCGTCCACCGACATCGCCACGGTGTTCGTCGACCGCAACCTGCGTATCCGTTGGTTCACCCCGCGTGCCACCGACTTGTTCAACATGCTGCCGGTCGATACCGGCCGCTCGCTGCTCGACATCACCCACCGCCTCGACTACCCGGCCCTAGCCGACGACGCCCGTGCCGTGGCCAAGGGCGAAAGCATCATCGAGCGCGAGATCGGCGGCCTGGGCGGGCACTGGTTCCTGGCCAGGCTGCTGCCCTACCGCTCCAGCGAACAGAAAATCGACGGCACGGTGCTGACCTTCATCGACATCAGCAAAGGCCACGCCGCCGAAGAGCGCGTGCGCCAGGGCGAGGAGCGGTTAAGCCAGCAACTGGCCGAATCGCAGAGCAGCAGCCACATGAAGGACGAGTTCTTCGCCGTCATGTCCCACGAACTCAAGCACCCGCTCAACCTGATTCAGCTCAATGCCGAAATCCTTCGCCGCCTGCCCTCGATCAAGGGCCTGGGCGTTGCCAGCAAAGCGGTGGGCACCATTTGCGAGGCGGTGTCCAGCCAGGCGCGGATCATCGACGACCTGCTGGACGTGGCGCGCATCCGCACCGGCAAGCTCAAGCTCAAGACGGAACCTGTGGACCTGTGCGCCATCTTGCAGGGTATTCATGGCGTGATCCTGAGCGAGCAGCACGGTGGCACGGTGAACCTGGAACTGCCCGATGACGGCCAACCGCTGATGATCGAAGGTGATGTCACGCGCCTTGAGCAGATCATCTGGAACTTGCTGAACAATGCATTGAAGTTCAGCCCGGTGGGTAGCGAGATTCGCCTGCAGTTGCACCACCGTGAGGGGCAGGCCTGCCTGCAGGTGATCGACCAGGGCGTGGGCCTTGGCCCTGAAAGCCTGGAGCATATCTTCGACCTGTTCAGCCAGGCCGCGCCGGCAGCGGCCAACCCGACGCACGAGGGGCTGGGTATCGGCCTGTCGCTGGTACGCCAGCTGGCCGAAGCCCACGGCGGCAGCGTCGAGGCCAGCTCCCCAGGGCTTGGCCAGGGCTGCACGTTTACCGTACGGCTGCCCCTGTGCGACCCGAGTACGCACCAGCAGGCCGCAGCGCCAGTTCCTGAAAGCGACGGGCGCCTGCAGGGTACACGGGTGTTGCTGGTGGATGACTCGGTGGAAGTGCTGGAGGTGATGCAGCAGTTGCTGGAGATGGAGAGCGCCGAGGTCGCCGCCTTCAGTGACCCGATCAGGGCGCTGGAAGCCGCCGCTGCCGGCGAGTACGACGTGATCCTGTCAGACATCGGCATGCCCGTGATGGATGGCCACGCCTTGATAAAAGCCCTGCGTGGCCATGCGCACCTGCGCTACACCCCAGCCATCGCCCTCACCGGCTACGGCGCCAGTGCCGACCAGTACAAGTCGCGCCAGTCTGGCTTCGATCGGCACCTGAACAAGCCCGTGGGCTATGACGAACTGGTCGAGGCCATCGAATCGCTGAGCGGGTCGATACCTTACTGACCCTGACCCTGACCCTGCACTTGCCTGGCGCTGCACGTGTAGGAGCGAGCGCAGCTCGCGATGGGCTGCAAAGCAGCCCCGACGATACAAGCTGCAAAGCCGTTCTGCGTGAGAACCCGGGGCCGCTGCGCGCCCCATCGCGAGCTACGCTCGCTCCTACCAACCTCATCACGCATGCACACTCCACTGCTGGGCTTCCGCCGGCACGGGCATCTCGTCGATGGCATGAATCATCCCGCTCGCCAACGCTTCCTCAGGCCCCAGTATCCGTGGGTACGCCATCAGGTAGCGCGGCACATCGAGTACATCTGTACTCCCCTCGGTGCGCTGCGCCACAATCTGCGCATACAACCGCAAGTCATAGTCCAGGCTCATCGCATACTCGGCCATCCGCGCATGGTCCACCGATCCATGCAGCGTCCAGTGAAACGGGTGGAACAGAAACTTGCTGTGGCTGCACGCCGTGCGGTGTTCGCCGGCCAGGAACAGGATATTGCCCATCGACTCCACGGTGCCGAGGTTGTGGGTGTGCACGGGCACCGGCAGCGAGCGCAGGAAGTTGTACAGGGTGAACCCGTAGCTGCACTCCCCGCCCATGGTGGCGATGTTCAGCTGAATCTCCTCGGCCCCCTGCTGCATCGCACGCGAACAGGTGTTGATCAGGTTGCCGCAGGTAGATGAGTTGATCGGGCCGGTGAAATGGATGATGTGTCTGGCCATGCTCGCCTCCAAAGTTGGCAGCAATGTTAATCAGCCGCAGGCCTGGCAGGCGCCTTGCCTTCATCGTCATTGACCACATCATCGGTCCACGGTTCGCCATCCAACGGCGCCGAGCGCGCCAACTCTGCCTCGTCCAGGCCGATGCCGCCGCCTATCTCCTCGGCATCAACCTGGCGCAGGGTTTGGTCCGATGGGCCCACGCCGCCCGGTTCATGCGGGTCGCGCGCACCGGTTTCGTCCAGCAGCGTGTCCGGGCTCAGGTCATCATCGGTTACGCCATCCTCATGCAGGCTGTCGCTCAGTGCCTCGCCACCGGTCATGCCGCTTTCGGCCACCCGTTTGGCTGGAAACTCCCGGGCCACCTCGTCAGCTGGGCGCTCATCGCCGATGCGCCCCTCGGGGCGCTCGTTGAAGTCCAGTTCATGGACGCTGCCCATGCGGTCTTCGGTGTCGTCGATCTCGGTTGGGGTGTAGGGCTTGTGCTCGTCTGTTCGCGACATGGCGGCTCTCCGGTAATGGGGTACTTCTGGTCGACTCCCCGCCCTGGGCAATGATTCAGAGTTTTTTGAACTCGGCCGGCGGCCACCCGCTCCCATTTCTAAAGAGCCTTATCCCTGGAGCCCGTGATGGCCAAGGCACTGCAGGAATACCAGCGCAAGCGTGACTTCGGCGCCTCGCCCGAGCCCAGGGGTAAGCGCGGCCGGGGCAAGGCCCATGCCCTGCGCTACTGCATCCAAAAGCACGACGCCAGCCACCTGCATTACGATTTTCGCCTTGAGCTGGATGGCACGCTGAAAAGCTGGGCTCTCCCCAAGGGCCCTTCGCTTGATCCCAGCGTGAAGCGCCTGGCGGTGCATGTGGAAGACCACCCGCTGGACTACGCCGATTTCGAAGGCCACATCCCCGAGGGCCATTATGGCGCCGGCAATGTCATCGTCTGGGACCGGGGCATCTGGGTGCCGGAAGGCGATGCACGCCAGGGCTATGCGCACGGCAAACTGAGCTTTCGCCTGCAAGGTGAAAAGCTCAGTGGCCTGTGGCACCTGTTCCGTACCCGCCTGGCCGGCAAGAAAGAACAGTGGATGTTGGTCAAGTCCCAGGATGGCGAGGCCCGCAGCGAAGCGCAGTACAGCGTCGTCCAGGCCCAGCCCGACAGCGTGCTCAGCGACCGTACCTTGCTGCCCAGACGTGCAGCCAAGCCCGCCCCGCGCAGTACGCGCAAGCGTGCCAGTACCGGTAGGAAGGCCGAGCTGCCCAAGCAACTGCAGCCGCAATTGGCCACGCTGGTCGACTCCCCGCCCAGCGGCGAGTGGTATTACGAGATCAAGTTCGACGGCTACCGTATCCTGGCCCGCATCCAGGGCGATGACGTGCGCCTGTTCACGCGCAATGGGCACGACTGGAGCGCGAAAATGCCGCGCCAGGTTGCGGCCTTGCAGGCCCTGGGTGTCGACTCGGCGTGGCTTGATGGCGAAATGGTGGTCAACGATGAAAACGGCAAGGCCGACTTCCAGGCACTGCAGAATGCCTTCGACAGCGCCAATGACGAGCCGCTGACCTATTACGTGTTCGACCTGCCGTATCTGGGCGGCGAAGACCTTCGCCAACTGCCGCTGCAGCAGCGCAGGGCAGCGCTGCGCCAGTTGCTGGCGCACGCGCCATCAGCACCCCTGAAGTTTTCCGAAGACTTCGATCAGCCGGTCGATGCCCTGCTCGACAGCGCCTGCCGCCTGGAACTTGAAGGGCTGATTGGCAAGCGCGCGGGCAGCCCGTACGTGGGTAGGCGCAGCGCCGACTGGATCAAGCTCAAGTGCAAGCAGCGCCAGGAGTTCGTGATCGTCGGCTTCACCGACCCCAAAGGCAGCCGCAGCGGCTTTGGCGCCCTGCTGTTGGCCTTGCACGACACCGACAGCGGCGAGCTGCGCTACGCCGGCAAGGTCGGTACCGGCTTCAGCGCCACCACCCTGGCCACCCTGCATGCTCGCCTCAAGCCCCTGGAAATCGCCAAGCCTGCCCTACCCAGGCCGCCAACCGGTGCCGAGGCGCGCGGGGTGCACTGGCTCAAGCCACAGTTGCTGGCCGAAGTCGCCTATGCGCAGATGACCCGCGATGGCGTGGTGCGTCATTCCGTGTTCCATGGCCTGCGCGACGATAAGCCGGCCATGGCCATCGACCTGGAGCATGCCATGCCCGGCAACAACCACCACCCGCAGCCACTACCCAAAGGCCTCGGCAAGCTGCGCCTGACTCACCCAGACCGCGTGATCGACGCCACCATTGGCGCGAGCAAACGGCAAATTGCCCAATACTACGCCGACATCAGCCCGTGGATTCTGCCGCACCTCAAGCACCGCCCGGTGGCGCTGGTGCGTGCGCCGGATGGCCTGGGTGGCGAGCTGTTTTTCCAGAAGCACGCCGACCCGTTGCACCTCCCGTACCTGCTGGCCTATGACAAGGCCGAAGCCGGCCAAGCGGCCATGGTTATCAACCGCCCAGACACACTGTTGGGCGCGGTGCAGATGAACATGCTGGAACTGCACACCTGGAACGCCACCGACAAGGACTTCGACAAGCCCGACCGCTTCGTTCTTGACCTCGACCCGGACCCGGCGCTGCCCTGGAAAGCCATGCTCGAAGCCACCCAGCTGACGCTGACCCTGCTCGACGAACTGGGCCTGAAGGTATTTCTGAAAACCAGCGGCGGCAAGGGCATGCACCTGGTGGTTCCACTCACCCGGCGCGCCAGCTGGGATGAGGTGAAGGCCTTCAGCCACGCCATCGTCAACTACCTGGCCGAGCTGTTCCCCGACCGCCTCAGCGCGGTATCGGGCCCGAAAAACCGGGTGGGGCGCATCTTCATCGACTTCCTGCGCAACGGCAAAGGCGCCACCACCGTATGCGCCTATTCCCTGCGCGCCCGCGAAGGCCTGCCGGTATCGGTGCCGATCTGGCGCGAGGAGTTGGCCCAGCTCAAGGGCGCCAACCAGTGGCACATCGGCAACCTGCGCCAGCGCCTGGTCGAAGTCGACGACCCCTGGGCAGACCTGGCCAAGACCCGCCAATCAATCACCGCGCGCATGCGCAAGCAAATGGGGCTGGCATGAGCATCAGTTGGCCCAAATGCCGGCCGGAGCCTGGAAACTATGAACCGCAACCTGATTCAGTCCAGTAACGGCACCCCGTGGGCCGCCTGGCAGCAAGGCGCTCATCTGGCCCGTGCCACCTGGATGAACGTGCAGCAACTGTTGCCGGCAGGTCGCCGATTGGTGCTGATTGCCCCACACCCAGGCGATGAAATCCTGATGGCGGGAGGCTTGCTGGCTAACCTGCGCGGGCGCGAGGACGACCTGGTGCTGATCTCCGCCACCGATGGCGAAGGCAGCCACCCCGGCTGCGCGCATTGGACCGAACACCGCCTGCGCCGGCAACGCCCGCTGGAAAGCCGCCAGGCCCTGCAGGCCCTCGACCTTGACCTGATGCGCCTGGACTGGCGCCGGCTGAACCTCAAGGACGGCGGCCTGCCACGCGAGGAGGCCTTCCTGGTCAACCACCTGACCCAAGTACTGCGCCCGGATGATGTGCTGATGGCCACCTGGCGCGACGACGGCCATTGCGACCACGAGGCCGTGGGCCGTGCTGCAGCCCAGGCGGCCCAGGCGCGCAAGGCGCAACTGGTGGAAGTACCGGTGTGGGCCTGGCACTGGGCCCAGCCGGATGACCCGCGTCTGCCTTGGGCCCGTGCCCATCGCCTGCAATTGGACGAGGCCAGCGTTGCCCGCAAGCGCAAAGCCCTGGCCGCACATGTCAGCCAACTGCAAACGGACGGCCCTCGCCCGGCGGTGCTGCCGGTCAACCTGCAGGAGTGCCTGCTGCAGCCGTTCGAATTGGTGTTGCTTTGAGTGGCGAATCCCGCATGAATCCCGTACGTAGGAGCGAGCAAAGCTCGCGATGCGATCTGCCAGGAATACACTGCCTTCAAACCCCGTTCACCTGAGCCACCGCTTCGCGAGCTGCGCTCGCTCCTACCAAAAAAGCGGGCCTGGTTTCAGGAGGCCTTGCGCGTGCGCTTGGCGGCTTTCTTGCCCCCCAGGCTGCGCTTGAGCAATTCGGTGAGGTCGATGATATCGGCGCCCTTCTCGTCCGCCTCGCCTTGCCCCTTGTCGACCACGGCAATCTTGCCCTTGCTGGCTTTCTCTTGCACCAGGTCCATGATGGTCTGGCGAAACGCATCATGGTAATCGTCCGGCGCCCACGGGCCGCTCATGTCGTCCACCAGCCGCCGGGCCATGTCCAGTTCCCGTTTGGCCGGCTTGCTGTCGGTCACGCTGTTGTCCAGTTCCAGGGTTTCCAGCCCACGCACTTCCTCGGGCCAGCGCAGGGTAATCATCACCAGCGCCTCGTCCAGTGGGCGCAACAAGGCCAGGTGCTGGCGGGTATGCAGCACCACCGTGGCCAAGGCCACCTTGCCCGTCTTTTCAAGGGTGTCGCGCAACAGCGCGTAGACTTTGCCGCCGCGCTTGTCGGGGCTCAGGTAATAAGGGGTATCGAAGTGCTGCAACGGGATTTCCGAGGCGTGCACGAACGAGAAGATGTCAATGGTCTGGGTGGCTTCCGGGCGCGCCTTGCGGATCTCCTCCTCGCTGATCACCACGTAGCGGCCCTTCTCGTACTCCACGCCCTTGACGATGTTGTCCTTGTCGATTTCCTTGCCGGTGACCTTGTTTACCCGCTTGTAGCCCACCGGCTCCATGCTGCGCTTGTCGAGCCAGTCGAAATCCACCCGCTCGCTGCGCACGGCGGTGTTCAGCGACACAGGGATATGCACCAGGCCGAAGCTGATCGCACCTTTCCAGATTGCCCTGGCCATGTCAGTAGCTCCCGAGGACGGCCCGGCAGTTGGCGGGCCCTACCAGAACCGACCGCATGGCGCGCTGAAGGTTTACCCCGTCAGCCTTGCGGCAGGCTCAATCCACCTGGGTGAACAGCACCCGCTCGAACGCCTGCGCCGCCAGGTGCACTTGCACCGACCAGTCCTGCGCGGCATCGGAACCGGCGTCATCGGAAATGTATTTGAGGCATACGAACGGAATGCCTTCTTCGCGGGCGATCAGGGCGAAGACATAAGCCTCCATGTCGACCACATCGTAAGGCGCGTCACCGTGGTTGATCTCGAAGCTGTCGCCGCTGCCGCAGGTTTCCACCGGCAAACCGGGAATGGCCTGGCCATGTTCCAGCAGTACCGGGATATCGGCGAGCGGCGTCTGGTAGCGGGCGAACCCGAGCGGGGTCACGTCCATATCACGCTGCACGAAGCGTGTGCAGCACACGACGGCGCCCTTGCCGTGGCGCAGGCTGCCAGCGGAACCCAGGTTGACGATCAACTTTGGCCGGCGCCGAGCGATGGCCTTGGTCAACGCGATGGCTGCATTGACCTTGCCGATGCCGGTGAACACGGTATTGACGTGGGCAAACACGCTGCCCGCTTCGGCTTCAAGGGCGAAGACGAACAGGGTGTCGTCCAGAGAGATATCAGGGAATTGCTTGATCAGCATCATTGCGCGCGGGTGTCCGGGTGGCTTGCGATGGGCGCTGCCATTGTCGGCAATCGCTACCTGATTGCAAGCCCTGCTCGAATGGGCGCAGTACCAGGTCGCCCCGGCACTGCGCGCCGTCACTTACGAGCGGCCGCCCTTGCGGCCCGACTCGCGGTCCTGGTGCATGTTGCCGCCCCCTGAGGACTGGCCGCCCTTGCGGCCGGCGTCGGACGCCTTTTGCCGGTCATTGGCGAAATTGCCCGGGTTCTTGTTGCCACCCTGGCTGCCTTGGCTGCCGGTACGGCTGTTCTCTTTGTTGGCCATGGTCTTCTAACCTCATGTGACTTCAAAAGTGCACGGCACAGGCGCCGTACACAGGTTGAGAGTTCGGCGATATCAATGCATTCGTTTTAGTGCGACAGGTTCGGACCGGTGGCGTTAAATATGCGGCCCGGGAGTATTTGGCGCGCCAGCGACCGGTTGTTCCAGCTGATGCTATTGCGCCTGCCAGTCACGCAGGTCCTGCAGGGGATAACC
This sequence comes from Pantoea sp. Tr-811, assembly GCF_011752535.1. Classification (NCBI taxonomy): domain Bacteria; kingdom Pseudomonadati; phylum Pseudomonadota; class Gammaproteobacteria; order Enterobacterales; family Erwiniaceae; genus Pantoea; species Pantoea sp. Tr-811. The sequence continues at coordinate 135,900 of NZ_VWXJ01000015.1, forward strand.
CAGCTCTCCTGGCTGCGCTGTCGCGCCGGGAACATCGCCAGCCGCCGCGCCGCGATCGCCTGTAGGAGCGGGCTTGCCCCGCGAACACCGGCGCAGCCGGTGCCATGCACCGCGTCGCCTGCTTCGCGGGTCAAGCCCGCTCCTACAGAATCTGCTGTTAAATCAGTCAGGCCAGCAGCAGGCGCAGGTCCACGCCCACTTCGCCCATGGGCGGGCACCAGTAGAAGCCGCCGGTCAGCGGGCGGCTGAAGCGGTACAGGCCGTCGATGATGCCGTCCTCCAGGCCACTCATGCGTCGCAGTTGCACCTCGAACGCCTCGAAGCTGTGGCCCAGGGCGACGAACGCCAGGCCCGCGCCACGGCTGTCGGCCCAGGCCACCGAACGGCGCACCATGAAGGCCTCGGGCTCGAAACTCTCCTGGGCGGTGCGCTTGACGTGGGCCGACTCGGGCGCGTCGTCGAGTTCTTCGTTATCGCTCAGCCGACGGCCGATGATGTTGTCCTGGTCTTGCTGGGGCAGCGACTTGAAATACGCCAGGTCGTGTTTCCACAGCTGGAAGGCGGCGAAGCTGGAGCCTGCCAGGCCTGGGGCTTGGCCAACCGCGATGGCGGCGTCTACCGCGTCCTGGTCGACGGGGTTTTCGGTGCCGTCCTCGTACCCGGTCAAGTCATGGCCGCCGCGGTGCAGGAAACCATCGACGCTATCGGCTAGGCACAAGGCCGGGGCCAGCAGCTTTTCCAGGGCCTGGGCCTGCAACAGCAACTCGCCACGTTCGTTGCCACGCAGCCACAGCCACAGCGCATGCTGGGTGCTGGGGTTCTCCACTGCCGCATCCAGTTGCGGGAAGGCTCGCAGGCCCGGCACTTCACGGCCCAGCGCCTTCACCAGCGGCGCGCCAATGCCAAGCACCAGCTGCTGGCCGTCTACCTGGGGCAGCAGCGCATCCAGGGCCGCAGGCAATGCTTCGGGCGACTGCAGGGAGAAGAACAGGTGGCGGGCATGGGCCGGCACCGGAGTGGCAAGCAGACCTTGCTGAAACGGCATGACAGGCTAATCCTCGGTAAAAAAGCGGGAATGCTACTGCGCCCGACCGCCTATCGCAATGTGGCATGCACGCGCTGCGCGGCATGATGGGGCCGAGATCCAGTAACAATAAGTTACCAAGTGCTGGCGCAATGCGATCAACCTGCGCCCAAGGGCGACCTAGACTGCTTGCATTCATGTGCCCGAGAGTTTGCCAATGACTGCTTCGCCCCTGCTTACCGCCGTCCTGCCCCTGGCCTTGGGCATCATCATGCTCGGCCTCGGGCTGTCGCTGACCCTGGCCGATTTTGCCCGGGTGGTGAAGTACCCCAAGCCGGTTCTGGTCGGCTTGTGCTGCCAGATCCTGCTGCTGCCGCTGGTGTGTTTCCTGATCGCCAATGGCTTCGGCCTGGAGTCTGCCCTGGCGGTTGGCCTGATGCTGCTGGCAGCCTCGCCGGGCGGCACCACCGCCAACCTGTTCAGCCACCTGGCCCACGGTGACGTGGCGCTGAACATCACCCTGACGGCGGTCAACTCGCTGATCGCCATCCTGACCATGCCGCTGCTGGTGAACCTGTCGCTGGCCTGGTTCATGGCCTCGGACCAGGCAATCCCGCTGCAATTTGCCAAGGTTCTGCAGGTGTTCGCCATCGTACTGCTGCCGGTGGCCCTGGGCATGATGATTCGCCGTTGGGCGCCGGGCTTTGCCGCACGCATGGAGAAACCGATGAAGCTGGTGGCAGCGTTGTTCCTGGCGTTCACCATCGTCCTGGCCCTGGCCAAGGACTGGCAGACCGTCGTCGCCTATGCACCGGTAGTGGGCCTGGCGGCGCTGCTGTTCAACGTGCTGAGCCTGACGGTGGGTTACTGGGTGCCACGCTTGCTGAACATCCCCAAGCGCCAGGCCATTGCCATTGGCATGGAGATCGGCATCCATAACGGCACCTTGGCGATCGCCCTGGCGTTGAGCCCGTCACTGTTGAACAACGCCACGATGGCCGTGCCAGCGGCGCTCTACAGCCTGATCATGTTCTTCACTGCGGCGGCCTTTGGCTGGTGGGTGAGCCGCGGCCACGGGGCTGCGCAGGCGCAGGCCGAGTCGGCCAACTGACGCCTTCAGGGCCTGTTGCGCCGCGCCTGCAGCTGGCGCTTGAGCACCTTGAGGGGCGGCGCGTAGAAAAAGCCGAACGACACGCTGCCCGTACGCCCCTTCACCGCATGGTGCAGGCGATGGGCACGGTCCAGGCGCTTGAGGTAGCGGCTCACCGGGCGTGGCTTGCGTGGCCAGTGCCGGTGGAAGAAGCCGTCATGGGCCAGCACGTAGAGCACGCCGTACCCCGCCACACCACCGCCTACCCACTGCAACGGCGCATGGCCGGCCTTGCCCAACACCACCAGGGCGGTGGCGATCAAGGCCAGCGCCAGCAGGTACAGGTCGTTGGTCTCAAGCATGCCCAGTTGCGGTTCGTGGTGCGAACGGTGCAGCCACCAGCCCCAGCCGTGCATGATGTATTTGTGCGCAAACGTGCCGACCCCTTCCATGGCCACCAAGGTGCCAATCAACACGGCGAGATTGAACAGCATGTAACGGTTCCGCGGATGGCAAAGAATGCTGCGAAGGGTAACGATTCTGGCTGGGCATTTCCATGCAGGCGTGACCGGTTGTAGGGGATTTCCTCATGAATCCCTTGTCATGCTTTCACCCTTGACCCCGCTCCTGTGCGGGCGTAACGTCCGCGGCGCAACTTCGCAACCCTTTACAGGAGTCCTGCATTGGACAGTAGCCCCAGTCGCTTGCGACAGGCCCACTCGGCGAGCTAGTCCGGCAGCCCCTGCCACTGTCTTGCCATTGGCAAGACGGTGAATCTGGTAGCCCAGGTAGGCTGCCTCCCTCCTTCCCTCCGTGGTCCTGCGCATTTTCTGGTTTTTCAACCGCGCCACCTGATGTGGCGATCATGCGGGCCTGTGCCCGTGGAAGAGGTACGCTATGGATTGGAAAGTCTTTCTGCTGCGCGTCAGCATCGCCCTGCTGCTGGGCGCCATGATCGGCGCCGAGCGCCAACTGCGTCAGCGCCTGACCGGCTTGCGCACCAATGCCTTGGTCAGCACGGGTGCCTGCCTGTTCGTGCTGATGACCCAGGCAGTGCCAGGCATGGCCCCCACTGATGCCTCGCGCATTGCCGCCTACGTGGTGTCGGGCATCGGTTTTCTGGGAGGGGGTGTGATCATGCGTGATGGCCTGAATGTGCGTGGCCTGAACACCGCCGCCACCCTCTGGTGCACCGCTGCAGTGGGCGTGCTGTGCAGCCTGGGATTGCTGCTGGAGGCAGCACTTGGCAGCCTGGTGGTGTTATGCGCCAACATTCTGCTGCGCGATATCGCCCAGCGGCTCGACCGCCAGGAAGTACTGCCGGCCACTGAGGTGGAGCAACATTTCGAGGTGCGCATTGTTTGCCGTGCCGAGGATGAAATTCAGGTGCGCAGCTTGATGCTGCACAGCCTGAATGACCCGGAACTGCGCCTGCAATCGCTACAAAGCGAGGATTTGGCCAACCCAGCGCGCCTGGAAGTGCGTGCCGAACTGCTTGGCACGCCCAAGGCGCCGGCCCAGCTGGAACGCCTGGTGAGCCGCGTGAGCCTGGAAAAAGGGGTCAGCTCGGTGCGCTGGCAGTTGCAGCCGCAGGGGCTGCCGGCGGATTAACGCTCGTCGCGCAGATGGCGTTCCTTTTGCTCTTGGCGCTCCTTGGCCTCGATGCACAGGGTGGCCGTGGGCCGCAACAGCAAGCGGCGCAGGCCAATGGGCTCGCCGGTTTCCTCGCACCAGCCGTAGTCGCCGCGGGCCAGGCGCTCCAGCGCCTGGTCAATCTTGTCCAGAAGTTTCTTTTCCCGCTCCAGCGAGCGCAGCTGCCACTGCCGCTCCTCTTCCGCGCTGCCGATATCAGCAGGGTCGCTGTGCACCTCTTGTTCGCGCAAGGCGCGGAATTCCTGCTCGATACGCTGCTGCAAGTCGACGCGCTGGCCTAGCAGCAGGCTGCGGAAGAATTGCTGCTGGACTTCGTTCATGTAGGCTGCGGGGGCCTGGCGGAGCAGTTCGTCTTCGGTCATGGCATGGCGGCTCGGGTGAACGGGAGTCATAAATGTTACGTTATAACTCCATCATTGCAAGTAGAGGTTGCTTGCACCGGCCTCTTCGCGGGGCAAGTCGGGTCGCCGCACCGCCGCTCCTACAGGGTTCCCTGCGCGACAGCGACACAATTACCCTGTGATTGCCAGCACCAACCGGAACAACGCCACCGTGCGTGCTTCACCGGTGATTGCGTACAGCCCATCTTCGTCCTGTTTTCTGGCCGTACCCATGCAATTCCCTGCCCCTGGAGCGTGCGCCGCCTATGACTATAGCCCAGCTGCGACCAGGCCTTCAGTCGGGAACCAGGCTCAGCGATGCGGCCGGAACACGCCTCTATCGTTCGGCGTCCCTATACGCCTTCAAGGCCTCATCACGCTTGAGCAGTTCTTCTTGCAAGTGCTGCAACTGTCGACCTTGCTCACCATACAGCGCTCGCTTGTCTTCCAGGGCTTGCTCCAGCCCCTGCAACTGCCTGCGCATCTCGTCACTGGCGCCCTGCGCCTGGGCAAGGATGGTACGCAAGCCTTGAATCTGCGCATCGCGCTGCTCCAGCAGTTCATTCTGGACCTTGCATTCGCTGGTGGCCTGGCGGTGCTCACCAAGCAGGCGTTCATTGTCGCGGTGCAGGCGCGTGAGTTCATCCTGCTTGACGATCATGCCCTGCTGCAGCTGACGCAGTTCCACCTGCAGTTGCTGCAGTTGCGCCTCGTGGCGGCGCTGCTCCTGCTCGCGCTGTTCGCGGCTGGCGGTGCGGTAATGCTCCAGCGCATCCCGGGCGTGCTTGTGTTTGTCTTCCAGCGATTTGACCTGCTCGTCCTTGTCGGCCAGGCGCAGCTGCAATTCACCGAGTGACTGGTTGAGGCTTGCACTGCGCAACTGCTCGGCCTGCAGGGTGTTTTGCGTGGTAGTCAGGCGTTCCGACTCAGCGGCCAGCGCGGCTGCTTGAATCTGCTGTTGCTGGTGGGCAGCCGCCAGTGCCTGCTGGGCCACCTGCAATTGCGCCTGCAACTGTTCGCGTTCCTCGCTGAACGCCGCTTCAGCCGCCAGAACCTGCGCATCCGCCTCTTCCTGTACCTGCGCCGCCAGTTGCGCCACCAGTTTGCTCAGGGGCTCGCTCAAGGCCGCCTGCCCCTGTAACGCCGCGGGTTTTACGCCTTCAAGCTCTTTCAGGTAGCGGTGAATGGTGGTTTTCGAACCTGTGTTGCCCAACTCGATACGTACCGCATCGATGCTGGGGTATTCACCCCGGGCGATCAGCACCTGCCGCGCCTGCTGCACTACCGCCTTGTTGATACCGCCCCGGGCCATGTTTGCTCCTACGATTTCGTATTGTGTTACGTAATATGTAAATACGGGTGAATTTTCACCATATTGAAGGCTTTTTTCAAGTGAAATCTAAGGCTTAATAATCACGGCTTATCGAATGTTATCGCTCAAAATGCAGGTCTTTCTGTGTCGCCGCGTACTGCACGTGTGCAAAGCGCCGCCACGCCTTGTAGGAGCGGGCTTGCCCCGCGAACACCGGCGCAGCCGGTGCCATCCACCGCGTCGCCTGCTTCGCGGGGCAAGCCCGCTCCTACAGGCAAAAAAATACCCGCAACGGTGTCCGTCACGGGTATTAGTACTTTCAGGGGCTCGACAGTCAGTTGGACGCCGTGCTCTGCAACAGGCCCCGCGGCAACTTGAAGCCCTTGAACGGTTGCTGGGTGATGGGGTTGAACGCCTTTTCAGCATTCAACCGATAGCGCATCACGCCATCACCGGTGCGAAAGCTCACGTCAACACTGCTCGCCGTGCGCCCGTTCAGCGCTGCGCGGCTGAGCAGGCGGAACATCGACCACGGCCCGCGGTACTCAAGGCTGCTGCTGTTGCCGCCCTGCTTGAGCAGCGTAAGGTTGCTGCGCACCTGCGGCCCCAGCGTATTGGGCCAGATCACGCCAATGATCTGGCTCGGCCCGTGGGTATAGGCAATCAGCTGCCCGTCCAAATCCAGCAGGCTGGTACGCTGGTTGGCACTCAGCCCCAAGGGCTCGATGCTGAACTGCACGCTGAGGTTGCCCCGTGGGTCGAAAAAGGTTTCGCGGATGCGATCGGCCGCCTCCAGCTGTTCGATCACATCGGCTCGAATCAGCGAACCACCCTGGCGGCCCGCCTTCAATGCCTCGAGGTTGTCCTTCAGGAAAACCTTCAGGTATTGATCCTGAAACTGTTGCAACCGCCCCTTGGGCCCAAAGAAGGCTTCGAAATCGTCCAGCGAGGCATCCGGTGCCCGCACCACGAAGGGGTAGCGCCCTGCCAGGCGCTGCTGGAAGAAGCTGTACACCTCGGCATCCCAGCGCCGCTCCAGCTCGCGAAGGGCCTCGACGTTCAGCACCATGGCGGTTTGCTCGGCCACTTTGCGCACCTGGTGATTGATCGGCTCCGGCAAGCCACTCGCCACCCGCTGCAAGGTGCCGATCGGATCGTACCCGGTCATCGAAAAGCGCTGATGAACAGCCTGGAGTGCGGCTTTGCCTCGGTCCGGGCTGTCTTGCACGGCCTTGGCGTAATCATGAACGGCCGTGATGGCGGCTAGGGTTTCGTCGTAGTAGCTCGGCTTTTCACCCGCCGCCTGCAGCATGGCGCTCAAGCCGGCGAACGCCCGCTGGATGGCCCACGCCTGCTGCTGCCCTGGCGGGCTGTTTGCCGGGCGCAGTGTTTCGGCCTGGTTGACGATGTCGGTGCCTGCGGGCGCCGAAAGCGATGTGTTGTCCTTCACCGTCTCCAGCAGGCGGTGCAGCGGAGCTGTTGGCCCAGTCAACTGCTGCAGGATTGCCACACCATGGTCCAGGTCGCGGAAATCGGCTACCGAAAAAGCATTCAAGGCATGGCGCCAACTGTCGATGAAGTCAGCGCTGTAAAGGTTGCGTACGCGCTCGCTCAGCGCCTCCCGGTCGGCGGCCGAGTAATCGAGCTGGCCGCGCTCGCCCAGTGCCCACTGATCGATCATGGCCAGCTCGGCGAAGTGCTGACTGCGCGGTTCGAAATAGGCCTTGAAGCCCTTGGCGGTGAGCATCGACGGGAGCATCACGCTGCCCGCCCCCTGCCCGCTGCCGGAGGAGGTGCGATACACCACATCGAAAGCCGGCCCCACTTGATGACGCAGGTTCAAGCCCGTGCGCAACTGTTCCTCGGCCTGCTGTTTGAGGCCTGCATAAACCCGCTCGGGCAATGGCACCTTGCGCAACGCTTGCTGTACATCGGCGATACGTTGCCTGTATTGAGGCAACTCGGTATCGGCATAAGCCAAGGCGTACTTCAGGTGCTGCATGAGGTCGCGCTGCAACTGCCCTTGCCCCGGGAATTTTTGTTGCCACTGGTGGGCCATCCAGCCTTCGACCCACTCAGGCCGACGGTTGCGACGATCCTCCAGCATCCGATAGACCCTGAGCGCAGCCATTTGCTGCTCACTTCCCGGGGGCGCTGCGTCCATGGCATCGACCACGCCACTGGCCAGCGCTGGCAAGAACCGCCTGGAAAGCAAATTGAGGTAGGCCTCGTCGACCCGTGGCCCGATAGTCCGGCCCTGGTACAGCCCCAGGTCGGCAACCCCGGGCCAGGCTGCTCGGTAATCACCAAACACCGCCACCGCGTCGCGAATCTGGTCCAGCGGTTCAAGCAAATTGCGCCCGGTTGGATCCAGGCGTTGGTCCACTTCGTGGTCGCTGAATTCCCTGCTCTTGGCCAGCACGCTGGCCGCCTTGGCAGCATTGATGTCGAAGTAGCGCTGCCAGCTGGCGACCGCGACGCACAAGGCCAACACCCCGACCCCGGACCCTACCCAGAACAACTGGCGCTTGCTGCGCGCCACCTTGACGTTGTCGCCGGCAAGCCCTGCTTCCGGGTAGATGACACGCCTGAACACCTGCTGGATGAAATAAGCAGATGCCCTGCCCCGCACCTTGCCTTCACGCAGAGGGCGCTCGGTCTGGTAGGGCTGCGCCGCTTCGCGCACAAAGGCATTGAGCATGTCGCCTTGTTGAACCACCGACGACCAGTAGACGCCACGCACCAAGGCAGGCGTGGTGAACCGGTCGCTTGCAAGGGTTTCACGCAGGAAACTCAGCAGGATAGGCTTAAGCCCGATCAACTGGGCATGCAATGAGAAAAGCCGTGCTCGCACTGGCGCCTCGCTCTGTGCGTCAAGCCGGTCGACAACGTGTTCGAACAGCTGGCCGAGCAACTGATCGTAGTGCTCGCCATATTCATCGAGCCAGGCATCGAAACTGCCGAGGGCATCCAGTTTGAATGTAAAGCCCAGCAGTTTTTCCCGCGCCTTGGCAGAAAGCCCGGCATAGAGCGGGTCGAAACCATCCAGTAGGTCGAATTTGCTCAGCACCACGTACAACGGTAGACGCGAGCCTAGCTGGCTGCTCACTTCATACAGGCGCGCGCGCAAGGTCTGCGCCAACGCCATACGCTGCTCGGGCGTGCCATGCAGCAGCGCCGGCAGGTCGACCACCAACAACACGCCATTAAGCCCACGCCGGCTTCTATTGCGCAGCAGCCAGCCCAACAGGTGCAACCACAACCTCGCCGGCGTGCCGGGAGGCACGCAGTGCTCGGCCTGCGCCTGGCTTGCCGGGATCGAGCCTGCCGATACTTGTTGGCTAACCAGCGCACCGGGTGGGTCGATGAGTACTGCGTCATCACCCATCCACCAGCCAATCGGATAGGGCTGCGCCTGCGCTTGCAGCCCCTGAGCCTGCGCCTTGTCAATGCGCGTCAGGGAAAAACGCTGATCGCTGCGGTCGATAAAGCTGGTTTTGCCGGCGTGCTCGCCACCCAACACCAGGTACCAGGGCAACCGGTACAAGGCGCGCCGCCCACCGGCATTGTCGAGAAGCCGTGCAAGGCCTTGGTTCAAGGCCTGTTCCTGTGCCTGGATGAAGGGCAATGCGCGATCCAGCTCTGCAGCCATGGCCTGCTTGCGCTCTGCTTGCAGGCGCCGAAAGCCTGTACGCAGCACGAAAAGCCAGCCCAGCAGCGCAACCAGCAACAAGGCCAGGCTCGCGAGGCTACGGTGCGCCACGCTGGCCAGGGGCTGTTGCGCACGCCAGGTCCATTGCGGGCCCAGCCACCAGATGCCGATCATGATCAGCAAGGCGCCCAGCGTGAGCAGTACCGGCAGCGCCAGACCGATACGGGTAACCAGCGGCAAGCCCCAACGCTTGAGCAACTTCTGTAATAGATTCATCGAGGCTCCCGTTCCTTGATTCCAGGGGTCAGCACGTGATTGCAGGCATATTGTTCAAGCCTTTGAAATACCTCAGGTTCCCAGACACTGGCAGTCGTCTGCTGCATCGTTCGGGCAACACCTGCACACAACTCCTGGGCAAGCCACGACACGCCTTTGGCAGCCAGCAAGTCAGCTGCAATCACCGTGCTGTGGCAGCGCTCGCGGGGGGCCAGGAATTGCGTCTGCATGCCTTGCAGGCGCAGCAAAACCGTTTCTATACCGCCTGCATCCAGTTGGCAGGCCAGCTCTTCGCGCAGGGAGGCGAACTCCTGGGACGCTGCAGCAGGGGCAGCGTGCGCCTGCCCACCTCTCAGCCACGCCAGGCATTGGTCATCAACAAAGGCCCGGCCGTCGCTGAAGCACAGCTGCTGCAATGCCGGCAGGCGCAATACGAAGCGTGCAGTGGTGGCGCGAATCGCCTCCGCCACCTCAGGCATCGCCAAGCGCGAGGCAATACTGGCCGCCAGGAAGCTGCCGCGAATCCAGTAGGGGCAGGCCGCAAGGCTCTTTTCGATGCGCTGGAGCAATGCAGCGTCTACCGCGCTGGCGGCGATGGCGTCCTCATAATCTGCGGCAATATCCTGGGGTACTGCCATCAACTCGGTGCGGTTGCCCTGCCTGGGCTGGGGCGCTGCTTGAATGTGCGCCCACAATCCGAAGCGCCGCAGCTGGTAGCCGGTGGGGTCGTAAACGTCCTGCTGGTTGATCAGCTCGGCCATGCCCAACACGGCCCGGCGTGTTTCACGCTCATTGCCCGGCGACACCCGCGGCGTTGACGGGGCAATCACCTCAGCCAGCGGCGCCGGTTGGGTGGTTGCCTTGCGCACGTTGGTTACAGCAGGCTCACCCACGCCGTTGGCAAGCGCGGTGTGTTTGCGTAACACGTCTACCAACCCGTCTAGCTGCACTGCATCGAGCTGGGCGGCAGCTTGTTGTTGCTGCAGCCGCCTCAACGCCTGTTCGGCGGCTGCTGCATGAGCCGGGGTGTAGGTAAAACGGTCCAGGCGCGGCAGCGCATCGGCCAGGCGGTTGAGTACCAGCCCGACCAGCTTGCGCTTGCCGATAAAGCCGGTTGGGCCAGGCTTCGGATACGCGGTTTCCCAGTAGCCTTCGACCATGCCAGCCAGCAGTGACAGGGTGTATCCCCAGCGTTCCCAGCAACCGCTGCGCAGCCATGCGACGCTCAGGTGGGCAACGATACGCATGTGCTTGCACTGCTGGCTGAGGTAATGGCGCGAAGCCTCCTCGATGTAGCTCCAGTCGAGGCCAGCCTCCTGCAACCCGCCCAGCTTGACCATTTCCTGGTCGATGGCCTGGTAGGTTTCATCTTCCACATCGAATAGGCCGGCCGGCGCCTGGGCGTCGATCGGGGCGAGTAACCGGGTGATTTCCCCGGCCGTGACCTGGGCTACCAGCGGCATGTCTTGCGCGCCTCGTCGATCAGAGGGTCCAGCCCCTGTGCGTCAAACACCAGCCCATCGACCGCTGGGCTGTCACTGTGCACTTCAATGCGGTGAGCACCGATCAACTGCTTGATCTGTTCTATACCAGGCAAGCCTCGGCCGGCGTCAAGCACCTGGCCGTTCTCCATCACTTGCCATGGCGTGGCCACGGTGGCGCCCCGCTCCCCTTGCAATCGCACCTGCACTCGGCTGGCATCAAGGGGGTGGGCGGTGACCAGTTGCAACCTGGAGATGTTCTGCACGCAGCTGATGACCAGGTAGGGGTGTGGTGCGACTGAGGCGATGGCGGGAGCCGAAATCAAAAGCCCGTCATCCTGGCGCCTGAGGCGAAACGTCAAGTCTTCCTGCTGGCGATCCGCCTCATGGACCATGACACGGCGCAGCGTGGGTGACTCCTGCTCCGGGGCGGACCACCTCGATTGCTCGACGTGAGCGGGGGTTCCCGCCGATGTATCGAAACAGGCCAGGCGCTCGAGGTTGGATACGATCCGCGCGCAATCCTGATTGGCATAGGCGTGCAATGACGTGCAACACACTATCAACGAAAGGCCTAGGCAATATGTAACTCGATCATTCATCACAAACTTTCCCTGTTCAGCAGCACACAACCCCTTGCCGGCTTTTCGAACTGAAAGTCCGGCAACGCGCATCCTGGCGCTCAAGGCTCGATGAAATCCTAGTGCATAAAATTGGCCGACTACAAACCAAATATTTTTTTACATTTTTGCGCTCGACTTAACGACAAAATGCGGCGCATGTTTTTAGGCGACCCAGGAAGGCCTGATTTTTTTGTTTAACCGACACCACTGTAACAGAGAAATTTCCTACAAGCTCCACAAGCAATTTAATCGCATAGCCACGGACTGGCCCTACAACTCAGGAGATACTTTGCGATGTCCTCACGCACTGGTTCCGTCGCGCCCAAAGAGCGCATCAACATCAAATATGTCCCCGCCACCGGCGATGAAAAAGCCGAGATAGAGCTGCCGCATAAAATGCTCGTGCTCGGCGATTTTGGCCTGGACGACAGCCGCGCCCTTGAAGACCGCCCGGTCATGCGCATCGATAAACACACCTTCAACGATGTGTTGAGTGACGCCCAAGTCAGCCTAAACATAACGGTGCCCTGCGTGCTCGGCACAGACCCGGACGCGCAGCTGGCCGTAAGCCTGCAGCTCAAGTCAATCAACGACTTCGGGCCCGACCGCATCGCGCGCCAGGTGCCCGAGCTGAACAAGCTGCTGGAGCTGCGCGAGGCCCTGGTTGCCCTCAAGGGCCCGCTGGGTAACGTGCCCACCTTCCGCAAACACCTGCAGCAGCTGCTGAACGATGGCCAGGCCCGTCAGCAGCTCGCCCAGGAACTGGACTTGGTGCTCGAAGCGCCTGAAGAACACTGAGACAACGGAGCGTCCTTATGCCAAAGCCCACCACGACCCTAACTGCAGAAGTCACTACCGACACGATAAGCAATGCCACCTTGCTCGACCAAATCATGGCCGAAACCAAGTTGGTGCCCGCTCAAGAGGGCTATCAAGTCGCCAAGCAGGGCGTATCCGCCTTTATTACCGAAATCCTCAAAAATCCTGACCCAGATCAATTAGTCAACAAGCACCGTGTTGATCAAATGATTGCCGAGCTGGATCGGGCACTCAGTAAACAAATGGATGCCATCCTGCATCAGCCCGAGTTCCAGCAGCTTGAGTCTTCCTGGCGAAGCCTCAAACTTCTGGTCGACCGCACGGACTTCCGGGAAAACATCAAGCTTGAATGCCTGCATGTCAGCAAAGAGGACTTGCTCGATGACTTCGAGAATGCGGCCGACATTACCTGCAGTGGTATCTACAAGCATGTTTACACCGCTGGCTATGGCCAGTTTGGTGGCGAGCCGGTTGCGGCCATGGTCGGTAACTACACCTTCGGGCCCTCCTCGCCAGACATCAAGCTGCTGAGCTACATGGCATCGGTCGGCGCAATGTCACATGCGCCCTTCCTTGCGGCGCCCTCCCCTGAATTCTTCAACCTCAGCAGCTTCGAGGACTTGCCCAACCTAAAGGAAATCAAGGACATCTTCGCCGGGCCCCGCCATGCCAAGTGGCGAGTGCTGCGAGACAGCGAAGATGCACGGCACCTTGCCCTCAGCGGGCCACGCTTCATGCTCCGTTGCGCGTACCACCCGCAGGAACAACCGATTGCGAGCTTCAACTACGACGAGCACATCGGCGGGCGACATGACAACTACCTGTGGGGCAATTCCGCGTTCCTGCTGGCCAGTTGCATCAACGACAGCTTCGCCCGCTACCGGTGGTGCCCGAACATCATTGGCCCGCAATCGGGCGGCGCCGTCGAGGACCTGCCGGTACACCTGTACGAAGCACTGGGCCAGTTGCAGGCCAAGACTCCAACCGAGGTGCTGATTTCCGACCGCAAGGAATTCGAACTGGCCGAAGAAGGCTTCATTGCCCTGACCATGCGCAAGGACAGCGACAACGCGGCGTTCTTCTCGGCCAACTCGGTGCAAAAGCCCAAGAACTTCCCCAAGACCCCGGAAGGCTTGCAGGCCCAGACCAACTACAAGCTGGGCACCCAGCTGCCCTACCTGTTCATCGTCAACCGCCTGGCCCACTACATCAAGGTGCTGCAGCGCGAACAGATCGGCAGCTGGAAAGAGCGCAAGGACCTGGAGTCCGAGCTCAACAAGTGGATCAAGCAGTACATCGCCGACCAGGAAAACCCCTCGGCCGATGTACGCAGCCGTCGCCCGTTGCGCTCGGCCAAGGTGGAAGTCTCCGATGTTGCCGGCGACCCAGGCTGGTACCAGGTTTCGCTCGCGGTGCGCCCGCACTTCAAGTACATGGGCGCGAATTTCGAGATCTCCCTGGTTGGGCGGCTCGACACACAATGACAGGCCTGTTCGAACGCTTGATGGCGGATCAGTCCATCCGCCGGGCTCCGTCCCGGCAGGAAAACACGTCACACAAGATCACCGCCATCAAGCGCCACCTCGAAACGTTGCTCAACGCGCGCCAGGGTTGCTCACAAAGCAGCCCGGAGCTCGGCCTGCGCGACTTCAACGGGCATGACGTGAGCAGTGGCGACCTGCTGCAGCAGGTCAGCACCGACATCCGCCATACCCTCCAGCGCTTCGAGCCGCGTATCACGGTGCTTGCGCTCAAGGCCGTTCCCGATTGCCACGCCCCGCTGGAGCTGCACTTCAGGCTCGATTGCCAGGTGCAGGTCAACGACCACACGGAACAGTTGCAACTTGAACTGCTGGTCAACGGGCACAACCGCCACACTAGAGTGAGGTGACCCCATGTCACTCAAGGACCGCTTCAGCGAAGAGCTGCGTTACCTGCAAGAACTGGGTAACGACTTCGCCAAGGACAACCCGCAATTGGCCCGCCTGCTTGGCAAGGGCGGCAGTGACCCGGATGTCGAGCGCCTGATGGAAGCTTTTGCGTTCCTGACGGCCAAGCTACGCCTCAAGCTTGAGGACGACCTGCCCGAGCTGACCCATCCCATGCTGCAGCTGTTGTGGCCCAATTATCTTAGGCCACTGCCCAGCGCCACGATCGTCCAGTTCACGCCGTGCCAACAGTCGCTCAGCCAGTCGCAGCGCATCGCCAAGGGCTCACGGTTGTTCTCCAAGCCAGTGGACGGCGTGCCGTGCGAGTTCCGCACCTGCACCGAAGTCAACATCCAGCCGTTTCAGCTCGACACGGTGGGCGCTAGCCAGGCGCTTGGCAGTTCGGTGGTGAGCATCGGCCTGCGAACGTTGGTGCAGCGGCCGCTGAATACGTTGGGCTGTTCCAGCCTGGCCGTTCACCTGAGCGGCGATGACCAGAGCGCCCGCACCTTGTATTTGTGGCTTGCCCAATACCTCAGGCAGGTCAGCGTAACGATCAATGGCCAGGCACGGCGGCTACCCGCCAGCAGCATTGTGTTTCCGGGGTTCGCCCCGGAAGACGCCATGCTGCCCTACCCGCAGAACGTCTTCGATGGCTACCGCATCCTGCAGGAGTACTTTGCCTTCCCACAGCGTTTTCATTTCTTCTGCATCACAGGCCTGGATAAGGTCTGGCCTGCCCAGCCAAGCGATCGGGTAGCGATCGCATTTCACTTCACCCGTCAACTGCCCGACGTGCTACGTGTTGGCATTGCTGATTTCAGCCTGTTCTGCACGCCAGCCGTCAACCTGTTCGCTCACAGCGCCGAACCCATCGATCTCGCCAGCGAAACCGCCCAGGCCGAGCTCAAGCCCAGAGGTACCCACCCCCACGCCTACGAGATTTTCAGTGTCGACCAGGTCATCAGCACCCGCTCCACCACCGACGGGAGCACCGGCGAATACCTGCGCACCTTCCGCCCGTTCGAATCGTTTGCCCATGAAATCGAGCATATCCACGGCCGCAAGGCCCTGTACTACCGCTATTCGCTCGATGAGTCCCTGCAAGGCGATGGCGTAACGCATCGCATCGCATTCGTACGCGCCGATGCCAGCAGCTACATAGGGGCGCTTGAAACGGCGTCCATCGACCTGACCTGCACCAACCGTGATTTGCCGTTGGCGTTAGGTATTGGCGACATCGACGTGATCGACGAGAAGACGCCGCCGCTGGCGACCTACCGCAACATCCGTGTACCGACCCGCCCCTGCCGCCCCGTGCTGGACGGCCAGTTGCAGTGGGCACTGATTTCCAACATGTCGCTCAACTACCTGTCGCTGCTTTCGACCGACCCGCTCAAGGCAGTGATCCGCGCCTATGACTTCACCGCCCTGCACGACCTGCAGCAAGCCCGTACCACGGGCAAGCGCCTCGACGGCTTGCGCGACATAAAAACCACGCCCATGGACTGGCTGATCAAGGGGCAACCCATTCGCGGCCTGCATACGCAGCTGAAACTGGACCAGGACGCCTTCCTCTGCGAAGGCGACCTTTACCTGTTCAGTTGCGTGTTCGCCCACTTCTTCGCGCTGTACGCCAGCATCAATTCCTTCCACCAGCTGGAAGTGATCAACACCACCAACAACGAGCGCTATACATGGCCCATCCAGACCGGCAAGCAACCGCTGATCTAGCCGACAAACTGCTCGCCAACGCGCACCAATACAACTTCTACCAGTTGCTGGAGCGCCTTCACGGGCTGCACGGAGACGACCTTGAACCCCGCTGGCCCAGCGATGAGGCCCGGCGGCGCGTGCGGCTTACCAGCGACCCTCGGTTGACCTTTCCCGTATCGGACATCTACAAGGCCGAACGCATGCCTGGCGCCGAGGACCGCTACCGGGTGTGCACCACCTTCATGGGCCTGCACGGCACCGACTCGCCCCTGCCGACGTATTACCTGGAGGAGGTAGCGTACGAGCATGCGCACGGTATCGGTGTTCGGCCTGCATTCTTCGACTTCTTCAACCATTACCTGCTGGGCCTGCTGCACCGTATCTGGCGCAAGTACCGCTACTACATCCGCTTCCAGCCGGGTGCGCGCGATGGGTTCTCCCAATACATCTTTGCCCTGCTCGGGCTGAACGACAAACAGCTGCGCGGCGATACCGCGCTGCCTTGGAGCCGGCTGCTCAGTTTTGCCGGGGTGATCGCCAGCCGCAGCCGTGCCCCGGGCACCGTAGCCGGCATCATCGGCCACTGTTTCGACCTGAGCCATGTGCGAATCCGTGAGTTCGAAACACGCCTGGTGCCCTGCGCAGCCAAGCAGCTGGTCAGCCTTGGGTGCAGCAATGGGCAACTGGGGAGCACTTTCATGGTCGGCAGCCGCACCCGCACGCGCAGCAGCAAGTTCACCATCGTGATCAGTGAACTCGACCAGCAGCAATTGCATGACCTGCTGCCCAGTGGCGTCAATTTTGGGCGCTTGCGTGCGTTGATCGACTTCTTGCTGCGCGACGGCCTGGCCTACGACCTGGAACTACGCCTCAAGCAGAACGCCCTGTCGCCCTTCTGCCTGCACCCAACCCAGGGTGCTTATCTGGGCTGGACCAGCTTCGTCGATGACCGCCACGGCAAGATCAGCCCTGTCGTACGCTTCCGGGGGCGCTCATGAGCACAATGACCCTGAGCATTATCAACCTCGGCCAAGTGCCGCAAACCGTTACGGCGCGGCGCCTGTTCGCCAGCACCGGCGGCACCATCGGCAGCAACGGCGCGGATTGGCTGCTTGATGATCGCAAAAACGGCGTTGCGCCGGTGCACTGCGAAATCCGCTGGACCGAGGGCAGCTTCTGCGTGGTCGACCATTGCCAGCGCACCTATCTGAACGGTAGCGATGTCAGCCTTGATCTCCACTACCCCACGCGCCTCAACGAGGGCGACCAACTGCGCATTGGCGCCTACCGGCTCCACGTGCGCTGCGCAACTGGCGAAACGCAGCCGCTGGAGGGCCTGTTCAATCTTGATCTACGGCTGCTTGACGAGTGGATAGAGCACGCGCACGCCCAACCTTGGCAACCCGAAGCTGGCCCTGCCCAAGCGTTTCCCGAAGTCTGCTCGGCATTCGCGCCAACCCCGGGCAACGACCCGCTGGTGGCACTGGATGCTCAGGTCACTGCAACGCCATCGCAGCGCGATCCGCTGCAGGGCCTCACGGCAGGAGAACGCCTATGAGCTGCCGACCGTTCTTGCTCACGCCACTGCTGATCGCGCTGATCGCACTGCCCGGCTGCACCTCCTGGGACAGAGCCAGCCAGGTCATCAAAGACCACTCGCTGCCGATCGGGCCACCCAAGGACCACCCCACCCAGGTCGCGATCAGCATCAACGTCAGCCCTACGCTCAATGGCAACCCCAACAGCGTCGAACTGCCGGACCAGCTGGACCAAGCCCTGGAGCCCAGCCCCTACGCAGTCAGCCTGAGCGCAGGCGACCCGTACAGCCTGAAGGAGAAGGTGGGCACCTTGTTCGAGTACCTGCACGAACAGTTTCCTGCCATCGAAGCCACTGCGCTGAACGAGCAAGCCGATGCCCAAACGCTTCGCTCGCCATCGGAGGAAAGCACACCGGGTGGGTATGACGACTCGACGGTAGTGCTGACCTTGCCGCGCCCCATGGCCATGGCCAGCGAGTCGATTGCCACCCCCATCGCGATCAAGATCCTGCAACTGCGCGACGACTCGCTGCTGCGCAACAGCGTTTTCCAGCTGTTGGACAAGGACCCCGCCAAGGCCTTGCGCAGCACCTACATCCGCGATGACGACTACCTGCTGCGCCCCGGCCAGTTCAAGTTCATTCCCTTCGCGCCCATCGAGCCCGACACGCGCTTCGTCGCGGTGATCGCCGACTACCGCAACCAGGAAGACGCCACCTGGCGCCAAGTGCTGCGCATTCCCCCTCGCGGGCACCAGATCATCCTGTCGCTGCTGGTCAACGACACGCAGATCCTGCTCAAGGAGGAAGACTGATGGCGCCCCTGCACCTTTCCCTCCCGCACGCTGACAAGGAACGCCCATGAGCTCACGTAACCCCGTCCTGTGGCCTGAGGGCCTGTTCGTCAAACCGCAGCACTTCCAGCAGGCCACGCGGGCCAGCGAAGCGGCGCTGCATCAGCGCCTGGCCAGCCTGAACGCGGCGTTCTACGGTTTCAGCGAGCTGCAACTGAACGATGAGTACCTAAGCCTGGGCAAGGTCGCCATCACCCGCGCCCGCGGCATCATGCCCGATGGTACGGCGTTCGACATCCCCGCTGACCTGCCCCCGCCGCCGCCGCTGGAAATCGACGACGACGGCGCGTCCGGCAGTGAGGTGTACCTTTGCTTGCCGCTGCGCACCGAAGGTGGCCGCGAAGTGAGCTGGCCCGACAGCACGGCCAACGTGCGCTACCACGCCCAGGCCCAGGACATCAAGGACACCCACAGCGCCGACGGCGACCTGGTACAGGTCGACCTGGCCGTGCCCAACCTGCAACTCAAGCGCAAGGTCGATGACAGCAGTGCTTATACCCGCCTGGCCGTGGCGCGCATCCTTGAACGCCGCCCCGACGGCACCCTGCAACTGGATGAAGCGTTCTACCCCACCAGTGTCTCGGTGCGGGCCGTACCGGCACTGCAGCGCTACCTCGAAGAAATCACCCACACCCTGCGCGAGCGTGCACGCAACCTGGCGGCCCGGATTGGCGCATCGGGCCAGTCCGGCATCGCCGACATCCGCGACTTCAACCTGTTGCAGGCCATGAACCGCTGGTGGCCGTGCTTCCAGCACTTGGCCAGGCAGGGGCAGACACACCCTGAGCAGTTGTACCTGCACATGAGCCAGGCCTGTGGCGAGTTCGCGACCTTCACCGACGAGAGCCGACTGCCGTCAGAGTATCCGGCCTATCAGCACACCGCGCTGCGCACGTCCTTCAAACCCCTGCAAGACACCTTGCGCCGCGCCCTGGGCACAGTTCTGCAACCGCGCGCTGTTTCGCTGCCACTGGACGCGCTGGATTACGGCGTGATGACCACAACGCTCGAAGACCGCCGCTTGATCGATGACGCGGACTTCATTCTCGCCGTGCGCGCGGACCTGCCGCCGCCGACCTTGCGCCAGCTGTTCTTGCAGAAAGTCAAGGTCACGTCCCTGGAGACCTTGCATGACGTGGTGCATAAGCAGCTGCCCGGTATTGCGCTGCATCCGCTGCCCGTGGCGCCGCGCGACCTGCCCTTCCATGCAGGCTTCAGCTATTTCGAGCTTGATCGACGCGACCCGGCCTGGGCCTGCATGAAAACGGCCAACGGTTTCGGAATTCATATCGCGGGGGAGTTCCCAGGGCTTGAGCTGCAGTTCTGGGCGATAAGGAGTGAGTGAGATGAAAGAGCAAGATCTTGCAGCTGATGACTCTGCGCCTGCTAACACTGAGCAGTTGCAACCGATGCTGGTGAAGTCTGTGCCCACCAACGCCGCAACAGCGGATGCACCCGACAAAAATCCAGCACCTGCCGAAAAAGGCTACCCCGCCGACCCGGTCTTTCAGCTACGCGGCGGCTACGACAACCTGATGCTGGATGCTGCCGCACCGCTATTCGGCCTGGTCATGCGCCTGCGCACGCTTGACGCACTGCCGAACCTTGCGCAGGTGCACCAAAAGGTCCGCAACCAGATCGAGAACATCCAGGAGGAGATGCGTCAGCACGGCTATGAAACCACGCAGCTGCTCGCTTATTCCTACGGACTGTGCCTGTTCATCGATGAGGCCGTGATGGACCGGCCGTGGGGCCAGACCAGTTACTGGAGCCAGGAGCCCCTGCTGAGCATCTTCCATGATGAAACCTTCGGCGGTGAAAAGATCTTCACCGTGATCTCGCGCCTGATGCAAGAGCCCCGGCAGTACAAGGATGTGCTGGAGTTCATGTACTTCATCCTTTGCCTGGGGCTGAAGGGCAAGTACGCCCTCGCGCCCAAGGGCGAAGAAACGCTGAACACCCTCATTCACCAACTCCACGGAATCATCCGTGAGCTACGTGGGCCCACGCCGACGACCGTCTGCGACCCCTACACCAATGTTGCCCCGCGCAACTTCCGCATGAACCGGCAATGGCCCTGGTGGAGCCCCTTGGTGATTTCCGCCATTGCCATGGCCACGGCTTACGGCATCTACAGCTACCGCCTGCACCTGATCACCACCGAGGTGCTGCAGTCGCTCAACGGCATTTTGCAGCAGTAGCACGCCTTTAACCGGCACCACTGAATTCAACGAATTAACGGGGCGATTGCTTCGTTGACAAGTCCATCGTTCCCGATGGCCACGCCGCCTTCGGTGTGCGTGCTTTATCCACATGGATGCAGGAGAAACTGCCATGCCAACACCCGCTTACATCAAGATCCAAGGCCAAACCCAAGGCAACATCACCGCCGGTGCCTTCACCTCAGACTCAGTCGGCAACGTATTCGTCGAGGGCCATGAAGACGAGATTCTGGTGCAGGAAATCAAACACCAGATCAAAACACCCACCGACCCGCAAAGCGGCCAACCCGCCGGCCAGCGGGTACACAAGCCGTTCATCTTCACCAGCGCGCTGAACAAGGCCACGCCCCTGATGTATCAGGCGCTGGCCAGCGGCGAAATGCTGCCGACCGTTGAAGTCAACTGGTACCGCACTTCGGTGGAGGGCAAGCAGGAGCACTTCTTCACCACCAAGTTGGAGGACGCCACCATCGTCGATATCAACACGGTCCTGCCCCACGCCCAAAACCAGGACAACGCGAACTACACCCAGATGATCGAAGTAGCCATGTCCTACCGCAAGATCTCCTGGACCCACGTAGTGGCAGGCACCGAAGGCTCCGACGACTGGCGTAAACCGATCGTCTGATCTTACTGAAATGCCCCAGGCAGTCTGGTTCTGCCTGGGCGCTTCGAACACTCAGAAGGCGGACAAGGATCTTTTATGCCTAGCCAATCTGATTTGCGCTTCAGCTTTAAGCCCCTCGTGGGCAAGGCTGAATTCGAAGTGGTGTCGTTTGAACTCAAGGAAGCGATCAGCACACCCTTCAGCCTCAAACTGGACTTGATCAGTTTCGAGCCCGATATCAACTTCGGTGAGCTGCTGGACAAGCCGGTGTTGTTCACTCTCTGGAATGGCCAAAAGCCGGTGCGTTACGTGCACGGTTTGGTCAGTAGCTTCAGCCAGGGCGAAAGTGGCTTTTACCGCACCTACTATCACGCCGTGGTCGAACCAATCCTGGCGCGCGCCCGGCTGCGCTCGAACTGGCGCATCTTCCAGCAAAAGACCGTACCGCAGATTCTGGAGCTGATGCTCAAGCGTCAAGGCATCCAGCAATACGAACTGCGCGCCATCGATAACCATCAGGTCCGCGAGTTCTGTGTTCAGGCCGGTGAAACGGACCTTGATTTCATCGCCCGCCTCGCGGCCGAGGAAGGTTTCGTCTACCGCTTTGAACACAGTGAAAAGCTGCACAAGCTGATCATCACCGACCGTGTGCAGTCCATGGGGCTGATCAGCCATGGGGCAGTCAAGGGCGTTGATGAAGATGAGGGTTTCTTCGAAGACGGGGAAGTGATCGACCCCAATACCGTGCTGTACCTGTCCAACAGTGGAGGCGATCAGGCCAGGCCGTGCCTACGCCGCTTGCGTTACAGCGAGCAGGTACGCACCGCGCGGCAGGTTCAGCGCGACTACACCTTCACCCATCCAGCGTATCGCCAGGAACACCGTGCTTCCGGACCGTTCCTTGAACACCAGTCCACCGAGTACGAGTGCTTCGATTACCCCGGCCGCTACAAGCGCGACGTCGTGGGCAAGCCATTCACTGAAACGCGCATCACCGCCTTGCGCCACGATGTACGCATTGCTGACGTTGAAGGGGATGACGTCAGGCTGCAACCTGGACTGAGCTTCACCCTCACAGGCCACCCACGTGAAGATCTGAATGCCCATTGGCGCGTAAGCCGTGTGGTTCACAAGGGCAGCCAATTCACCAGCCTGCAGGAAGAAGCGGCTGGCGTTGACCAGAGCACGCGCTACGAACAAACCGCCCAGCTTGTTCCCGGCAGAACCGAATGGCGCCCTGCCCCATTGGAAAAAACCCACGTCGACGGCCCACACATGGCTACCGTGGTCGGCCCGCCGGGTGAGGAGATCTACTGCGACGAATGGGGCCGGGTCAAGGTCAGCTTTCCCTGGGACCGGGAGAGCAAGGACAACGAGTTCAGTTCGTGCTGGGTGCGGGTGTCCCAGGGCTGGGCCGGGGGCAGCTGGGGCTCGATGGCCATACCGCGTATCGGCCAGGACGTGATCATTCACTACGTCAACGGCGACCCCGACCAGCCGATGATCACTGGGCGCACCTATTGCGGGAACCAGCTACCGCCCTACGACCTACCCGACCACAAGACCCGCATGACCATCAAAAGCCAGACCCACAAGGGCGATGGCTTCAACGAGCTGCGCTTCGAAGACGAACTGGGCCGCCAGGAGGTGTTCATTCATGCCGAGCGCGACCAGAACAACGTGGTCAAGCACGATGAAACCACCCAGGTGGGCAATGACCGGTCCGAGGAGGTTGGCCACGATGAGTCGGTGAGCATCGGGCATGACCGCAGCGAAACCATCGGCAACGATGCACGCATCACCGTTGGCCAGGATGAAGCGCATCGTGTGGGTCGGAACCAGACGATAAGCATCGGCAAGGACCGTATCGAAACAGTCGGTAACCATCGCCAGGACAAGATTGCTGCCAACTTCCAGCTCAAGGTGGGCGGGAATTTCGAGCAGCATGTCGAAGGGCACGCGGACCTGGAAGCGCGCGCGGAAATTCGCCGGCGCACACGTATTTATAACCTGCGAGCAGCTGAAACCCTGATCATCCAAGGCCCGGCCGGCTCGATCCAGATCGACGAGTCCGGTATCACGCTGGACAGCCCAAACATACGCATCAAAGGGGCATTGCATCAGACGCCGGCGGGATCCACCAATCCCTTTTCCATCAACGCAGCGCCGTTCAACGGTGACCCGCTGGATCGACAATGTGGGCGAGGTGCCGATGGAACCTGCTCGCTCCCCGACTGCAAGTGCATCGGAGTGCCGGGCGCATGAGCAGAACAGTGTCCAACCCGTTACCCCACGCAAGCTTTGCCAGCGGCTACCGATACCTTCTGCTACTCAGCCGGGCGCTTGAGCATTGGGCGGTGCGCCTTCCGTCCATATCACCTGAGGGTGAAGTTGTGCCGGCCTACGCACCGTCTGTGCTTGAGCTGGTCGACGCTGTCACCCAGCGTCCCCGCCATGCATGGCTTTGGAAGCGCAGCGTGATGGACGAAGAGTACGAGTTCGGCCCCTTGCTGCTGGATGTCAGTGAAGCGCCGGAACTGCTCCGCCATGCCATCGAGGCTTGGATGCCCATTGGTGGGGCCATCGCGCTGGATGCGCAGGCCAGCCTTGATGACCTTTCCGAGCATTTCAACAGCCTGGTGCAATTCAGGCTGCCGGATCAAGGGTTGGCCACCCACCACATCGCACCCAATCATCTCGATGCCTGGCTTCATGCGTTGAGTGACGCCAATCGCGCTTCCTGGCTAGGCCCAGTGTCCCGGTTGGCATGGAGGGTGAATTGGGGGCCTGTGCATGACTGGAAAGTCTACGAGCACACTCCCACCGCCGCTCGCACCCAATCAGCTGCGCACTTGTCACTCGATGAACATGAGCTTGCCCGCCTGCAATCTGGCCTTCATGAGCACTTCGTGCTCAGCCTCGCCCACGAAATCCTGGCCACCCCACGCCATGCCGATCGCACGTTGGCTGAAATGCGTGAATGGATCGAGACCCTGCTGCCGCAGCTGCGAGCAATCAACTTCAGCGATGAGACCGTCGCAGGTCAGTTCATACGGCTGGTGGCGGAGCATATGTGGTTGATGAATGACACCCAAGCCGGGGCTATCTACAACAATCTCGACGAGTCGCCTCAAGGCCGCCTGCGCCAGCTGCAGGCGCTCGTTCACAACAAGGGGAACTCACATGACTGAGGCCACCGTCAGCCGCGCCACCTCCGGCCCACCCTGCAGCCCACGTGTACCCATTCTGCCGCTGCGCTACGCCATCGTGCCTCGCACCGGCAATGCACCACCCTACCGCTACAGTGGCTCGGGCTTCGCCCTGGAACAAAACTTCCCCACGCTGCAGCACTGCGCCTACACCCTGCGTGCCTTGCGCCCTGGCTACGTCTACGTGTTCATGAAAGGCACCCACGGCGAAAAGCTGGTCATCCACGAGTACGACGGCGAAGGCCAGTAC